>DATAOV010000015.1:0-2306 GCA_036265535.1 Gaiellaceae bacterium | reverse complement strand
GAGCTCGGGGCGCGCGCCGCGAGACGGCTCACCGCCGCCGGCCGCCGTTCGATCGCGGTCGGAGACGCGGGCGGCGGGGTCGGCCTGCTCAGGCGGGCGATCTCCCTGGCAGAGCCGAAGGACCGCGAGGGCGTCGAGCTGCTGCTCGAGCTGGCCCGAGGGCTCGTGGCCCACGGGGAGCTACGAGAAGGCGACGCCCTGCGCGAGGAAGCGGTTGCGCTTGCCGAGGCGCTGGGAGATCGCCCCCTGGAGCTCCGCGCGCAGTGCGAGCTCGCGGAGTTGCGGGCGACGATGATCCCTTCCTTCACCGCCGAGCAGGCGATCGAGCTCGGCCACGAGGCCGTGCGCGAGCTGGAGGCGCTCGGCGACGAGCAGGGTCTGACCGAAGCGTGGTTCCTCGTCGCGGCAGGCGAGAACGTGCGCGCCAGCTGGCTGAAGGCGGCCGCGGCACTCGAGCACGGGCTCGAGCACGCTCGACGCGCAGGCGACCGTCGGCGGCAAACCGAGGCGCTCGTCTTCCTCGGCCCGAGCCTCTTCTGGGGCCCGACACCACTCTCGGAGGCCCTCCCGCGCGCGGAGGCGATCCTGGCGAGCGCCGCCGATGACAAGTGGCTCGAGGCGTGGTCGATTCGGTCGGTTGCAGGTTTCTATTCGATGCAGGGGCGCTTCGACGAGGCGCGGGAGCTGCTCGCCCGCGCCCGCTCGAACCTGGAGGAGCTCGGCCGCCCGCTTGACGTCGCCACGCTTGCGTTCTGGAGCGCCCCGCTGGAGCAGCTGGCCGGAAACTTGTCGGCAGCCGAGCGGGAACTCGCCCGGGCTTGTGACACGCTCGAGGCGCGCGGCGAAGCGGGTTGGCTGTCCACCATGGCCGGGCTGCTCGGCGACGTGCTCTACGACCAGGGGCGTATCAACGAGGCGGCAGCAGCCACCGAGCGCAGCAGGAACGCCGCGACCGAGGACGACCGCAACGCGCAGGCGATCTGGCGCTTCGTCGAGGCGAAGGTGCTGGCGCGGCGGGGACGGTTCGACGAGGCCGAGGTACTCGCCCGAGAGGCCATCGCCATCATCGACCGCTCCGACGAGCTGAACAACCAGGCGGTCTTCCGGGAGGGGCTGGTGGAGGTGCTACGCCTCTCGGGACGAACGGATGAGGCGATCCAGGTCCTCGAGCAGGCCCTCGCCCTCTACGAGCAGAAGGGCAACCTGGTCATGACCGACGCAACCCGTTCGCTTCTCGACGAGTTGAAGGGTGTCTGAAGGAATCCACAGGCCAACCTTTCTCCACAGCGCCCCGGTGGAAAGTTCGCACGCACGTTGCGCACATTTCGTCCCGCTTTCCACATGCGATCTACAGGCAGCCGCGAGACCCTATGACTATGAGCCCCGCCGAGATGGACCCCGTCCCAGCGGTCGAACAACACGCTGCAGTTGAGGAGCTGCAGACTCGCATCACCGCGCTGCAGGCCCAGCGGCAGCAGCTGCGGGGGTTTGGCGCGGAACAGGCGTGGCTCGAGCAGAACCGCCTCGAGCTCGCGCACAGCCAGCGGGAGCTCTCTCACGCTCTGATCGAGCGGCACCGGCCGGCGCGCTTCTCCTGAGCCCCCAGGAGCGGCCGCCGGCCGGTGCACCCTCGGTCGGTGATCCGTCCGGCCCCCGCTCTAGGGTGAGCGGTCCGCTCGACCCGCGCAGGCGCGCCGGCCCGGGCGCGGATCACTACCATTAGTCGGAGCCCGGGAGGTACGGAAAATGGCGTCACAGAAGGAGCTGGAGACCGTCGAGCTGACCGCTGAGCAGCTCGAGAATGCCGTCGCAGACGGGGCGGCCGGCCTCGGCGTGCGCCGCTTCTTCACCATCCCGGATCGCGACCCGTTCGAGGAGATCGACTGGGAGACGCGTGACGCGTTGATCCCCGGCAAGGACGCCGCCGTCTTCGAGCAGAAGGCCGTCGAGTTCCCCAAGTTCTGGAGCCAGACCGCGACCAACATCGTCGCGCAGAAGTACTTCCGCGGCCGCATGTCCTCCCCGGAGCGCGAGCAGAGCGTCAAGCAGATGATCGGCCGCGTCGTCGACACGATCGGCGCCTGGGGCCGCGAGGGCAGCTACTTCGCCGACGAGGACGAGGCGCAGACCTTCGAGGCCGAGCTGAAGGCGATCCTGGTCAACCAGTACGCCGCCTTCAACTCGCCGGTCTGGTTCAACGTCGGCTTCGAGGAGAAGCCGCAGTGCAGCGCCTGCTTCATCCTCTCGATCGACGACTCGATGGAGTCGATCCTCGACTGGATCCGCCGTGAGGGAATCATCTTCCG
>DATAOV010000014.1:0-4329 GCA_036265535.1 Gaiellaceae bacterium | reverse complement strand
GAGGGCAGTGAGCGGCTACGTCTCTTCTGCGCGCTGCGCCTCCCGGACGAGACCACCGGGGAGCTCGCGGCGTGGCAGCAGGAGGCCCTCGGCAACGTGCCGGAGGTCAGGCCAAGCCCGCGCGACCACCTGCACGTCACGCTCGCCTTTCTCGGGCACCGGCCGGTGGAGGAGCTCGATCAGATCGTCGGCGTCCTACGCGGTGCGAGTCAGGAGGCCGAGCCGGCCGTCTTGTCGCTCCGCGGCTACCGCGAGACCCGGAGCGTCGGCATGCTCACCTTCGACGACGAGGGAGGCCGAGCGGCGGCGCTGGCAGGCGACCTCCACGAGCGCCTGGCGGCGATCGGCGTCTACGAGCCCGAGCGACGGAAATGGCTTCCGCACGTAACGGTGCTGCGATTTCGGCGGCGTCCGCGGTTGCGGCCGGAGCTGCCCGAGTTGTCGCCCTTCGTGACGTCCGACGCGGCTGCTTTCCTTTCCCGACTACGCCCCGACGGGGCGCGATACGAAGTTCTCGAATCCGTGGCAGTGGGAGGTAGATGACGGTGGACCGCGAGCAGGCTCTCGATACCGCGCTCGGCCAGATCGAGCGCCAGTTCGGCAAAGGCTCGGTGATGCGCATGAACGACCAGGCCCAGGTGGCCATCGGCGCAGTCTCGACGGGCTCGCTCTCGCTCGACCTCGCCCTGGGGATCGGCGGGCTCCCACGCGGGCGCATCGTCGAGGTCTTCGGGCCGGAGTCCTCGGGAAAGACGACGCTCGTCTACCACGTGATCGCCGAGGCCCAGCGTCGCGGCGGCATCTGCGCCTTCATCGACGCCGAGCACGCGATGGATCCTGCCTACGCCAAGCGGATCGGGGTCAACATCGACGACCTCCTCGTCTCGCAGCCCGACACCGGCGAGCAGGCGCTCGAGATCGCGGAGCTGCTGATCCGCTCGGGTGCGCTCGACGTGGTCGCGGTCGACTCGGTCGCGGCGCTCACGCCCAAGGCCGAGATCGAGGGCGAGATGGGTGACTCGCACGTCGGTCTCCAGGCGCGGCTGATGAGCCAGGCGCTGCGCAAGCTGGCCGGCACGCTCAACCGTACCGACACGATCTGCCTGTTCACGAACCAGCTGCGCGAGAAGATCGGCGTCATGTTCGGCAACCCGGAGACCACTCCCGGCGGCCGCGCACTCAAGTTCTACTCGTCGGTCCGCCTCGACATCCGGCGCATCGAGACCCTCAAGGACGGCGTTGAGGCCTTCGGCAACCGCGTGCGCGTCAAGGTGGTCAAGAACAAGGTCGC
Organism: Gaiellaceae bacterium; assembly: GCA_036265535.1. GTDB lineage: Bacteria > Actinomycetota > Thermoleophilia > Gaiellales > Gaiellaceae > AC-32. The sequence goes on along the minus strand of DATAOV010000014.1, from coordinate 3,038 downwards.
GCCGCCGTTCAAACAGGCCGAGTTCGACATCATCTACGGAACCGGCATCTCCTGGGAGGGCACGGTGCTCGACGCCGCGCTCGAGCGGAAGGTCGTGCAGAAGTCCGGCTCGTACTTCAGCTTCGAGGACGAACGCCTCGGCCAGGGTCGCCAGAACGCGACCGCGTTCCTGCGCGAGCATCCGGACGTCTCGCAGCTAATCCTGGCGCGCCTCCAGGCGCTGGCGGGGCCCGATCAAGTCGTCTCGGCGAGACTGCTGCCGGAAGCTGCAGGCGATCCCGAGGCGAACGGGAAGCCCGTTTCCGAAGCGGAAGCCGAGGCCGAGGCTGCAGAGGCGGCGGAAGAGGTCGCCTCGAAGGCCTAGATGGCCGCCGAGCCGCCGCGAGCGCTCGAGGTTGCCACCCGGGCGCTGGCCAGGCGTGACTTCTCGGAGCGCGGTCTCCGGGAGCGGCTGAGACGCAGCGGGATCTCCCAGGCGGACGAGGACAAGACGCTCCGGGCCTTGCAGCGCGCGGGCATCGTCGACGACTCGCGGTTCGCGCGCTCCCGCGCGCAGGCGCTTGCCGAGCGCGGCCAGGGCGATGCTGCGATCCGGTTCGATCTCCGGCGTCAGGGCATCGCAGAGGACGAGATCGAGACCGCCGTTGCGTCGCTCGAGCCGGAGCGCGCCCGCGCCGAACGGGTGGTCGCCCGGCGCGGCGCCGGTGCCGCCACCGCGCGGTTGCTCGCTCGCCGTGGCTTCGACGAGGACGCCGTCGAGGCAGCCGTTGCGCCGGATGCCTGAGCGGCGTTAGGATAGGAAAGCTCCATCTAACATTTTGCCTGCATCTAACGTGTTTCCGAATCGGATCTAGACCTTGATACCAACCATGATCAGCGCGAGGGAGGGGAGCAGACAGCCGGCGGTGAGGTGATCCGCCACGGCATGGCACGCGCGCCTTGCCGCCCCCCGATTCGAGCATGTCCCGGTGCAAGCGGTGCTGGATGAGCACCGCGTTCCGGCGCGGACAACCAGTTCTCGGCCGGCAGGAAGCCGGAGCCCGGCCAGAGGTAGGGAGCGCGCATGGCCGTCATCATCGGGGTAGCGATAGGTCTGGCAGCCGGAGCCGGCCTCGCCTTCCTGTCGCTTTACGCGTTCGCAGGATCCCGGCTCGCGGCCGCCCGCCGCACCCGCCAACTGCTCGTCGCGGAGGCGAAGCGCGAGGCAGACGCGCTCCGGCGCGAGGCCCAGATCGGGGCGCGTGAGGAGTCGATCCGACTCCGAGCCGAGATCGAGCAGGAGGTTGCCGACCGGCGTGCCGAGATGCTGAAGCTGGAGGAGCGCGTCGTCGCCAAGGAGGAGGACATCGACGGCAAGCTCACCGAGCTGACGCGCCGCGAGCAGGGCGTCTCCGACCGAGAGGTACACACGAAACAGCTCCAGGAAGAGCTGAAGGAGGCGCGCGATCGAGAGCTGGCGGAGCTGCAGCGGATCTCTGGCATGACCGTGAACGAGGCGAAGACGCACCTGCTCGAGCGCTCCGAGGAGCTGGTCCGTCACGAGCTCGCGCGACGGGTTCGCCAGGCCGAGGAGGAGGCACGGGCCGAGGCGAAGCGCCGAGCCCGGAACCTCGTCGCCGACGCGCTCCAGCGGGTGGCCGCGAACCATGCCTCGGAGACGACGGTCTCGCTGATCGAGCTTCCGTCGGACGATATGAAGGGTCGAATCATCGGCCGCGAGGGCCGGAACATTCGCGCGCTGGAGCACCTCACCGGGGTGGACGTGATCATCGACGACACCCCGCAGGCAGTCGTGCTCTCGTCCTTCGACGGGATCCGGCGCGAGGTGGCAAAGCTGACGCTGACGAAGCTGATCGAAGACGGGCGCATCCATCCCGCCCGGATCGAGGAGATGTACTACCAGTCGAAGGCGGAGATCGAGGAACACGTGCGACAGGCCGGCGAGCAGGCGGTGTTCGAGGCGAACTGCGGCGACTTCCACGAGGAGCTGGTCAAGATCCTGGGCCGCCTGCGCTTCCGCACGAGTTACGGGCAGAACGTGCTGAAGCACACGCTCGAGGTCGTGCACCTGGCGGGGATCATGGCCGCGGAGCTCGAGGCGAGCGTGAAGACCGCGCGGCGCGCTGCCCTGCTGCACGACCTCGGCAAGGCGCTCACCCACGAGTTCGAGGGCACACACGCCCTCCTCTCCGCGCAGTACGCCCGTCGCTACGGCGAGTCACCGGCGGTCGTCCACGCGATCGAGGCCCACCACTACGAAGTCGAGCCGCAGACGGTCGAAGCGGTGCTGCTGATCGCCGCCGACGCGATCTCGGCCTCCCGGCCCGGAGCGCGAGGGGAGAGCCTCGAGCACTACATCAAGCGGCTCGAGGCGCTCGAGGAGGTCGCTGCGCGGCACGAAGGCGTCGAGAAGGTCTACGCGCTCCAGGCCGGCCGCGAGATCCGCGTCATCGTCAGGCCGAAGGAGGTCGACGACGACGCGGCGGTGCTCCTCTCGCACGAGATCGCGCGCGAGATCGAGGACCAGCTCGAGTACCCGGGTCAGATCAAGGTGACCGTGATCCGGGAGTCTCGAGCGATCGAGTTCGCGAAGTAGCTAAAGCCTGGTCGAGAGCAGCTTCAGCAACCCTCCCTGCTCGGCCGTGAACGACCTCCCGTACCCAGGCCCGGTCTTCGCGTCGACCTGGTTGCGGTAGGCCTTCAGCCACATGTCCTTGTCTCCGGCTGCCGCAGTGCCAGCTTCTCGCAGAGAGCGTCCGCGTCGGCGGCCCGGCGCGCGTAGCTGCGGGTGGGGGCGCAGCCCGACCGAGCCACCCTCGGCGACGCTGTAAGGCCCACCGGCGTCGACCGCCGGGGCCTCGTTCAGCGCCACCCGCACGACCGACGGGTCGTGATCGGACGCCTGGTCGAAGAATCTGCGTTCACGTGCACGGGGTCGAACACGAACGGCCGCGCGAAGAGCGAGCCGCCGAACTCGTAGCTGTACCTCTCGGAAAGCGGCAGCGTGTCCATCAGGTCGTGGAGGACGCCGCCCTCGA
>DATAOV010000013.1:0-11490 GCA_036265535.1 Gaiellaceae bacterium | reverse complement strand
AGAGGTCCCGAGTTCAAATCTCGGCGCCCCGATGGACTGAAAGGCCCTGCGTTTGTGGGCTTTTCGTTGCGCGAGTCCCAGGCTCGCTCGTCTTCAGTCGGCGTTGCCCGATAGTTGCCCAAACGGCGACACAAAAAACGGCTCTGCCTATGGCTTGATGGGATGCTCCGGGTCGAGCTTCGTCGGGTCGACGTTCTCCGCGAAGCAGACGACCGCTGGCGTGAGGCCACGTGCGAGCCCGATGACGTCCACTGCTTGTCCTGCGCCGTGCTTCGCGCCCGGTCATAGGTCTAGGTGCGCGACGCCCCGCCGATCTTGCGCCGGACCGCGTTGCTGAGGATCGCCGGGCGTTCCGGCCGCTGGGCGATGCTGTGGCGTGCGCTATGCGACGCGGCTAGCCCGTAGCCGGCTCTGCTGCGCGATTAGACACCAGCTCCTTGAACGCGCGTTAGGCGGTGATCGGGATCGAAGTCGGAGTCTCGCCAGCGAGCGAGCATCGTCGAGGTCGAGCCGCGACGGATCGTCGTCGAGCTGGCCAGAGGTTCGAAGCCCCTTCCCGGGGGTTGTTGCATTTACGTCAAGGGCATAGGATCGAAGCGCCTCAGAAACGGGAGGTCCCGATGAAGACGAGTTGGCAAGCAGTCACTGTCATCGCAGTTGCAGTGGCCGCCATCTGCTTGGTCACCATCGCGGCGTTTCACTGGCTCCCTGGGGCGATCCCTAAGGGCAAGACAGACAACACGAGCTCCGCGATCTCCGCTATTACCGGGGCGGCCTTGACCGCGATCGCTTCCGCGGTTAGCGCCTTCTTCGGCATCCGCGCGGCTTCGAACGCCGCAGACAAGGCAAGCGACACAGCGGGTGCGGCGCAGCAGCAGAACAGGCTGCAGGCGGCTCAGCTCGCTGAAGTAAGCGGCGTAGGCAACAAAGAAGACGTAAAAGACGCCTTGGCGCGCGGCGCGGAATCGGCCCGCCGAATGACGTAGCAATCAGCGTCACCGCTCTCGGCAGCGCAGGGACGCGCTCCGCTCGTCTTCGCGGTGCATGCGAGCCTAAGTCGGCTCGCCTGCACCCGAGCCGCCCGCCTGGCACACGCCACAGATCGCGGGCGCGGACGGCCCAGTCTGAGCAGGCGGGTCGCCTCCAGCTCGCGTGCAGGCGACTTACTTCGAGGCGCCCTCTAGCCTGCCTCGTAGTTGTCCTCTGGCAGCTATTCCGCTGACCTTCCAGCTCGCGGACTCGTCGCGCCTGCTCTTCATTTTCTCGCTGGCGCTGTTCGAGCGCGGCGACGTCCTCTTGGGTGCGTCGCGGGTCAAGCAGCGCCCGGGCGCCTAACCCCTGGAGGTACTGACGATGGCGGAGCTCAAGCCAGAACAACCATCCCTGTCGTTCCCCAGAGTCCCCATCGACGCACGCTTACCATCGAGGTGGTCCGTCTAGCGTGCAACGTCGGAATCGATGTTTGATGCTAACTATCGGGGTCCCGGAGGTAGACGGCTTCGGAGACGCCGTGGTCGGTGGCGCCGTCGATCGGCCACGCCGCGTCGACAAGGCGGCGCAGCGCATCCCCGAGGGAACGGCGGTCCGGGTAGCGGATCGCGACGTGGAAGAGGCCCGTGGTTCCAGGGGGCGGCGACGAGCCGCCGCGCGACTCCCAGGTGTTCAGCCCGAGATGGTGGTGGTAGCCGCCGGCCGAGATGAAGGCGGCCTGGTCGCCGTAGCGCTGCGTCTCCTCGAAGCCCAGGATGTCACGGTAGAAACCGAGCGAGCGCTCGATGTCCGCCACCTTCAGGTGGACGTGCCCGATGTCGACGCGAGGATCGATCGAGGGCTTCGTCTTCGCCGCGCTCCTTCCGACGGCTTCGCTCATTCCGACTCAGCTTACTGCCCGCTATCGGGGCCCGGGCGGGAGCCCGACCGGAGGCTGCGAGCTCGGTGCCGGTGCGCTCTCCTGCTTGCTCGCCTTCAGCTCTTCTCGCAGGCGGTCGAGCTCGCGGCGGGAGCGGCTGCGCGCGATGAGCAGGTACTGGAGGAGCGCGAAGGCCAGGAGGGCCAGGATCGCCCCGGCCAGAGCCGCGCTGCGATACGCCGGGGCCTCGACGTCGAGGGTGCGCTCCCCGGCGTGTGAGGCGTTGCCGCTCCCGAGGACGACGCCGAGCGTGAGCAGGTTGGGCACGGCGAAGAGGATCGCGATCGCGAACAGGATCCCCCAGGTCGACCAGGCGCGGCGCTTGTCGAAGGTGAAGCGCAGGATGGCGAGCGGGATCGCGGTGAAGACGAAGCCGTAGAAGAGGCCCAGGGCGACGCCCGCACCGATGCTCCCGTTCACCTGGCCTCCGACCCTGTGCGCCCACCAGCGCGGCAGGAACGCCGCTCCGAGAAATCCCACCCCGATCAGGAACACGATCGCGCAGATCGCGACGAGCAGGCGCTTGGCCCAGACCTCCCGCCAGGAGCGCGACGATTTCGTGGCGTCGCCCACGCCGTGATTATCCCAGCGCTGCTCGAAGACCTGAAACGCCTTCCGAGGCGGTTTGACGGTGCCTTCGGCGGAGTCCAAGATTGAATTCGGTGGCGTCCGGGTTTCACGAGGGGCCGGCCGAGAGCATCGGTCAGCGATTGCGACGCCTGCGCCATGAGCGCGGCTTCTCCCAGCGTGAGCTCGCGGGCCCGGGCGTCTCGTACGCCTACATCTCCCGCATCGAGGCGGGCGCGCGGCGGCCTTCAGTCAAGGCGCTGCGGATGCTCGCGCGGAAGCTGGGAGTCTCGGCCGACTACCTGGAGACCGGCTCCGAGCTGCGCGACACCGACGAGCGGGAGCTGAAGATTGCCGACGCCGAGCTCGAGCTGCGTCTGGCAGAACATCCTGACGAGGCTGAGGCGAAGCTCGCCGTCCTGCGAGACGAGGCCGTGGACGCCGGCGACACCGTCGCCGCCGCGCGCGCGACCATCGCGCTCGGCCTGGCGGCAGCGAGCGCGGGACGCACCGCGGCGACGATCGAGCGGCTGGAGGCCGGCCTCGAGCGCTTCCAGGTCTCTCCGAGCGCCCGTCCCGATGTCTTCGCGACCCTCGGCCGGGCCTATTCGGCGAGCGGGCGGCCAGACCTGGCGGTCGAGCTGTTCGAGCGCTGCCTCGAGGAGCTCGCGGCGAGCGCCCCCGACGACGTGGCCGCCCAGCTGCGCTTCACGAGCTACCTCAGCTACGCGCTCACCGACCGCGGAGACCTGGAGCGGGCGCAGGAAGTCCTCGACGAGGTGCTGGACAAGGCCGAGGAGCCGACCGACGCTTACTCGCGCGTGCGGCTGTACTGGTCGCTCGCGCGTCTCTCCGAGCTCCAGGGCAAGTCCGTCGCGGCGCTCGACTACATTCGGAGGGCGATCGCGCTCCTCGACGTCACCGACGACACGCTCCATCTCGGGCGGGCCCACCTGCTCTGCGGAACGATCATGCTCTCGCAGGGCCGCACCGACGAGGCCCGCCGGCACATCGAGCTCGCCGAGCGGCTGTTCGGCCCGCATCCGGAACCTGAGGATCGGGCCAATCTCTACACCGACCATGCGAGACTCGCGGTCAAGCTCGGTCGGGCCGACGAGGCCATCGCACGAGCAAGGGCCGCGCTCGACGCCGCCGGAGACGACTACCTCGCCGAGAAGGGCAACGCCCAGTGGGCCCTGGCGGAGGGGCTGTCGCTCACCGACGACGTCGACGCCGCCGACGCTGCCTACGGCGAAGCAACGACCCTGCTCGGCGCGCACGGCCTGCGGCGTGACCACGTCGAGGCGTACCGCTCGTGGGGAGAGTTCCTGCGCGGGGCGGGCCGCGAGGACGAGGCGCTCGAGGTGCTCGAGCGCGCGGCCGACCTCGCTGCAGAGCCGGCCGGCGATGCCCAGTCACACCGCGCCCCGCAGTGATCTCGGCCTCCGTTCGGCCGCGCGGCCCGTTCTCCCTTCGGCTCTCCTTGCGCCACGCAGGCGACGCCACGCGCACCGTCACCGACGGCGTGCTCGTGGCCGCGCTCGCATGCGGCGGCGCGGGACGTGCCTGGCAACAGTCGAACGGCACCGTCCAGCTCCGGGCTCCGAGCGAGGCCGGGATCGAGGAGCTCCGCTTCGTCCTCGCCCTCGAGGACGACCACTCCGAGTTCCTGCGGCGCTTCGCCCGCGACCCGCTGATCGGCGAGGCGACCCGGCGCGTGCGCGGACTGCGGCCGGTGCGAACGCCGACCGTGGCGCACGCCCTCCTGCGCGCCGTCTGCGGCCAGCTGATCCAGGCGAGGCGCGCGCGGGCAATCGAGCGGAGTGTGATCCGGGCGACGGGTCCGCAGTTGCAGGGCACGCCCTTCCACGCGCCTCCGGACTGCACGAGCCTCGGCCGCCTCGCCCCAGCGGAGCTGCGCCGCTCCGGCCTCGGGATGCGCCGAGCCGCGACGCTCGTGCGGCTTTGCCGCTCGGTCGAGCTCGAGCGGCTGCGAGCTCAGCCCAGCGCGGCAGCGGCAGACCGTCTGCTGCGCGAGCGCGGTCTCGGCCCGTGGTCGGTCGGCGTGGTCTTCCTGCAGGGCCTCGGGCGCTATGACCGGGGGCTCGTGGCCGACCTCGGGCTCGTGAAGCTCCTCTCCGCCATGCGCGGCCGCTGGGTCGAAGGCTGGGAGACCGCCGAGCTGCTAGAGCCCTACGGCGAATGGGCGGGCCTCGCGAGCGTCTATCTGCTCGCGGCGTCCGCTCTCGGACTCGCTTCGCTCCCGGGCACCGCCGCGGCTTAGACTCGCGGGTGTGGAGCAGCGGCGCGTAGCGATCCTCGGCGCCGGCACGATCGGCGAGTCGCTCTTGCGCGGCCTGATCAGCGGAGGCTGGCGGAAACCCGACGAGCTCGTCGTCACCGTGAGAGACGAAGAGCGGGCCGCCGAGCTGTCGGAACGCCACGGCGTGCGGGCAACCCTCTCGAACACCGAGGCAGTCTCGGGAGCCGAGCTGGTGGTGATCGCGGTCAAGCCGCAGGACTTCGAGACGCTCCTCGGCGAGATCGGCGACGTCCTCACCCCGGAACAGACCGTGCTCTCGGTCGCGGCTGCGATCCCGACCTCGAGCATCGAGAGCAAGATCGCGGCGGGGGTTCCGGTCGTACGCTCGATGCCGAACCGGCCGGCGACCGTGCACGAGGGAATCGCCGGCATCTGCGCCGGCGCGCACGCGGGCGAGGAGCACCTCCGGCTGGCCGAGGAGGCGCTCAGCCACCTTGGGGCCGTCGTCCGGGTGCCCGAGCGCTACATGGACGCAGTCACGGCGGTCTCGGGCTCGGGGCCGGCGTACTTCGCCCTCCTCGCCGAGGCGATGATCGAGGCGGGCATCCTGCTGGGCCTCTCACGCGAGATCTCCACGCAGCTCGTCGTCCAGACGATGCTCGGCACGGCCCGGCTCCTGCGGGACGAGGGCATCCATCCCGTCGAGCTGCGCGAGCAGGTGACCTCGCCCGGCGGCACGACGATCCGGGCGATCCGGGAGCTCGAGCTCGCCGGAGTCCGGGCCGCGTTCCTGAACGCGATCCAGGCGGCAATGGAGCGCTCGCGCGAGCTCGCAGCAGAGCAGGAATGAGCCTTTACGGCGTCGAGCTGGTCGTCGCCGACAATCTCGAGCAGGCAGCCTCGATTCTCGCCGACACGCTCGTCGAGGCCGCTCGTGCAGGGCGTGCGATGGCCCTCACCGGCGGGCACTCGCCCGGCCGCGCCTACCAGCTCGCGGCCGAGCGGCAGCCGGACTGGAGCGGGGCGTCGGTCTGGTGGGGCGACGAGCGCTGCGTCCCGCCCGACGACGAGCGCTCGAACTACCGCCTCGCGCGCGAGAACCTGCTCGACCGGCTCGAGGCGCAGCCGGCAGAGACGCACCGGATCCGAGGCGAGCTCGGCGCCGACGCCGCGGCCGATGAGTACGACGCGCTCCTTAAAGACGTGCGGCTCGATCTCGTACTGCTCGGCGTGGGGCCCGACGGTCACACCGCATCCCTGTTCTCGAACACACCCGCGCTCGAGGAGCGCGAGCGGCGGGCTGTGGCGACCGAGGCCAAGCTCGAGCCGTTCGTCGACCGCGTGACGATGACGATCCCGATGCTCGCCTCGGCCGCGGAGGTCGTATTCATCCTGACGGGGGCGGACAAGGCGGACGCCGCCGAACGGGCGTTCGGGCGGGCGCCCGACCCGGCGACACCGGCGAGCCTAGTCCGCTCGAGCGCCGGAACCACGCGAGTTGTGGCCGATCACGCCGCCGCTGCGAGATTGCTCCACTAGACAAGGCACGGCGCCCCGGCGACAATCGCACCGATGTCAGCGGCTCAGTCCAGACCGCTGCTGGACGTGCTCACACTCGAGCGGCCCGAGCAGCTGAAGGCGCTCGGCCACCCACTCCGGCTTCGGGTGCTCGAGACGCTCGGCACCGGGAGTGACGAGCACCTGACGAACCGCGAGCTCGCGAACAAGCTCGGTGTCGACCCTGGGCATCTCCACTTCCACGTCCGCATGCTCCTGAAGGCGGGGCTGATCGAGCTCGCGGAGGGCGGACAGGGTCGCGAGAAGCCGTACCGGGCCGTGGCGCGGACCGTGCGAGTCGCACCCGAGCTCCTCGCCTCGGGTTTCACCAGTGACCTGCGCGCAGCGATGCTGGAGGAGGTTCAGCGCGGCTGGGGCGAGCACGGGGCGGCGGGGACCTTCCGCGCGGCGCAGGTCACGTCGCGGCTTCGGCCCGAGCGGGCGCTGGAGCTGATCACCGAGCTGGCCGAGAGGGCGCGCGAGCTCGAGGAGCCCGACGTCGAGCCGCTCATCATCACGACCGTGTTCCACCCTCCGACGAGCGGCTAGCTAGGGCAGAAGCGAGGATTCCAGGTCGACCGCCAGGTTGCGGCGGGCAGCGAGCGCCTGCAGCACGATCACCGTGTCCGCGACCGGCATGTCCTCCAGGTACTCGTCGCGCGTCTCGAAGGATTCGAGCACTGCCTCGACCGCTTCGGTGTAGCCGATCACGTCCTGGGCCGAGATGAGCGCCAGCGCATCTCCGACCGGGTGGGGAAAGTCGTCGCGGAGCCGGATCGCATCGGCGTGTGAGCGCGCCTCTCCGTCGCGGCCGAGGACGAGCAGCGCGAGCGCCGCGGCGTAGCGGCCAATCGGCGACTGCGCGTCGGCGGCGCCCTCCTCTAGCGCCCAGCGCGCAGCATCTTCGGCGTCGGCCCAGTCGCCGGCAAGCACGAGCGACTTGATCGCCCCGATCGGCCGGCCCCAGCTGCCGGGCGGCGCGTCGGCGAAGCTCTCGCGGTAGCGGCGGGCGGCGCGCTCGAACCACCGCGCGGCCTCCTCGGGCCGTCCCTGCATGAGCAGGGCGAGGCCCGCCCCTCCTGCCGCGTTGCCGAGCCGCGTCAGCTGGCGCTGTCGGGCGTCGTCGCCGGCCGCGTCGTCGAGCCGCGCCTCCCCGTCGGCGTAGCGCGCCTGTTCGCGCTCCACGTGGGCGGTCCAGTCCTCGCTCCGCCCGCCCTCCTCTGGTTTAGGCATACCCAACCTCCTCCCCGCGACGATCGTATCGAGGCCCGACGCACGGATGCGTGACGGGACCGTGGCGAGGGTGTGGCAATTGACTAGGCTCCTCGGCGTGCGTGAGCTGCGCGAGGTGTACTTCGTCGACGGCGTCCGCACGGCGTTCGGTCGGGCCGGCCCGAACGGGATGTTCTGGCGCACGCGCGCCGACGACATGGGTGTCAAGGTCGTCCGCGAGCTGCTCCGGCGCAACCCGCAACTTCCCCCGGAGCGGATCGACGACGTGGTCATGGCGGCCACCGCGCAGGTCGGCGACCAAGGCCTGACCCTCGGCCGCGATGTCGCGCTCCTCGCCGGGCTGCCGCACAGCGTTCCAGGCTTCGCCGTCGACCGCATGTGCGCCGGAGCGCTCACCGCGGTCACGGCCGGCGCCGGCGAAATCGCGATGGAGGCGGCAGACCTCGTCCTCGCTGGGGGTATCGAGCACATGGGTCACCACCCAATGGGCCACGACGTCGACTTCAACCCGCGCTTCGTCGCCGAGCGGCTCGTCGATCCCTCGGCCGTGACGATGGGCGCGACGGCGGAGAACCTGCACGACCGCTTCCCGCAGCTGACGAAGGAGAGCGCCGATGCGTACGCCGTCCGCTCCCAGCAGCGGGCGTCGGCCGCGTGGGAGAACGGCGTCATGCGCGAGACTGTGGTGCCGATGTCCGTCTTCACGGACGACGGGTGGCGCGTCGCCGACCGCGACGAGTTTCTTCGCCCCGACACGAGCATGGAGGGTCTGGCCGGGCTGCCGACGCCCTTCCGTCCCGGCGGCCGGGTCACCGCAGGCAACTCAGCGGGCTTGACCGATGGCGCCACCGTCTGCCTGCTCGCCTCCGACCAGGCGGCGCGCGAGCACGGGCTCGAGCCGAGGATGCGGCTCGTCTCCTACGCCTTCGCGGGTGTCGAGCCAGAGCTGATGGGGCTCGGGCCCGTCCCGGCGACGAAGCGGGCGCTCGACCTCGCCGGCCTCAGCCTCGACGACATTGGCCTCTTCGAGCTGAACGAGCCTTTCGCCGTGCAGGTGCTCAGCTGGTGCGACGGCTTGGGCGTCGACCCGGAGGACGATCGGCTCAACCCGTACGGCGGCGCGATCGCCTGCGGGCATCCACTGGCGGCGACCGGCGTGCGGCTGCTGGCCCAGCTCGCCTTCGGCTTCCGCGAGCGCCCCGAAGCTCGGTACGGGCTGGCCGCTCTCTGCGTCGGAATGGGCATGGGAGCCGCGCTGATCTGGGAGAACGTCGCTGCCTGAGACCGAGTTCAAGCTGGCTCAGGTCGAGACGGGATCCGCGCCGCTGGCGCTTGTCACGATCGACAACGGCGAGGATTACACGAAGCCGACCTTCTTCGGGCGCTCGGCGCTGGAGTCGCTCGAGCGGCTGCTGCCCGAGCTCGAGGAGGGCGACTGGGCCGCGCTGGTACTGACCGGAAAGCCGTTCGTCTTCGCGGCGGGCGCCGACATCACCGAGTTTCCCGACGCCACCCGCGAGCTCGCGATCGAAGGCAGCCGCACGGGCCACGAGCTCTTCGGCCGCCTGCGCGGACTCCCGTTCCCCACAGTGGCGGCGGTCAACGGTGCCTGCCTGGGCGGCGGGGTCGAAATCGCACTGCACTGCGACGCCCGCACGATCTCCACCGCAGTGCGTCACTTCGCCTGCCCGGAGTGCTTCCTCGGCATCGTCCCCGCCTGGGGAGGAACTCAGCTCGTCCCACGCCTGGTTGGAGTCGAGACCGCAGTCAGGTTCGTGGTCGCCAACCCGATGCGCCAGAACCGGATGCTGACCGGGCCGCAGGCACACGAGCTCGGCTTCGCCGACCGGCTGCTCGAACCAGCGGAGTTCCTGGACGAGTCGATCGCCTTCGCGCTCGAGCTCGCAGCCGACGGCATCGATCGCAACCCGCCCGACGACAGCGAACCGACGACGGACGTCCTCCGCAAGGCCAAGGCCCGGCTCGACGGGCAGCTGCACGGCGCTGCCCCCGCCCCATACAGGGCGCTCGAGCTGATCGAGGGCGCCTGCTCCGGCTGGTCGCTCGAGGAGGGCTACCGCGCCGAGGAAGAGGCGGTCGGCGAGCTCCTTCCCGGGCGCCAGGCGAAAGCGTCGCTCTATGCCTTCGACCTGGTCGACCGGCGCGCCAAGCAGCAACTGGGCCGGCCGGCCGCCGACCCACGGCCGATCCGGAAAGTCGGGCTCGTCGGTGCAGGGCTGATGGCCGCCCAGCTGGCCGGGCTCTTCCTGCGCCGGCTGGAGGTCCCGGTCGTCATGCGCGACCTGAGCGAGGACGCGCTCGCGGCGGCACGCGAGAGCCTCGCTGCCGATCTGCAGGAGCAGGTCGCCAAGGGCCGCTACGACGAGGGCAAGGCCCGCTTCCTCGCCTCCCTCGTCTCCACCTCGACGGGCTACGAGGGCTTCGGCGACTGCGACCTCGTGCTCGAGGCCGTCTTCGAGGAGCCGGAACTGAAGCGGCAGGTCTTCGCCGAGCTGCGTGAGCACGTGAAGCCCGACTGCGTCCTGGCCACCAACACGTCCAGCCTCTCGGTCGCCGAGATGGGCGCCGACGTCGGGATCCACTTCTTCAACCCCGTCGCGGTGCTCCCGCTCGTCGAGCTCGTCCGCACCCCCCACACAGACGACGTCGCCCTCGCGACGGCGTGGGAGCTGGCCGCGAGGCTCCGCAAGACGCCGGTGCTCGTAGCGGACGCCCCGGGTTTCGTCGTCAACCGCGTCCTCACACGTCTGATGGCGGTCGTGCTGGACGCGCTCGAGCACGGCACCGCCGCCGAGGAGGCCGACGAGGCGATCCTTCGCCTGGGGCTGCCGATGGCACCGTCCGTGCTGCTCCAGATGGTGGGGCCCCGCGTCGCCAAGCACGTGCTCGAGACGCTGCACGCCGCGTATCCGGAGCGATTTCCCCTCTCGCAGACCCTCGCCAACTACGCCGCGGGCAAGGACGAGATCGCCCTCCGAGAGCGCGAGCCGAGATCGCAGGACGAGATCCTCGAGTCGGCGCTCGAGGCGGTCGCCGACGAGATCTGGCATCTGCTCGAGGAGGGCGTCGTCTCGGAGGCGAGGGACGTCGACACGGCGCTCCTGCTGGGCGCGGGCTGGCCATTCTGGCTCGGCGGGATCACGAAGTACCTCGACCAGGTCGGCATTTCGGAGAAGATGTTCGGGTGCCCGCTCTCGGAGGTCGGAGCGGGGGCACCCACGACATGAGCGACAACTGGCGAATCCAGATCGAGCTGCCCGAGGAGGGCCACGCGGGAAGCTTGCTCGACCGCCTCGGGGTCGACCTGGGCTCCGACGAGGCCAAGCGGCTCGCGAAGGAGCTCGAAGGCCACCGCCTCGCGGTCTCCCGCGACGACGATGTCATCTTCGTCTACGCCGAGTCGCAGGCACAGGCCGAGCAGGCCCGGCGGATGGTCGACGCCGAGCTCGCCGACGAGGGGATCGACGCGAAGGCTCAGGTCGAGCGCTGGCTCCCGGATGAGGAGCGCTGGTCGGGCGAGCCGCCCCAGGAGAGCTGGGAAGAGGAAGAGGTCCGGCATGGATATGCGCCCTGGGAAGTGCGTGTCGAGCTCGACACGCACGCGGAGGCCGAGAAGCTCGCGGACACGCTCGAGCGGGAAGGACTCGACGTCGTGCGCCGCTGGCGCTTCCTGATCGTAGGTGCGGGCACCGAGGAGGAGGCCCGAGCGCTGGCCCGCCGCGTCCACGGCGAGGCCGAACCAGGCGGCGAGGTCGTCTGGGAAGTGGCTCCGCAGAACCCATTCGCGCTCTTCGGCGGGCTCGGTGGCTAGGTAGCGCCGCAGAATCGGCTATGCTTCGGGGTGCGACGCTCGCCACGGGGTTCCACGCGAGCGCGCTCTCTCACTTGAGATTCGCAGCACGAGAAGTGCTGCAGACATGCAGGAAACCACCGAGCACCC
>DATAOV010000012.1:0-1500 GCA_036265535.1 Gaiellaceae bacterium | reverse complement strand
GCCGGTCGACCGACTGCCGGCGATTCCGTCTTACGAGCTTTCGGGCGTTGTCGTCGACAGCGGAGAAGAGGTCTATGCGCTCACGCCTTTCGATCGCGACGGCGTAGCCGCCGAGTGCGCCGTCGTCCCAGCCGATGTGCTTGCACCGAAGCCCTCACGGTTGAGCCACGTCGAGGCGGCCGCTCTGCCGATGGGCGGGCTGACCGCCTGGCAAGCACTGTTTGTGCACGGGCGGCTCGCCCGAGGCGAGCGGGTGCTGATCACGGGCGCCTCGGGCGGGGTTGGGCACATTGCCGTCCAGCTTGCGCGACACGCCGGCGCAGCGGTCGTGGAGAGCGGTCCGGTCGATCTGGTCTTCGACACGCGTGGGGGCGAGGTCCCCGCTGGAGACCGCGTGGTCACGATCGCGGAGGAGATCCCGGGCGCGATCTACTTCATCGTCGAGCCCGACCGCGAGCAACTGCTGGAGTTGAGAACGCTCGTGGACGCAGGCGAGCTTCGCGCGGAGGTCGACTCGGTATTTCCGCTCACGGAGGCCCGGGCGGCGTTCGAGCGAGTCGCCGGCCGCGGTAAGCGTGGCAAGGTCGTCCTCGAGGTTCCCCCAGAGGGCTGAGGAGCGCCGGGATTAGGATCGCGCGGTGCGCGTCGCGACGACTACCCGCATCGCCTGCCCGCCGGAA
Organism: Gaiellaceae bacterium; assembly: GCA_036265535.1. Taxonomy (GTDB): domain Bacteria; phylum Actinomycetota; class Thermoleophilia; order Gaiellales; family Gaiellaceae; genus AC-32. The sequence continues at coordinate 820 of DATAOV010000012.1, read as the reverse complement.
AGGGTCTTCGACATTCTGGCCGACCTGCGCAACGACACGGAGTGGAACAGCCGGGTCACTAGCGCCGAGTTGCAGAACCCCGAGCCGATCGGGCAAGGCTCGCGTTTCGCCCTCGTCAACGGCGGCAGCGAGTACGACGTGACCATCACCACCTACGAGCGGCCGTCACGGCTCGTCTACGAGGCGAGCGGGAATCCCGACCTCACGATCGCGTGTTCGTTCACGCCGACCGAGGAAGGCACGGAGCTCGACAGCGACTTCGACTTCCGTCCGAAAGGGCCTCTGAAGGTGCTCTTCCCGCTCCTCGGGCCCGTGATCCGGCGCGACGTTCCCAAGCAGTACGCCTCGCTCAAGGCGCTCTGCGAACGATCTGCCTGAGGATGCGCCAGGCGGTGGCGCCGAGCGTCCTGAGGTAGAGCCGCACGGAGCGGTCGGCGATCCACTCGAGGTCGTGCGCGAGCTTCTCGGCCATCGACGTCTCGTAACCGCGGCGTACCTGCGCGAACCCAGTCAGCCCCGGCCGCACGACGAGCCGCTGCCAGTACGCGGGCAGCTCGCCGGCGAGCTCCTCGAAGAAGCGCGGCCGGATCGGACGCGGGCCGACGAGGCTCATGTCCCCCTTGAGCACGTTCCAGAACTGCGGGATCTCGTCCAGCTGGGTCGCGCGGAGCCAGCGGCCGACCTTGGTCACCTCTGCCTCGGTTGCCGCGACGAGGTCCGAGCCGAGGTGGTGTCCGAGCCGGCCCTCGGCTCCCGGCCGCAGCGTGCGGAACTTCGTCATCGTGAAGACCCGGCCGCCACGGCCGACGCGCTCGCCGCG
>DATAOV010000011.1:0-2903 GCA_036265535.1 Gaiellaceae bacterium | reverse complement strand
GCGCAGAAGTCCTCGTATGCGGCGATCGCATCCCGCTGGAGCTCCAGCGCCGCGGCCGCCCGACCCTGCGCCGACTTGACGGCAGTGCCTTCGCGCAGCTTCCGAAGCACGCCGGCGAGCAGTCCGCCGTGCAGCGGCGACCAGACGAGCACGCCGATGCCGTACGCCTGCGCTGCGGGAATCACCTCGAGCTCCGCGTGCCGAGTGACCAGGTTGTAGACGCACTGCTCGGAGGCGAGCCCGAGCAGGTGGCGACGAACGGCGGCTTCCTGCGCGGTGACGAGGTTCCAGCCGGCGAAGTTCGAGGAGCCGACGTAACGGACCTTGCCCTGGGTGACGAGCAGCTCCATCGCCTGCCACACCTCGTCCCACGAGACCGTCGGATCGACGCAGTGCATCTGGTAAAGATCGATCCAGTCCGTCTGCAGCCGGCGCAGCGACGCCTCGCACGCCGCGACGATCTGGCGCGCCGAGAGGCCGCCGCGCTCGTCGCGACCGGGCCCCATCTCGTTCCCGACCTTGGTGGCGACCACGATCTCCTCGCGCCGGCCGGGCGCCGCCGACAGCCACCTCCCGATCACCTCTTCGGTGTGGCCCTTGTAGACGCGCCAGCCATAGATGTTCGCCGTGTCGACGAAGGTGACCCCACGGTCGAGGGCGTGGTCGAGGAGCTCGTGCGCGTCGCGCTCCTCGACGCGGCCGCCGAAGTTCACGGTTCCGAGGGCGAGGCGACTAACTTCGAGGCCGGTGCGGCCCAGACGGACGTAGCGCTCTGTGCTCGCCGCCACGCTCATTGATCGATCTTACCATCTATAAATCAAGCATTTATTGGGCTGCCGCGCCTGTTTTTGACCGATGCCCAACAAATAGTTTAGAATCGCATGGCTTTGACCGTCGTGGAGCCCATCGTGCCGGGCCCAGCGCTCGGTCGTCGCCCGGCGGCGCCCGCTGCCCCGCCGGTAGCGCTCTTCAAGGCCGCCATCGCGCCGGACGCGCCCGCCGCAGTCGCCGAGGTGCTCGCGAGCGGGCAGCTCGAGCACGGAACGAATGTCCGGGCGTTCGAGGAAGCCGTCGGAGCGCGCCTCGGCAACGACCGGGTCGTCGCGGTCGACTGCGGCACTTCGGGCCTGCACCTCGCGCTCCGCCTTGCCGCGTTCGCCGACGGCGACCTGCCCGGCGAGCGCAGCGCCGACGACGCGGGCGAGGTGCTCTCCGTTCCCCTGACGTTCGAGGCGACGAACTGGACGATCCTCGCGAACGGGCTTCGGCTCCGGTGGGTGGACGTCGATCCGAGCACGCTCTGCATCGACCTCGACGACCTCGAGCGGAAGGTCACGCCTGCGACGCGGGCGATCGTCGTCGTCCACTGGCTCGGCTTCCCGGTCGACCTCGACCGGTTGCGCGTCGTTCTCGACCGTGTCGAAGCGAGGCTCGGGTTCCGACCGGCGGTCATCGAAGACGCTGCGCAGGCATGGGGCACGACGTACGGCGGCCTGCCGCTCGGGAACCACGGCAACATCTGCGTCTTCAGCCTCGGCGCGATCAAGGTCCTCTCGACCGGGACCGGCGGCCTGGTCGTGCTCCCGGACGATGAGACGTATGCGCGAGCAGGGCTGCTCCGGTGGCTCGGCATCGACCGCAACGCCGACCGCACCACCGGCAGGTACGACATCGCCGAGTGGGGCTACCACTTCACGATGAACGAGATCGCCGCCGCGATCGGCCTCTCGAACCTGAAGATCGTCGACGGCCTCCTGGCGGCGACGCGCGACAACGCGCGGTACTACGACGAAGCGCTCGCGAACGTCCCCGGCCTCGAGCTGACGGAGCGAGCGCCACTAGCCGAGCCCTCCTTCTGGGCCTACCCGATCAAGGTCTCCGACCGGCCGTCGTTCCTCCGGAAGCTGGCGGACGCAGCGATCGGAACGAGCATCATCTCGCGGCGGAACGACGCGCACACGTGTGTCGCCTCGGCAGCGTCGGGAGAGCTGCCGGGCCTGGACAGCGTCTACGACCGGCTCGTCTACATCCCGGTCGGCTGGTGGCTCTCCGAGCGCGAGCGCGAGCACGTGGTCGAGACGATCAGGGCCGGCTGGTGACGAGGACGGCGGCTGCCGCGAGGAACGGGGCGAACCGCTCCGACCGGCGCGTCCTCTTCGTCTCGTCCCCAGGGCTGGGCCACCTCTTCCCGCTGATCCAGCTCGCCTGGGCCTTTCGCACGTACGGCCACGAGGTCGTGATCGCGGTCGCGGAGCATGCGGAACGCGCCGCGGGCTCCGGACTCGAGGTCGTCGACGTCGCGCCTGACTTCAGCGCGGTCGCGGTCTTCGACCAGGTCGCGCGCGACAACCCTGCCTTCATGACGACGGTCGCGACCCGGCCGGCGATCGACCTCGAGGAATGGGGCGTCCAGATCGCCGCTGTCAACCGCCCGCTGATCGACGGCGTGATCGAGCTCACGGACAGCTGGCGGCCCGACCTGATCGTCTACGAGCAGGGCGCCACCGCCGGCCTCTTCGCGGCGGCACGCGCCGGAGTCCCGGCCGTGCAGCGAAACCAGAGCGCCTGGGAGACGCGTCGGATGCACGACGCAATCGCGGGGTTCCTGAGCGACTTCTTCGACAAGTACGACCTCCCGAGCCCGCTCCCGAAGCCCGAGGTCGTCATCGAGTCGTTCCCGCCCAGCATGCTCGAGCGCGACCCCGAGGGCTGGTTCATGCGCTGGGTCCCGTACGGCGGCGGGACGGTCATGAACGGAAAGCTCTCCATGCGGACGAGGCGCCCGCTCGTCGCGATCACGATGGGGACGATCGAGCTCCAGGCATTCGGGCTCGGCGCGGTGGAGGCGATCCTCGCCGCCGCGGCGCAGGCGGATGCGGACTTCGTGCTCGCCCTCGGCGACA
>DATAOV010000010.1:0-2725 GCA_036265535.1 Gaiellaceae bacterium | reverse complement strand
ACCACGCCGGCCTCGGGAGCGTCGCGCTTCTCGAGACTCCCTCAAACGACCGGGGGTTCGCCACGGAGCAGCTCTTCTGGAACCGCTCCATCGACCGGCTCCTGCTCATGCCCGACTCAGCGCCGCCCGACGCGTTCAAGGCCGAGCAGACGACGATCGGGAAAGACGGGAGCCTCCTCGTGGGCGGCCAGGCGTACACCGGCCCACTCCTCGTCGACGCATACAGCGCGACGACCGAGTTCCGGGGCGCCCGGCAGGTGGCTCGCACGCGCATCTATCGACTCTTCGCCCCGGCCGGGAAGCCGCGGCTCGCGCTCTACGTGACGAACCGCTTCTACGACGGCTGGCTCGGGCTCACCGGTGGGATCCAGCTCTGGCCGGAGGAGGGAGAGCGCCTCGCCGGCCAGGTCGAGTTCAAGCTCAGCCTCCCACGCGGCGTCCCCGAGACGACGATGCGGCTGAAGACGCCGGACGGCGTGCGTGAGGTTCGCGTGAATCCAGCACGCGTCGTCCCTGTCACGCTCCCCGTCTGCTCGGCGGGATCGTGGACGACGACGTTCGAGGGCCCGGTGAGCACGAACATCGGCGAGCGGCTCGTCACCGTGCGCGCCACCAAGCCCGTCTACACGCCCGACCCCGCCGCCTGCTGAGAGCTTTGGGGCGGGTCTGGCAAGAGACGCGAGCGAGGGGGCCCGAGACAGTGCACGTGGTTCGGCGAGGGACTGCGAGCGACGCGGCTCACAGCGGGCGTCGTCAGGCGGTCGCCGAGCCGCGCTCCGCGCGCCGGTAGCGACCGCCGCCCAAAGCTCTCAGACGCAATCTTTGAGACCCTGGGCTTCGGGCAGGGACTCGAGCTTCTTCAGCGTGTTGTTCTCGATCTGGCGGATGCGCTCGCGCGTGACGCCGAAGGCGCGGCCGACCTCCTCGAGCGTGCGCGGGCTCTCGCCCTTCAGCCCGAAGCGAAGCTCGATCACCTTGCGCTCGCGCTCGGGGAGCGAGTCCAGCGCACGGTCGATGTCCTCTCGGCGAAGGTTGAGCGACGCGGAGTCGAAGGGCGACTCGGCCTGGTCGTCCTGCACGAAATCGCCGAGCTCGGACTCCTCTTCCTCGCCGATCGGCTTCTCGAGGGAGACCGGTAGCTGCGACATGCGCAAGATCTCGCGGACCTCAGCGGTGGTCATTTCGAGCTCGGCCGCGATCTCGTCGGGCCGCGGCTCGCGCCCAAGCCGCTGGACGAGCTGGCGCTCGATGTGGACGACCTTGTTCAGCTTCTCGACCATGTGCACGGGGATGCGGATGGTGCGCGCCTTGTCGGCGATCGCGCGCGTCACCGCCTGCCGGATCCACCAGGTGGCGTACGTGGAGAACTTGTAGCCCTTGCGGTAGTCGAACTTCTCGACCGCGCGGATGAGCCCGAGCGACCCCTCCTGGATGAGATCGAGGAACGAGAGGCCGCGGCCGAGGTAGGCCTTTGCGATCGAGACGACGAGCCGAAGATTCGCCTCGATCATCTGCGTCTTCGCGCTCATGTCGCCGCGCTCGATGCGCTTCGCGAGATAGACCTCTTGGTCGGCCGTCAGAAGCGGCACCTTGCCGATCTCGCGGAGGTAGAGCCTCAGGGAGTCGAGCGACGGCTCGACGGTGAGGTCGAGCTTCGGGCCGGCCTTCTCCTCCTCGGCGAGCGCCGGCTGCTCGTGCGGCGGCGCCTTGTGCTCCACGCCCTCGACCAGCTCGATGCCGTGGTCGATCAGGTAGGTGTAGAAGTCCTCGACCTGCTCCTTCGTCAGGTCGACTTCCTCCAGGCCCGCCACGATCTCGTCGTAGGAGAGGAATCCCTTCTCCTGTCCCTCGGTGACGAGCTTGTGCAGCTCCTCGATGTCGGGAAGGGAGATGTCGACCGTGAGCATTGATCTGGCCCTTTCTTCTCGTTGCCTCTGCTACTTGACGCCGCTGGAACGAAAAGAGCCGGAGGGATCCCGCATCCCCCGGCTCACAGGCAAATCAGGAGCGGCATTCTACATCGGTTTTGCAAAAGGGGAAGGGGAGTTTTCAGAACTCGACGACTACCTCGCCCACGGCCTCTCCACGACTGTTGCGAAACGTGCTGACCTTAAGATCAGGGAGGCCGATCAACGCCGCCACCGCGGGAAGCAGCGGCCGCGACGAGCCGTCCTCGGCCTTCAACGCAAGCGCAGTCCCGTTGGGAAGCCCGACGCAGAGCACGCCCTCGGCCCCGCCCTTGGCAACTGCGCCCGTGGCAGCCTGCATGAGCTCGGTTGCGGCCGAACCTGGCCCTTCGACCAGTGCCGGGTGGGCGATCATCGCCGCGACGACGCGGTCGGCCCCCTCGAGCTCCCTGCGAACCAGGCGTCCGAAGGACGCGGCCATCCGCTCGAGCGTGAGCCCGAACGTGACGACGCCGCAGCCGTCGACCGCAGTGACCATGTCGTCCGCGCCGCTCGCATCCGAGACGAGCGCCTGGAGCTCCTGCTGCAGCGGGTGCTCCGCCAGCCGGTAGCCCTCGAAGGGCCAGCCGCGCGCCGCGCAGACGCAAAGGAAGCCCGCATGCTTTCCGGAGCAGTTGTGCTCGAGCCGGCTCCCGTTCACCGCCCCGCACTCGAGGTCGTCCTCGGTCGCCCCGGCCCGCGCGAGTAGCTCCTTCACCGCCGCGAGCTGCTCGGCGCGCGCGTGGTGGGAGGCCGCCGCGATGGCGACGTCCTCGTCC
>DATAOV010000009.1:0-4104 GCA_036265535.1 Gaiellaceae bacterium | reverse complement strand
GCTCTTGACGGCGCTCTCGAAGTCGCTCCAGGCGCTGTCCAGGGAGCTCATGTTGATGCTGCTGAGGTTCTGCGCGTCGCTCGTGACGCCGTTCCAGGCGCTCTGGACGGCGGACACGTCCGACTGGAAGTCGTCCTTGGTCGCCGAGGAGTCGAGGCTCGTGAGCGACTGCACGGACGAGCTGAGGCTGTCGAGGCTGTTGCAGAACTTCGTCTCGGCCACCGCCTGCGACTGGCCGAGCAGACCGATGACGACAGCGACGACGACGCCGGCTCCGACCAGCGTGAAGATCACTCCTCTGGTGCTCATGTCAGCTCGCCTCGGACCAGTCGGAGCTCGCCGCGAGGCCGTAGATCACCAGAACGGCGATCGCGATCATCGTCACGGCGAACCAGGGTGCCCACGTGACGATCAGGAAGCTCTGCACGATCACCCAGGTCGCCCAGATGTAGCCCAGCACCCGACCGAAGCCGCCGCCGCTCAGAAGCGAGAGACCGGCGAGTAGGGCAATACCGGCCAGGATGAGGTCCCAGGTGCCCCAGACCCAGAGGTCGTCGCCGAAGATGGAGTTGCTGAGGTCGGCCACCTGGCTTCCGCTCTTGAAATAGCTGATCGCCGAGATGATCCGGACGAAGCAGACCGCGATCATCGCGATCGCTGCGAACGTGAGCCACCCCGGGCGTCTGTCGTAGGTCGTCGTCGACATTGACGAATCACTCCTTGTGTCCGGATGCGCTGGCAGGGGCCGACAGTCCGTCGGCGACTGGCCGACGGGGCGCGGCGGGCTCTCGACTGGCGCGGCCTAGGGCGGCCGGCCGCGAGGTGCGCTGCTCGACTCGCTCCATCACGCAGTCCTGGAGCGATCGGTGCGTTTCAGATGGTCATTCCGAAGAGCTTCCGAGCACGTTCATCTTCCGACGATCGTGACCCCGGCGCATCATCCCGACGGGATGAACCTGTCTCGACGCGCTCCACAGCGGGAGCAGCGCTCAGGCCACGGGCAGGGTGAGCACGAAGACGCAGCCGCCGACCAGCAGCGCAAGCGCCATGCCGAGGACCGCGATTCGCAACGGCAGCCAGTCCAGCCGCAGCGAGATGCCTGCGAAGAACAGCACCGCGGCGAAGAAGACGGTCGAGAGGATGTACTTGTCGTCGTAGCCCTTGGCCGCCGTCCCCTCCTCGTAGAGATCGTCGGCGGCGGCGTCGAGCCTCGCGCTGCGCGCGAGGTCCGCCGATCGGTATTGCGGCATGTAGAGCGGCCCGGGGACCGCGCGCGGGTTGGTGAATGGCCGCTGTGCGATCCAGGCGCGAAAGGCGGGCACGAACTCCGGGCGGAATCGCGCGCGGTAGATCGCCGCAAGCTGCGTCTTCCCCGCGTCACGGGCGTTGAGCCAGCCGTTGAAGTACAGGAGGTCGTCGATCCGGTGCTGCCCCGCCCGCGTGGCCGCCTGCTGTGACTTGATGCGGGTGGCCGACGCGCGCGCGTAGTGCTGGGATTGCTCGCCGGACCAGCGCGCCGCCTGGTAGCCGCACCACGCCGTGGCCAGCGTCGTGAGCGCGAGCAGGAGCACCGCGGCGAGTTCGAGTCGCCGCTCGGCGCGGGCGGGTGGCGTGGGCTTCTGTTCGGGACTTTCAGTCAGCGCGTGCGGCGCGTGAACATGGACGTGACCCACCGACCGAGTGTCACTGATTCGCCAGAGCCCGGCATCATCCCAAAGGGGTTAAACCCGCCACTCTCGTCGACCAGCGCCGATCCCGATGAGCGCGTTCGCGACATCGCGCGTCGCGTCCGGAGCGTGCGCACGCAGGCCGCCCAGGGTGACGTGCCGTCGCGGGTCCCTACTGCAGGCCCAGCTCGCGGGCGCGCTCGACCGCGTCGTTGCGGGACGTGACGTTGAGCTTGCGATAGATGGCCATCGCGTGTGATTTCACGGTGTGGCGCGACAGGTAGAGGCGATCGCCCATCTCGGGGAAGCTGAGGTGCGTGGCCAGGTACGGGAGCAGACGCAGCTCGGCGGTGGTCAGGGTGGAGGCCCCGGGGGCGTTCGCGCGCATCGTCTTCAGGCTCGCACGCAGCTCCTCGACCAGGGCCGGGAGCCTGCCGAGATCGGGCTGTCGGCGCAGCAGCGACTCGATCTCGCGAAGCATCGTCCAGGCGCCGCCCGCGTCGGCGAGCGTCAGGTAGGCCCGCGCCAGCTCCAGCCGCGTCTGGATCGAGAAGTAGGGCGTCGCATACGTGAGCAGGAGTCGAAGTCGCTGGCCCCGCGCGAGAAACTCCTGAGCCCGCTCGGCTGCCCCGCGGCGGAGCGCGTCGCGGCCCGCCACCGCGTAGACGAATGCGCTGATGGGGTACTCCTCCATCCGCGAGCGGCCGACGATCTGGAGCGCCCGCGTCAGCAACTCCTCGGCCTGGACCCACGCTCCTCGTTCGATCGCGATCGCCGCTCGCTCCGCGAGCGCCAACGCCGCCGCCTCGAGGGTGCCCATCGCAAGGCCCTCTTCGGCGACGTCGGCGAACACGTCGTCCGCCTCGTCGATCTCCCCCGCCAGCCAGTGCGCAAACGCGAGCTGCAGCGCGGCGTTGGGCCGGTTGAAGCTCCCTGGTGCGAGCGTGCGGACCGCGAGCTCCGCATCTTCGCGCATCCGCGCCAACCCGCGACGACACAGCTGGGCACGCACGATGGCCCGCCACGAGTCGACCGAGGCGCTGCCGTCGGGCAGGCTGCCCTCGTAGCTTGCGCGCTCGAACACATCGGCCAGACGCTGCGCCTCCGCCGGCCGGCCCCAGGTCGACGCCACCGCCGCGCCGAGCGCGGCGACCGCCGCGTTGCGCTCCATGGCACCGTGTGCCTCCAACCAGGCCAGCCAGCGCTCGGTGGTCGCGATCCGGCCGCTCTGATAGACGAGCGGGCCGCACTGCTCGAACAGCTTCGCGGCTCGGTCGACGTCCCCGGCCTGCTGTGCGTATCCGAACGCCGCCTCCAATTGCCCGTTCGCCGCACACCACTCGACCGCGCGGCCGAGCAGCCGAGGCACAAGGTCAGGCTCGGTCCGCTCCAGGTCGGCACGAAGCAGCTCCTGGAAGAGATGGTGGTAGCGGTACCACCGCCGATCGCGATCCAACGGCACCAGGAACAGGTTGGAACGCTCCAGCGACTCCAGGATCGCCTCAGAACCGCTCGACTCGAGTACAGCGTCGCAGAGCGGACCGGACATCTGCTCGAGAACGGCGGTGCGGCTGAGGAAGCGAACCTCGTCGGGCGACAGGTGCGCCAGCAGCTCCGAGCGCAGGTAGTCCGCCACCAGCCGGTCGCTCCCGGCAAACGTCGCCGCACCCTCGGGCCCGACGCCGCGGGCCCTGATCGAGAGCGCGGCGAGGTACAGGCCCGCAGGCCAGCCCTCGGCGCGCTCGGTCAGCTCGGCGAGCTCGATTCCCGCCAGGTCGACCCCGGCGCCACCGAGGAGCCTGCCCGCCTCCTCCACGTCCATGCGCAGATCGTCCGGCCCGACCTCGAACGCCAGCCCGCGCGCCCGCAGCGCCGCCTCAGGGAGCGCCGGACCGCCTCGGGCCGAGAGCGCCAGCTGCGAGCCCGCGGGGACGTGCCTGCCGAGCGCCGCGAGAGCATCGAGGCCTTGCCGGTCCTGCAGAACGTGCAGGTCGTCCAAGACCAAGACGACCGCTTCGTCGATCGTCGCCAGCGCCGCTCCCAGACGCGGGACCACCTTCGACTCGACCGAAGCACCGGGCGAGGCCAGCGCGTCGAAGACACCGGGGTCGAGCGGCGAGACCCGGTCGAGCGCGGTCGCGACATAGGTCAACAGAACGATTGGATCGTTGTCATTGTCGTCGACGGACACCCACGCGAACGGTCGTCGCGAGCGCGAGGCCCACTCGGCGAGCAGCGTCGTCTTCCCCCACCCGGGCCCCGCGGACACGAAAACGATCGGCATCGAGTGCGAGCGCTCCTCCACCAAGCTGATCAGCGTCTCGCGTGTCACTGTCGCGCCACGAACCTGTGGCGGGCGCAGCTTGGACTCGAGGAGCTCGAACGCCGGCCCTCGAGCAAGAGGATCGGGCGGCTGCGCGACGGCCAGGGAACCCGC
>DATAOV010000008.1:0-23677 GCA_036265535.1 Gaiellaceae bacterium | reverse complement strand
GTCCGCGTCCTTCGCCTGCTTGGCCGCGTCCGACTCTTCGTACCAGGAGTAGGCGTAGGCCGGGTCGTCGAGGCCCTTGGCCACCTCGGTCAGGCGCAACGGGTGGAACGTGTCGCACATGACCGCGAGCTCATGGGTCTCGGTCATTCCAATCGATTTCTCCGCGAGGCCGGGCTGCGGCCCGTGCGGGATCCCGGAGGGGTGGAGAGTCACCGAGCCGATCTCGATCCCCTTGCGCGAGCCGAAGTTCCCGGAGACGTAATAGATCATCTCCTCGGAGTTCAGGTTCGAGTGGTGGTAGGGGATCGGGATCGCGAGCGGGTCGAAATCGAGCTTGCGCGGGCAGAACGAGCAGATCACGAAGTTGCGCCCCTGGAAGGTCTGGTGCGACGGCGGCGGCATGTGGATCCGCCCGGTGATCGGCTCGAAGTCGTTGATGTTGAACGTCCAGGGATAGACGTAGCCGTCCCACCCGACCACGTCGAAGGGGTGGTAGTCGAGCATGTAGGTCTGGTACCCGTCGCGGATCCGCACCTTGACCCGGAACTCGCCCCGGTCGCGGTGGGTGTGGAGCTCGGTCGGCGGATGGATGTCGCGGTGGTAGAACGGCGCGTGCTCGAGCAGCTGGCCGTACTCGTTGCGGTAGCGGCTCGGGATCTCGATCAGCCCCGGCGACTCGAAGACGAGGTGGCGTTGCGGCCCCTCGGCCCGGAAGCAGTAGGTCGTTCCGCGCGGGATCACGATGTAGTCGCCCTCGCCGTAGGGCACCTCGCCGAAGATCGTCTCGAGCGTCCCCGTGCCCTCGTGGACGAAGATCACCTCGTCGCCCTCGCCGTTGCGGAAGAAGTAGTCCATCTCCTCGTCCGGCCTGCACAGCGAGATCTCCACGTCCTGGTTCCACATCAGGAGGCGCCGGCCGGTAATGGCGTCGCCCTCGGGCTCGAGGCCCATCGTGGCGAAATGCCGATGCGCGTGGGCATCGGGCACCCACTCGTCGCGTTCGATCGGTTCGAAGTCGCCAAGCTCGGTGATGCGACAGGGCGAGGTGAGGTGGTAGAGAATCGACTCGTTTCCCGAGAAGCCCTCGAGGCCCATCACCTCCTCGGTCAGCAGCGTCCCGTTGTCGCGGAACTGCACGTGCCGCTTGCGCGGAACCTCGCCTCGAACCTGGTACGTGGGCACGCGCGAAGGATAGACCGTGAGCGGCGGCGAGCCGCCGTCTAGGCGCCGAGCCTCCGCTCGACGGCGGCGAAGGGGATGAAGCCGAGGACCCCGCTTCGGCCGACGTTGTAGCGGTAGACCACGCCGACGTCGTCGAGATGCGCCCGCGCCGGGGTCGGGGAGCGGAAGAGCACGGCCGTCCGGCCGGTCTCGAGCCTCACCGCGACGATGTTCCGACCGGCAGCGAGTACGGCGACACCGAAATGGACGTCCACGGCAGGAGCCGTTCCGGCCGGCACACGCCACCTGTGCAGCCTGAGCCCCGAGCTCACGTCGTACACATCGAGAGAGCCACGACGCAGCATCACGAGCTTGTCGGCTCGAAGGGCGATTGCCCGGACGCCGGCTGCGGGGAAGGTCCCGAGCAGGCCTGCGGCGCTGCGGATGTCGACTCGACCGTCCGAACGGAGCACGGCGAGTGACCGGCCGTCTGCGGAAAGCTGGACCGGGATCGCCGAGCTGTCGGCCTTGCCGGTCACGCGCTGGCCGGAGAGGAACCCGATCCGACCGCCCGTGCCGTACGTCATCATCGGGCCGTCCGCCGCGAGTGCCCGTACCGCGCCGCGGCCGAGCCGGCTGCGCGTCACCACCTTCTCGATGCAGCGGACGATCGTGCTGGAGATCAGCGTTCGCTCCTTCCCATAGGTCGTGACGACCTCGACGTACTGCCCGCCGATGGCGAGCGCGGTGATCCCGCCGGGAGCGTGCTTCTCGGGACAGATCGGCGGCTCGTCCATGAGGTCGGTCGAGTAGTGCCAAGGAATGTTCCAGAGACCGATGTGGTCGCACTGCCCCGACGGATCGCGCTTTACGAAGATGGCGCTGCGGCCGTCCATCGCGAAGTCGCCGATCGTCGTCGGCACGTGCAGCGGGCCCGACGGCCGCAGTGCCGTGCTCACCGTGGCGAAGGGGATGAACTTCAGGAGGGCGCGACCGCCGGGGCGCTTGTAGAGGTCGTCCTGGAAGACGATTCCTGGCGGCTCGATCTGCGGGAAGTCCCCCCGGCGCTTGACGCCGACGAGTGCGTTCTGCCCGTCCCGCAGTCGAACCGCGTAGACCCCGTTCGAGGTCGACAACACCGCCACCCCGCGGGCGAGGTCGACGGTGCTCGCGCGCGCCGGCAGCGGCCACGCGTGCACGGCGGCTCCGGTTCGCGTGTCGAAGACGGCGAGTCGGTCAGGCTGATCCAGGGCCGCGCTCCCGTCCCGCAGGACCACGCGAAATCGCCCGTTCTGAGCGCTGCGCCTCGTGTCACTCTCGGAAGGCACACCGTCTGTGCATCCACCTCGTGTCGATGAGCGGACAAGCGGGTTCCACACGACCTGGCGCTCGCATCCGTCTGCCCAGATGTCGATCGTCACCCGCTGCCCGTGCATCGAGTAGCCGTCGACGCGTCCGCCGACCGGCAGCCTGAGGGTGCCGCGAAGATCCGGGTGACAGACGTACGCGTAGGCACCCCCGGCGAGAGCCAAAGCAACGCCACCGACGACCCCGAGTCGGAAAGCAGGGCGTCCCCAGGCGCGTGACATGACTCGAGGCGACCGTACGCCCACTGTGCGTGGAGGTCAATGACCGTCGACTATGTACGGGAGGCTTCGCCTGCCAGGTCGGCCAGGCGCTCGCCGATCGCCGGCGCGAACTTGAAGCCGTGGCCCGAGCACGGCGAGCCGATCACGACCCGGCCGCGGCGCTCGAGGATGAAGCTCTCGTCAGACGTGGTCGTGTACATGCACGTCTCTGCACCCAGCGGTGATGGATGGTCGAGCCGGTAGGTCTCGGCCGCCCAGGCTGCGATGCGTTCGACGAGGGCCGGGTCGGGCTCGGTGGGCACGTTCGGATCGGCCTTCTGCCCCGCGTGGTGCGCGCCGACCTTCAGACCGTACTTCGGGTCGTGGAGCGAGTACATGTCGTGCGTGTGCTTCTCGGGCTGGAACGAGACGACCGACGGCACCGGCCGATCCCCGTCGAGCCGGAAGTAGCAAAGCGTCTCGCGGGTCGTCGTCACCGGCAGCGACTCGTCGAGGAGCTCGTTGACCCACGAGCCTGCCGTCACGACCACGACGTCGGCGTCGACCTCGTCGGGATGAGCACGCGTGTGCTCGCGAACGTCGAGCCCGCGCGCGAAGGCGGCGAGCGCCTTGTCCGCCCGGGCAATCCCGGCCTCGGGCTGGACGACCACAAACGAGCCCTCGGGAACTCGGATCGGGTAGCGCCGCTCCGCCTCCTCGCGTTCGAGCCGCTCCCAGACGACCCCGCAGCGCTCGAGCGTCTCGGCCGTGCTCTCCTCCAGGGTCTGCACGATCTCCACGAGCCCGGGCAGCTCGAGCACCTTCGCGCCGGTCTCCGCCTCGAGCTCACGCCAGAGCCCGAGTGCCTCCTGGGCGAGGCGAACGTAGTGATCCTCTGCATAGGCGAGCCGAAAGATCCGCGAGCGCCCGTGACTCGAGCCGCGGTCGTTCCCGACCTCGAACTGCTCGTAGACGACCGCCTCGACCCCCCGCCGCTTGAGCGCCCACCCGGTGGCGAGGCCCATCACCCCCGCGCCGATGACCGCGACCCTCGCCACGGCTCAAGCCTAGTAACAGGGCTTCAGCGGCGTCTTGCGCTTCGTCGGGCCTACTGAGGAGGCAGGAAGCCTGCGCCGGCGCAGGGGAAGGTCTCGTCGATCCGCCCGTCCCGAACCTTGCGTTTGTGGGACTTCAGGGCCTCGATGTCCCCGCGCTCCTCGATTGTAGGCCGGTGCAGGTGGCCCACAACGGCGCCGGGGCTACCGACGCGGCCCGACCCGGTTGCGCAGGACGCCGATTCCCTCGACCTCGAGCTCGACCTCGTCGCCTGGCTGGAGCCAACGCTCGTCTCCGTGCTCGAGGATGCAGCCGCTACCGACGGTGCCCGACCCGAGGATGTCGCCCGGCCGCAGCTCGGTGTTCCGCGAGGCGTGGGCGATGATCGCCTCCCACGAGTGGTACATGTCTCCGAGATTGCCGCGTGAGCGCTCTTCCCCGTTCACGCGCGCGACCATCGCGAGGCGCAGGTCGCCGAGCTCGTCCGGAGTCACCACGATCGGGCCGAGCGAGGTGGCGAAGTCCTTCCCCTTCGCGGGGCCGAGGCCGATCCGCATCTCGCGCCGCTGCAGGTCGCGCGCCGACCAGTCGTTCAGGATCGTGAAGCCGCCGATCTGCCCGTCCGCGCCGACCACGGCGGCCACCTCGAGCTCGTAGTCGAGCGCCTCGGAGCCTTCCGGATAGGGAATCTCGACCTCGGGGCCGTAGATTGCGGCGGGGTTCGAGAAGTAGAAGGTCGGAATCTCGTACCACTCGTCGGGCACGCCCGGACGACCGGTCACCCGCGCGGCGTTCTGGACGTGCTCCTCGAAGGCGTAGAAGTCGCGCACGGACGGAGGGCGGCGCACCGGCGCCAACAGCCGCACCTCGGCGAGCGGGTACTCGGCGTGCTCCCGCGCCTGGCCGCCGCCGGTGAAGAACGCCTCGAGCGTCTGGGCGGCGAGCTGCACGACCCGATCGCCCTCGATCCGGCCCGGCCAGCCCCGGATCTCGTGCTCGATCGGCGTGAACATGCAGAGCTTCAACGTTATGGCTCCGTATGCACGACCACGTCGGCGATCCCGGGCTGCTCCCTGCGAATTCGCTCCTCGATCTCACTCGCGCGCGTGTGCGCCTCGGCCAGCGAGGTGGAGGCGTCGAGCCTGAGCGTCAGGTAGGCGAGCAGGCCGCGGTCGGTCGTGAGGAAGCGGAGCTCACGCGGCGGCCGCCCCGTCGTCTCCTGGACGATCCGCTCGACGAGCTCGCGGCCGGCCGCAGCTTCGTCCACGCTGCGGCCTTCCTCGGCCTCCGCGATCGGCTCGAGGTGCGTCCGCACCTCGTCCACCTCCGGCACCGATTCCACGATCGCCCGCTCGACCTCGGTCGCGACCGCATGAGCATCCTCGAGCGAGAGGTCACCGGGCAGCTTGAGGTGTAGCGAGACCTCCGTGAGCGGGCCGACACGAAGGACGCTCAGGTTGTGGATCTCCCGCACCTGCGGAGCGCGCTGGGCGGCGGCGAGCACGCGTTCGCGCAGCGCTGCCTCGTCCTGTTGGGGCTCGACGTGCACGACAACGTCGCTGCGGGGCAGCGCCCGGTGGACCGCCTCCTCGACCGCGTCCGCCGCGGCATGGCCCTGCCCCACGGCAGCGCCCGGAGGCACGCCGATGACCACGTCGGCGAACTGCTGCCCGGCCGCCTGGCGCATGCGCAGCCGCCGCAGCTCGACCCTGGGCTCGAGCGAGGCGATCGCGGCCAGCGCCGCCTCCTGAGCTTCCGGCGGGACGCGGTCCATCAGGACGTCGACGTTCAGCCGCATCAGCCGTCCGGCCGCGACCAGGACGAGGAACGCGACGAAGAGCGCGGCCGCGGAGTCGGCCCAGTGGTAGCCCGCGCGGGCGGCGAGCAGGCCGAGCAGAACCGCCGTCGAGCCCGCGAAGTCGCTCGCGAAATGGAGCGCATTCGCCTGGAGCGCCGCGCTTCCGTATCGCTCGCCCGCGCGGTAGGAGATGGTGGCGCGCGTCGCGTCCACCACCATCACCGCGACGACGACCACGATCGCGTACCAGCGCGGATCGACCTGTCCGCTCGCCAGCCCGAAGAGCCGCCAGAGCGCCCGCCAGGCGATCGCGAGGCTGAGCACGACCAGGATCGCGGCCTCGGCCAAAGCGGCCAGGTGCTCCGCCTTCCCGTGGCCGTACGCGTGGCCGGGGTCGGCCGGCCGGCCGGCGACCCCGACGGCCACGAAGGTGAGCAGCGCGGCGATCAGGTCGGTCCCGGAATGTGCGGCCTCGGAGAGCAGACCGAGGCTGCCGGTGAAGATCCCGGACACGAGCTTCACCGCGATCAGGACGCACGCGGCGAGAATCGAGACGAGCGCGGTGCGCCTCTGCGGAGTCATGGCGCGGAAGGATCGCACGCAACGAGAAGGGCCCGCCGGCGGGCGGGCCCTTCTGTCCGGGACATGAGCCCGCAGCTAGGTGTTCGCGATGTCGCGGTGGAAGCGCTCCTTCAGGAACGTCCCCGCGCCCTTACCCAGGTCGTACCAGTTGTGGAACTTCAAGCCCTGACCGCGAGCGTGGTAGTGGAAGTTGAACTTGCAGTCGGCTGAGTCGCCGAAGCACGAGAACGTCGCGCTCGGGCCGAAGAAGGTCGTGATCCAGACGTCGGTGAACCCGCAGTCGGCCGGACACGTGGCACCCGGGTTGAACGTGCCGCCCGAGACCGTGCCGCGCAGGAACCCGTGGAAGCGGCCCTTGACGCCGGCATTGACGGTCGAGCCGTGCTTGCCCTTCGTCTCACAGGCGCCGGGGCTCTTGCCGGCCTTAGTCACGAACGTGCCGCGATCAGTGCGTGTCAAGGTGAAACTGCCGTCGGAGTTGTGCCTGACCTTGAAGGTGCGCTTCTCGGTGTCGACGGCCCAGGTGTTCCCGCACGAGCCGTGATCGTCCGTGACCACGTCGTACGGGCCGAATTTGCTCTTCTTGCCGTGACCCTGTCCCTTCCCCTTGCCGTGGCCGGGATCTGCGAGGCCGGTCGCCGCAAGGGCGAAGGCCGCCACGAGCAGACCCGGCAGAATCCAGCGCTTCTTCATCTCGGTGATTCCTCCTGTTTTGTGCGTGCTGGTAAGAAGATCCCTCCGAGACAACGGTCTTGCGGCTTGCTTTGGCGCCGCTTCGGGAAGAATCGGCGCCATGCGCTGGGATGAGTTCGCTGCCGCGTGCCCGGAGCTTGCCTCGCTCGGCGAGGAGCGGCTCCGCGGGCGCGAGCTGTGCCTGCTCGGAACGCTGCGCAAGAACGGCTATCCGCGCATCAGCCCGGTCGAGCCGGACTTCGTCGACGGCCGGCTGATGGTCGGGATGATGTGGCGCTCGCCGAAGGCGCTCGACCTTCTCCGCGACCCGCGCTGCGTCGTGCACAGCGTCGTGTCCAACCGCTCGGGAACAGAAGGCGATTTCAAGCTCTACTGCCGCGGCGTCGCCGTCGAGGACGACGAGAGCAGGACCAGCTACCGGGCCACGATCAAGGAGCGGATCGACTGGGAGCCGACCGAACCGAACTACCACCTGTTCGCGTTCGAGATCGACTCGGCCGGCTTCGTGATCTTCGGCGGCGATCGTTACGGCCTCGCCTGGGACCCGGAGCGCGGCCTGCGCCGCTGGGAGCAGGGCGAGAGCTAGGCTCTCTAGAGGTTGCCGCGGAGCGCCTGCTCGCGCTCGATCGACTCGAAGAGGGCCTTGAAGTTGCCCTCGCCGAAGGTGGTAGCGCCGTGGCGTTCGATCACCTCGAAGAACACCGTCGGCCGGTCCTGCGCGGTCTTCGTGAAGATCTGGAGGAGGTAGCCGTCCTCGTCGCGGTCGGCGAGGATCTTCAGGCGCCGCAGGTCCGAGTAGTCCTCGCCGATCTCGCCGACCCGCTCCTCGACCTCCTCGTAGTAGGCGTCCGGAGTGTCGAGGAAGATCACGCCGCGCTCCTTCATCGCCTCGACCGTGCGGACGATGTCCTCACTCTGCAGCGCGATGTGCTGGACGCCGGGTCCGTGGTTGAACTCGAGGTACTCCTCGATCTGGCTCTTGCGCTTGCCCTCGGCCGGCTCATTGATCGGGAACTTGATCTTGCCGCTGCCGTCCGCCATCACCTTCGACATCAGGGCCGAGTACTCGGTCTGGATCTGGTCGTCGCCGAAGTGGACGATGTTCGTCATCCCGAAGACCCGCTCGTAGAAGCCGACCCAGTGATCCATTCGGCCGAGCTCGACGTTGCCGACCACGTGGTCGAGCGCCACGAGCCCCACTCCGCCGCCTGCGTGTCCGTTCTCGGTCGACGACACGTAACCGGGGAGGAACGGCCCCGCGTAGTCGTGGCGGTTGACGAAGCAATGGACGACGTCGCCGTAGGTGCCGATCGCGGCGAGCTCGACGCGGCCGAAGTCGTCCTCGGTCCAGCGCGGCTCCTCGATTCCGCGCGCTCCACGCTGCACAGCCTGGCGGTAGGCCTCGGCGGCGCTCGGCACCTGGAGCGCGATCGTCTTCGCCCCGTCGCCGTGTCGGCACGCGAACTGCGTGACCTCGCTGTCGGCGCGCAACCCGCTCGTCACGACCAGCCGGATCTCCCCCTGTTCGAGCACGTACGAGGCGCGATCGCGGACGCCGGTCTCGGGGCCCGCGTAGGCGGTCGTCGTGAACCCGAGCGCGTGCTCGTAGAAGTACGCTGCCTGCTTCGCGTTTCCGACCCAGAGCTCGACATGATCCCAGCCTTCCAGCGGCATGAAGTCGACCGAGCTCATGAACTCATCGTACTCGGGTCAGGCGGGACCGGACCACTCGAACGGGATGTGCTTGTTCGACTTTCGGAGCGGTTCCACGAGAAGCCGTAGGCCTCAGCCCTCGTCTCGACGCCGCGAATCTCGCCGATCAGCTATGCGAAGTCGGCGGGCCACCCACCCGCTTGACCCCTTTCGGCACGATTGTCGACCCGGCCGGCGGGCTGTCAACGCCGGACCGCGACGGGCTGAGGCGAAGCCTCGTCGCCGACGGTCGCGTCCTCGAACCCCCGGCGCAGCGGCACCTCTCGCACCCAGAACAGCGAGATCACGAAGACGATCCCGCACACGACCGCCGCGAGCAGGAAGGCCGGGTGCAACGCGTTCGCGAGCGCTTCGCGGCCGGCCTGTGGGAGCCGGTGGATGACCGCGCCCTCGGTTCGCACGCTTTCGGGCAGGCGCTGGTTCACGATCACGCCCATCAGCGTCACGCCGAGCGTCGCCCCGATCGACCGGGCGAACTGCGTCAACGCGGTCGCCGAGCCCATCGCCGAGCGCGACACCGAGTTCTGCACCGAGAGAACGAAGATCTGCATCATCATCCCGAGCCCGATCCCCGCGATCACCATGTTCCGGGCCGCCTCGGCGTTGGTCGTGTTCACGGTCATCCGCCAGAGCAGGAGCTCGCCGAGCCCGAGCACGAGCGGCCCGATGAGCGTGTTCGGCCGATAGCGCCCGGTGCGCGAGACGATCTGGCCCGAGACGAAGCTCGTGAGCACGGCGCCCAACAACAGCGGCGTCAGGACCACGCCGGACGAGGTCGCCGAGGTGCCGATCACGCCCTGGACGAAGAGCGGCACGTAGCTGATCGTGCCGAACATCGCCATCCCGACGAACGCCATGCACGCGACGCTCGCCGCGACGGTCTGGTTGCGCAGCAGATCGAACGGCAGGATCGGCTCAGGTACGCGCCGCTCCCAGAGGCCGAAGAGCGTGAGTAGCACGACCGACGCGGCGAGAGCGCCGAGCACGTACGCCGAGCCCCACGGGTAGTCGCGCCCGCCCCAGACGAGCCCGAGCAAAAGCAAGGCCGTCCCCAGCGCGAGGATCCCCGCGCCGAGCCAGTCGATGTAGTGCTCCTGCTTGGTGCGCCGCTTTGGCATCGTGATCAGGATCACGATGAGTGCGAGGCCGCCGACGGGCAGGTTGACGTAGAAGATCCAGCGCCAGCTCGCGTTGTCGACGATGAAGCCCCCGATCAGCGGCCCGATGATCGAAGCGGCTGCGAAGACCGAGCCGATCAGCCCCTGGTAGCGGCCGCGGTCGCGCGGCGGCACGATCATGCCGACCATCGCCAGGGTCAGCGGGAAGATCCCGCCGGCGCCGACCCCCTGGAGCGCGCGAAAGACGACGAGCTCGACCATGTTCTGCGCCGCCCCGCAAAGCGCGGAGCCGAGGAGGAAGATCGAGATCGCCACGATGAACAGCGGCTTGCGCCCGTGGACGTCGCCTAACCTGCCGTACAGCGGAACCGTCACCGTCGAGCCGAGCATGTAGGCGGTGAAGACCCACGCGTACTGCGTGATCCCGCCGAGCTCGGAGACGACCCTCGGCAGCGCCGTGGCGACGATCGTCTGGTCGAGCGCGGCCAGGAGCAGCGCGACCATCAGGCCCGAGTAGATCGCGAGGATGCGGCCGATCGAGTAGCGGTAGCCCGGCGGAGTTCTGGCCAGCCGGTCGCGAATCGGGGTCACGCCGTCACCGTATCGACGGATACCCGGCCTGAGCCGCGCGACAGCAGGATCCCGCCCGCGATCGCCAGCCCGCCGACGACCTGGATCCGCGTCATCGACTCGGAGAGGATCAGCACAGAGAAGAACGCGGCGAGAAACGGCTGCAGGTTCGCGAAGACCGAGGCGCGTGACGGCCCGACCCGGCTGATCGCGCCGAACCAGAGCAGATTCGCCGCAACCAGCGGGCCGACGATCGCGAAGGCGAGCGAGAGCCAGATCCTCGCGCCGAAGGCGCCGTAGTCCTGGCTCAGCAGCTGGTGCGAGCCGACGAGGACGAGCGGCACGGTTCCTATCGCGAACGCGAGCGCGCTGATCCGAAGCGTCGTATAGCGCTGCAGCAGCGGCGAGACGGAGACCGTGTACCAGGCCCACGTGGCCGAGGCGAGGAAGCCGAGCACGTCGCCCCAGAGCTGCCCGGAGAGGCTCCCGCCGGATCCCAGCGCGACCAGTGCGGCGCCGCCGAAAGCGAGCGTCGCGGCCAGCCAGAACCGCGAACCGAAGCGCTCGATCCCGAGTGCCCAGGCGAATAGCCCGGTGAGTACGGGCAGCGTGCCGAAGAGCAGCGCGACGGTCGTCGCCGTCGTTAGCTTGATCGCATACGAGAAGCAGAGCTGGTTCACGAAGATCCCGATCAGCGCGGCGATCGTGAGCAGCACGAGGTCGCTGCGCCGGATCGCAAAGGAGCGCTCGCGCACCCACGTGAGCACGCCGAAGAAGATCCCGGCGGCGCCGAAGCGCAGACACCCGTAGGCGATGGGCCCGAAGCCGTGGGAGATCACGTACTTCGTCACCGTGAAGTTGAGCGCCCAGAGCGTGACCGTCGCCAGCAGCATCAGGTCGGCAAGCTCCGGGCGACGCATCTCTTCGACCCTACCCAGTAGGCTTTTCCCTATGCCGGAGCCGACCAACGACGACATCGACGCGCTCGTCGCGCCGGCCACGCCGCACTTCGCCTACCAGCTTCGCGCGCGGATCGAGGAGCTCGTGCTCGACCTGCCCGAGGATCACGACGTGCGCCGGTACGCCCACGCGCAGATGGACCTGCTCGACCGGCTCGGGCACGCTTCCTCGAAGGCGAGGGAAGGCCCGCGCGTGCCGCGCGATCGCCCCGGCTGGGAAGAGATCCCGAGCGCCGCGCCCGCGGACGAACCGCTCCCGCCGAGGCGATGACGTTCGACGGCGCGTCCGTCCTCGTGACGGGCGGCTCGCGGGGGATCGGAAAGGCGATCGCACTGCGCTTCGCCGAGCTCGGGGCCAGGCGGGTCGCGATCGGGTACCTCCGCAACGACCAGGCCGCCGAGGAGACCGCGGAGGAGCTGCGCGGCGCCGGAGCCGAGCCGCTGCTCGTGCGCGGCAATGTCGCCTCCGAGCGCGTGGCGCGGGAGGCGGCGGAGCTCGGCCCGTTCGACGTGCTCGTCCACAACGCCGCCACCGGCGTGATCAAGCCGGCGCTCGAGACCGAGGACAAGCACTGGGACTGGACGTTGAATGCAAACGCGAGGGCGCTGCTCACGCTCACGCGCGCGTGCGCGCCCCAGATGCCCGAGGGCTCCTCGGTGATCGGCGTTTCCAGCCTGGGCTCGACGCGCGTGCTCGAGAACTACGTCCTCGTCGGGGTCTCGAAGGCGGCGCTCGAGGCGGTCGTCCGCTACCTCGCCGTCGAGCTCGCCCCGCGAGGGATCCGCGCGAACGCGGTCTCGGCCGGCGTGGTCGAGACGGGCGCCCTCGACCACTTCCCGAATCGCGAGCAGATGATCTCGAGCGGCCTCGAGCGCACACCTGCCGGCCGGCTCGTCGAGCCGCGCGACGTGGCAGACGCGGTCTGCTTCCTCTGCTCGCCCGAGGCCGAGATGGTGCGCGGCCAGACCCTCGTCGTCGACGGCGGCTTCTCGCTGCTGGCCTGATGGAGCCCATGGACTGATGGAGCCCACGGACACCAACCTCCGCGCCTGGGAGGAGGCACACAAGCGGATCCGCCGCTCCTCGGCGCGCGGGAGCCGGACGCTGCCGAAGCCGGTGCGCGAGCGGCTTCCGGACATCGCCGGCCGCCACGTACTCCATCTGGCCTGCGGGGCAGGGCGCGAGACCGCCGCGCTGATGAGCCTGGGCGCGCTCGTGACCGGGGTCGACTCGAACGAGAAGACAGTGGTCGCCGCCCGCAAGCGATTGCCCGACGCGGCGCTCGTGACCGCCTCGCCGGAAGCCCTTCCCGTCGAGCTGCTGCGGGGCCGCTTCGACGTCGTCTACTCCTCGTGGGGCGCGTTGGCGGAGATCGGCGACCTAGAGGGGTGGGCGAACGGACTCGCGGCGGCCCTCAAGCGTGAAGGGATCCTCTTCCTCTACGACGAGCATCCCGTCGCCGCCTGCCTCGACCAGATGCTGCACTGGCACGAGAGCTACTTCGAGGCCTGGCCGATCGGACGCCTGGTGCACGCCCTCGGCGGCGCCGGTCTCGCCCTCGAGCGGCTCGAAGAGCTCCCCGATCCGAACCGGTGGGGGCGCCGCGAGGTGCGTGTCCCGGGCGACCTGATCGTCATCGCGCGCAAGCCGTAAGCCCGGCGGCGCAGTCGGTATTTCGTCAAGCCCTCCTTAGTAGACAGCTCCTTCGAGCCGCTCCAGCGCCTCCTCCACCTCGTCCAGGCCGATCGTCAGCGGCGGCGTGGCCGAGATGAGCGAACCGCCTCGGCCTGCAGGCACGACGATCACGCCTCTACGCCACGCTTCCTCCCAGTCGCCTGCCTTCGCGCGCAGGAGCCCGGCACCGTGCCAGCCCGCTTGCTCGAACCGCTCGCCCGCGACGAGGACCCCGTCGAGGAGCTTCGGCACGGCGTCGAGGACGATCAGCGCTGCGGCGCACGCGAGCGGATTGCCGACGTGCGTGTGCGTGAGCACGTCCTCGGGGCCGAGGTTCCAGACCAGCTCGAGCTCGGGACGAACGAACAGCGCCGCGGAGAGCGGCAACCCTCCCCCGAGCGCCTTCCCGGTCAGGATCACGTCGGCCAGGCCGTCGGAGCGCCAGATGACGCCGGTCCTGCCGAGGCCGCAGTAGATCTCGTCGCAAACGAGCAGCGCACCCGTCTCGTCGCAGCGCTGCCTCAGCGTCTCGAGGAACCCGTCCGGCGGCACCCGCGCGCCGCCGCGGCCTTGCACCGGCTCGACGACCACGCACCCGGCGTCGTCCGGCAGCGGCCCGGGATCCTCGCCGTAGGCGAAGCGGTGTACCGGCCCGGGCAGCCACGCGGCAAACGGCTCCCGGAAGGCCTCGAGCGAGGTCGCCGCGAGTGCCAGCAGCCCCGTGCCGTGATAGGCGCCGTCGAAGGCGACGATCCCGGGCTTGCCGGTAGCGAGCAGCGCCGTCCGCAGACCGATCTCGACCGCGTCCTCGCCCGTGACTCCGAGCTTCGCGGGTCCGAGCCGCTCGCGCAGCGCGGTGGTTACAGCCGCGTCGGCGAGGTCGCCGAGGGCGTGCACGACGGGCTGCGCCGTCCAGGCGGCGGAGATCAGCGGATTCCGATGGCCCAGCGCGGCGACGCCGAAGCCGCCCGAGAGGTCGAGGTACTCCCGACCATCCTCGTCCCAGACGCGGCACCCCTCGGCCCGCACCCAGATCACGAGGAGCCGTTGCGGCCCGGCAGCAGGCGGTTGACCGTGTCGGCCGCGATGTAGCCGGCGATCTTCGGGTTCTCCTGGAGCCTGCGCAGGGAGTAGGAGTACCACTGTCGCCCGAAGGGGGTGTAGATGCGGAGCCGATGGCCGTCGCGCACGAGCTGGTCCCCGAGGGCGGGCCGAACCCCGAGCAGGAACTGGAATTCGTACTCGTCGCGCCCGAGGCTGCGCTCCTTGACGAGCCGCTTCCCCTGCTCGATCAGCCACTCGTCGTGTGTGGCGATTCCCACGTAACTGCCGCCTTTGAGGAGCTCCGCGAGCGCCTGGACGAAGCTGGCCTGCACCGCGTCGAAGTCCCGGAACGCGATCTCCGGACGCTCCATGTAGATGCCCTTACAGATCCGCACGTTCGGTCGCAGCCCGGCGAGCGCGCGGACGTCGTCCGTCGTCCGCTTCAGACATGCCTGGAGCACGATTCCGACGTTGTCGTGGCCGGCCTCGCGCAGTTCGCGGTAGAGGCGCAGGGTCTCGTCGGTGGTCGTCGAATCCTCCATGTCGATCCGGACGAAGTTGCCGCGCTTGGCGGCGTGCCGGACTACGTCCTCGAAGTTCGCGCGGCAGAGGTCGTACCCGAGCTTCAGTCCGAGCGCGGTCGGCTTGACGCTGATGTTCGACTCGAGCCGTCCTCGCTCGAAGGCGTCGATCGCCTCGCGGTAGGCGTCGGCGATCGCGCGGGCCTCGTCGGGGTCGGCGACCTCCTCGCCCAGGACGTCGAGCGTCGCGATCTTGCCGTCCGCGTTGAGCCGGCGCACCACCAGCAGCGCGTCGTCCAGGTCGTCGCCCGCGATGTAACGCTCGGAGATCCGCCGCAGCACCGGCTTCGGCACCACCGGGAGGAGGCGAACAATCGCAGAGTCGACCAGGCTCACGGGCGCCGCGATTGTACGGCCGCCCCGCCTCCTAGCGGCGCTCGAACTCGAGCATCAGCCGCCGCAGGAGGTCGTTCAGCTGCTGCTTCTCCTTCGCGTTCAGCGCCTCGGCCACGAGCGCCTCCTTCGCCGCCTGGACGCTGATCGTGTCGTCCCACGCACGGCGGCCGGCATCGGTCAGCTCGACCTGCACGGCCCGCCGGTCGTCCGGATCGGGCAGTCGGCGGATGAGCCCTGCCTCCTCCATCCGGTCGAGCCGGTTGGTCATCGCCCCACTGGAGAGCTCGATGCGCCGGGCGAGTTGCCCGGCCGAGCGCCGGTACGGCGGCCCGGCCTTGCGCAGGTGCTTGAGCACCTTCCACTCGCCTTCGCTCAGCCCAAAATCCGCCATCGTTTCTTCCGAAAGGCGGAGGAACCGCTTGTTCAGCCCCCAGATCCGCTCGACGATCCCCTCGACCTCGAGATCGATCGGCGGCAGCTCCCCCTCGATCTCGCGGAGGAACCGGTCGACGTGATCACCTGTGAGTTCTGCAGTTTCGGCCATACGCAGAATCTTCGATTAAAAAACTCTTGACGTCAAGAATATCAAACGCTAACGTTTTCGTTCGAGGTCGAAATTCTTTCCGTCGAGAGGAGGCTCATGTTCGACAACCAGACCCGCTCACTGGTCGCCTTCGAGCACGTCGACCAGCTTCGCAGCGACGCTCGCGCTCCGGCGCCGATTCGAAGACACGGTGCGCGCCGCAACGTCGGCGATCGGCTGATTCGCCTCGGAGAATGGCTCACGCAGGAGCCCGCACCCCCTGCCGCGAGGCTAGCTCTCGCGCATGAACCCCTGGCGGGCGGCGCTGACGAGCGCCACCGCCTCGGGGAAGAGGACCCGCATCGCGTCGCGCAGCGCGGCGGCCTGCTCGTCCGATGAGCCTGCGGGGTTCACCTGTGCGAGCGCGGCGGCGGTCAGCTCGACGGCGGTGTTCAGGGTCAGCGTCGCGAACTGCTCGCGCTGCGCCTCCTGAACCGTCTCCGCCTGCTGCTCGGCGAACTCCCTCAGGCTGCGCATCAGATCTTCGGGGTCGCCCCCGAACGGGAAACCTTCCATAGGCCCAGACTAGCTCAGCGGCCGCTTGTAGCCGCGCTCGACGTCACGCAGGAGCTCCTCGACCGTTCCCGACGCGCCCTTGACGGCGCCCGCGAGCTCCCCTCCCCCGTCCACACCGAGTTCGTCGAGGTACACCGGGCTCGCGACCCTGGGGCCTTCCGGCTCGATCCCGGCCGCCTCCTCCGCGACCTCGCAAAGCGCCGAGATCGAGACGGCGTCGCGCACGAGCGCCCGCTCCTCGACCGGCACGCCCGTCGCGTCGAGCACGATCCACGTCGACTCCTCGGCCTCCCCGTAGGCACAGACGTAGAGCCGTAGCCCGCTCGCCGGCTCCGCCGGGACGATCCCGACGAGCTCCTCGCCGTCGGCCGCGTAGGCGACCGCGGCATCCGCGATCCGCCGTAGATCGTCGTCCAGACCCACTTCGCCAGCTTAAACGGCCGCGCCGGCCAAGCCGGCACGACCTCCTACGGCATCGAAAGCGAGCGCCTTAGACTCAGGGCGTGGTCGAGACCCGCGCCCGGGAGCTGTTCGCGCCGCTCGGCCCGAGCTACGACCGCTACGCGCGCCTGCTCTCCTTCGGGCAGGACCCGGGCTGGAGGCGGTTCCTCGTCTCGCGCGTCGACGCCGGTCCCGACGACGTCGTGCTCGACGTGGCCGCCGGCACCGGCGCGGTTGCGCTCGAGCTCGTCCGGCAGAAGGGCTGCTCGGTCGTCGGCGTCGACCAGAGCCCGGAGATGCTGGCCGAGGCGCGCAGACGGCTCACCTTCGCCGGCGAGACGAAGCGCGTCCGGCTCGTCGAGGCGACCGCCGAACGCCTGCCCTTCGACGATGCCTCCTTCGACGGCCTCACAGCCGCCTACCTGCTCCGGTACCTAAGCGATCTCCCGGCCGGCCTGCGAGAGCTCGCCCGTGTCCTCCGACCCGGAGCAACGGTGTCGTTGCTCGATTTCGGCGTTCCGCCCGGCCCCGCGCCGCGCGCCCTCTGGAACCTCTACGTCGACGTCGGCCTCCCTACTCTCGGCCGGCTGATCTCGCCGGGGTGGCACCAGGTCGGGCGGTTCCTCGGCCGGAGCATCCGCGACTTCGACGAGCGCTGGCCGGTGCCACGGCTCGTCGGAGCCCTGAGCGACGCCGGGTTCGATGGTGTCGCCGCCAAGCGGCTGAGCCTGGGCGGGTGCACGGTGCTGTGGTGCCGGCGCGCGTGACCGAGGCTCGGCCGGCCTTCTACGCGCTCGCCCCCGGCGGCTGGCGGGACTACGTCACCCTCCTGCACCTGCCATACACCGCCTGGCACCTGAGCTTCGTCGTGATCGGAGCGGCACTCGCGCCCAACCTCCACGGAGGGCGTCTCGCGGCCGCGGTGGTGGCCTTCTTCCTCGCGCTGGGGGTCGCGGCACACGCGCTCGACGAGCTGAACGGCCACCCGCTCGCCACGCGGATCCCCGACCGCGTGCTGCTCGGGCTGACCGTCGGCGCACTCGGAGCCGCCGTCGCGATCGGGATCGCCGGCGCGGTCGCGTTCGACCTCTGGCTGCTGGTCTTCGTGGCCGCGGGAGCCGCCCTCGTTCCGGTCTACAGCCTCGAGCTCTTCGGCGGTGCGATGCACAACAGCCTTGGCTTCGCCCTCGCTTGGGGCGCCTTCCCCCTCCTGACCGGCTACTTCGCCTGTGCGGGAACGATCAGCTGGGTCGCGCTCCTCGCGGCCGGATACGCCACGCTCGCCAGCTACGCGCAGCGGACGCTGTCCACGCCGGTCCGGCATGCACGGCGCCGAGTCGCCGCCGTTGCGGGGACCGTGGAGCTGCACGACGGCGCGCGCGAGCCGGTGACCCAAGAGCTTCTCTACGGCTCGCAGGAGCGCGCGCTCGAGTTGCTCGCCGCCGCCAACGTCTGCCTCGCCGTGGCGCTGCTCGTGCTCAGGCTGACGTAGCATGGCGCCGTGCGAGAGGAGGCCTTCGAGCTCGTCTTCGCCGGCGCTGCGATCGTCGTTTTCGCCTCGGCCGGAGCGGCCCTGTTCGGCCGGGTCTCGCGCAACACCCTCGTCGCGCTGACCGGGCTCGTAGCCGTAGCCGCCGCGGCGGCCTGGGTCACTTTCGCGCTCGAGCCCACGCGGTCGCTCGCGGTCGCCGCCGGCGGGCTGACGGTCTGCGCCGGACTGGAGCTCGCGACGCTCGCGTTCCAGCGACTCGTCGTGCGCGCGCAGGATGTCGAGCGGCAACTCGACGAGGCCGAGACGAGGCTCGACGCGCTCGTCGCGCAAGAGACACAGGCGCACGTCGCCGAGATCGAGCGCACGCTCGCCCGAGCCCGAGCCGACTCGCTTTCACGCCTCGTGGCGGAGGAGCGGCGGATCGGCGAGGAGCGCCGAAGCGCACTGGTCGAGCGCGAGAACAAGGCGAACGCCGAGCTGAGCGACGCGCTCGCGCAGGTCGAGCAGCGCGTCAGCCGTCGCCTGACCGAGTGGACGGCGGACCTCGAGCGTACGGAGCAGTCGCTGGCAGCGCAGCTGACCGGGCTCGCACAGCGGCAGCAGCAGCTGATGGCGGAGGCGACGTCGCGAATCGCGCTCGACACGGAGCGCCTCGACACGGCGAGCGAGGCCCAGCGCGAGCGGCTGGCGGCCCTCGAGACGGAATTCGACCAGTCCGCGCGCGAGCTAGGACAGGGCGCTCAGGAGGAGCTAGAGGCACACGAGCGCGACCGGCGCCGGGCGTTGCACGAGGTCGCCGAGCGGCTCCGCCAGCGGGAGCGGGAGCTCACCGAGCGCGTCGCCGCCGAAGAGGCCGAGGCGATCCAGCGAATCCAGGCAGGCTTCGCGGACATCGAGCGCCGCCAGCTCGACCAGCTCAAGCGCGTCGTCGAGCGGACCGCGAACACGTTCTCCGAGGCCGTCTCGCAGCAGTTCGAGGTCGTGATCAAGGGTGCCCGGGAGGATGCGGCGCAACGTCTGTCGCGCGAGCTCGACCGGGCGGTAGCCCACTTCGCCAAGGAGGCGCAGGGAGTCCTGGCCGAGCGTCTCGCCCACGTGGCCGATGCCGGAGGTCAGCGCCTCGAGCGCAAGCTCTCGCAGATCGGCAACACGCTGGAGCACGAGCGGGACGAGCTCGTCGCCGAGCTTCAGCGTCGAATCGGCGACGCCGAGGTGGCCCTGCGCTCGCAGGTTCAGACGCTGGCCGCCGACGCCGAGGCGGAGCGCACGGTCTTGAACGCGCGCCTCCAGGATCTCCAGCGCCGCATCGACGACGCGCTCAACGAAGCCAGTACCCGGCTCTCTCCCACGTTTCGAGGATCATGATCGCGGCAACAGCCAACTTCCAGCGGCAGGGTTCGTCTAGGAAAAGGCGAACTACCCAACGCTCATGACGCAGATCGCGGAGACACCCAGGGACGAACAGGCGAAGGTCGAGAGCTGGAGGCTGCACGTCCTGATGGAAGCCGGGTACCCGCTCCCGCTGGCCGAGAAGATTGCCCACAGCGAGGCCGATCTGCACCATGCCGCCGACCTCATCGCGCAAGGCTGCTCGCCCGAGACAGCCGCCGAGATCCTGATTTAGAGGAGCGCTTGACGAAGCCTGGTGTGTGCCGTCGGGCCGCGCTGGCCGCCTCGCGGCCGCGTCCTCAGTCGCACCCGTAGCCTCCGGCTACGAGCACTCCCTGCGTCCTTGCCCCGGAACGGCCAGGACACGCCGACGACGAGCGAGGCTCCGTCAGGCCCTCCCTAAGCGCCCCGTATCCTGAGAGGATGAAGGTCGAGGCGACCGACTACGGCGACCGCCGCGTCTACTCCGTGGGTGCGTTCAACCGGGGAGTCGCCTCGTGGCTCGGTCGCTTGCCGACGGTCTGGGTCGAGGGCGAGGTCACGGAGCTGCGCCGCCAGGCCCGCTGGGCGAGCGTCTTCTTTACGCTCAAGGATCCGCAGGACGGTTCGTGCCTCGGCGTCTCGATTCCGCGTGGCCAGTTCGACGCGCTCCGGCTGGATCTCGCCGACGGCGATCGCGTCCACGCATACGGACGGCCGGAGCTGTACGAGGCTCGGGGCGAGTTCCGCCTGCGTGCCCTCTCGCTCGAGCGCTTCGGCCTCGGCGACCACCTGGCGGCGCTCGAACGGCTGAAGCGCAAGCTGGCGACCGAGGGACTGTTCGCCGCCGAACACAAGCGTCCACTCCCGCTCCTGCCGCGCCGCATCGGGCTCGTCACCGGGAACGACGCGGCCGCCAAGCGCGACGTCCTCAGCGTGATCACGGCGCGCTTTCCGCCGGCCTCCGTGCTCGTCGCCGAGACGTACGTCCAGGGCCCGCGTGCGGCCGGTGCTGTGGTCGAGTCTCTTGCCGCGCTCTGCCGCGAGGGCGTCGATGTGATCGTCGTCGCGCGCGGCGGCGGCAGCTTCGAGGACCTGCTGCCCTTCAGCGACGAGCGGCTCGTCCGCGCGATCGCAAACTGTCCCGTCCCGGTCGTGACGGCCGTGGGCCACGAGCAGGACACGCCGCTCTGCGACCTCGTGGCCGACATGCGGGCCTCGACCCCGAGCGTAGCGGGCAGACTCGTCGTTCCCGACCTCACCGAGCTGCTCGACCGGCTCGCCCGGGCGCGCACCGGCCTGGAGCGCGGCGCGCGGCGCAGCCTCGACCGGGAGCGCCAGCGCCTCGACCGCACCCACGAGCGGCTTGGCCGAGCTCCTCGGCTGCTGCTCGAGCGCGGGCGCGCCAGGCTCGAGCACAGCGCCGGGCGCCTCCGCGCGCTCTCGCCGCGCTCGACGCTCGAGCGCGGCTACGCCATCGTGCGTGCGGAGGAGCAGATCGTCCGCTCGGGCAATGCGGTCGAGCCGGGCGACCGCGTCGAGATCGAGCTGGCCGAGGGCGGTATTGGTGCCCGAGTCGAGGAGATCCGGTGAACGAGGAGCGCACCTTCGAGCAGGCCCAGCGCGAGCTCGAGCAGATCGTCCAGCGCCTCGAGAGCGGCGAGGCCCCGCTCGACGAAGCACTCAAGCTCTGGGAGCAAGGCGAGGAGCTGTACCGGTTCTGCAAGGAGCGCCTGGACGCCGCCGAGGGCAAGATCGAGGAGCTGGCGGGTCGCGTAGAGGCCGCAAAACCATAGAATCAACGGCATGTCCGAGGCACCGGTCGAGCTCCTCGAGCGCGTCCCGCTCTTCGCCGACTTCGAACGAGGCGACCTCCAGCGGCTCGCGCGCTCGTTCAAGGAGCGCACGTTCGAGTCCGGCAGCACCGTCGCGGGCGAAGGCAAGGCCGGCGCGGGCTTTTTCGTGATCGAGAGCGGCGAGGCGACGGTGACCGTGCGCGACTCCGAGCGCGGCAAGCTCGGCCCAGGGGACTACTTCGGCGAGATTGCGCTGATCGACGACGGCGCGAGAAGCGCAACCGTCACCGCCGACAGTGAGCTTCGCTGTTATGGCCTCACCTCTTGGGAGTTCCGTCCTCTGGTCGAATCGAATGCGTCGATCGCCTGGAAGCTCCTCGAGACGATGGCCAAGCGGCTGCGGGCCGCACAAACCTGAGCGCCCAGCCGACCGACGGTGCCCTGGTCGCCCGCTGCCGCGACGGCGACGACGAGGCCTGGCGAGAGCTCGTCGAGCGCTTCTCCCGCTACGTGTACGCGATCGCTGTCCAGGCCTTCCGGCTCCCGCCGCAGGATGCCGAGGACGTCTTCCAGGACGTCTTCGCCCGCGTCTACGAGAGGCTCGATTCGCTTCGCGAGGACGACGCCGTCCGCCCCTGGATCGCGCAGCTCACCCGCCGACTCTGCATCGACCGGCTCCGCTCAGGCGGCCGCGAGCTCGGGACGGATGTCGAAGCGCTTGCCGACGTCCCAGCCGAGGACGTGCTCTCCGACCTCGAGGACGCCTTCGACGTCCACGAGGCGATGGCCGAGTTGCCAGAGAACTGCAGGCAGATCCTGGACAGCTTCTTCGCCAAGGATGAGAGCTACCGCACGATCGGGGACACGCTCGGCCTCCCGGCCGGGACGATCGCGAGTCGCATCTCGCGCTGCCTCGACAAGCTTCGAGCCGCCTTCGAGGGAAGAAACGAGCCGGCATTCCCGTCAGGTGAGCAGGTGACGTGATGAGCGGATACGACACAGAACGGCTAGCACGGCTGATCGGGATGCTCCCACCCGCGCCCAGGGGCTGGGTGCGTGCGGCACAGGAGCTTCCCACGGCCCGAATGGGCCTCGACGAGATCGTCGCCCGGGCCGAGGCCGATGTCGCATACCGCCGGACGCTCCTAGCCGACCTCGAGGCCGCCCTCCTGGCAGAGGGATTCGAGCCCGATCGGCGTGTGCTGGATGAGCTGCGCCGCCGCCTCGCTGACGTCTAGCCCGTCTGCGCGGCGGCGGCCTAGCTTGTGACGGACGGCCCCCGTACGATCCTCCGAATGTCACAACAAGAGCCCAATCCGGAGCCCACTGAGAGCCTTCCGGCCTGGAGCCTGGCCGCAGGCGCCGGCGAGCAGATCTCGATCGGCGTCGAGTGGCCGGAGCGGGTCACCCGGGAGTGGGCTTGGGGAGGGTCGACCGGCAAGGGCGTGACGGTCTGCATCCTCGACAGCGGCGTCGAGACCGGCCACCCGCTCGTCGGAGACGTCGACCGCGCCGTCGCCTTCAGGCGGCATGGAGAGGACGAGGAGATCGAGCTCGAAGACGACGTCGAAGGCGACCTCTGCGGACACGGCACCGCCTGTGCCGGGATCGTCCGCTCCCTCGCGCCCGACTGCACCCTTGTCAGCGCGCGCGTGCTCGGCGCCGGCTTCAAGGGCAGCGGGCCGATCCTGCTCGGCGGTCTCCGCTGGGCGGTCGAGCAGGGTTTCGACGTCGTCAACATGAGCCTCTCGACGACCAAGCGCCAGTTCGCCGGCCTGCTGCACGAGCTCGCCGACACCGCCTACTTCCGCCGGACCGTGCTCGTGGCCTCGGCGCACAACATGCCGGTCGAGAGCTACCCCTGGCGCTTCTCCTCCGTGATCTCGGTCGGTAGCCACGAGGAGCGCGAGCCGGACACCTTCTTCTACAACCCGGCGCCCCCGGTCGAGTTCTTCGCCCGCGGCGTCGGCGTCGAGATCGCGTGGCTCGGTGGTGGCAAGATCCTCTCCACGGGCAACAGCTTCGCGACCCCGCACATGAGCGGCATCTGTGCGCTTATCCTCGCCAAGCATCCCGAACTGACACCGTTCCAACTCAAGAACGTGCTCTACCTGACTGCCAACAACGTGGGCGGCGGCCGGTGAACGAGGACCTGCGGGCCGCCGTCGCCGCCGGCGCGCTGGGCTCCGAGGAGTCCTACCGGGAGCTGCTGCAGTCCGTCGTCGAGGTCGCGCGGGCGATCTTCGGCGCTCGGGCCTCCTCGGTCTTCCTCTTCGATGAGGCCTCCGACGAGCTCGTCTTCGAAGCCGTGGCCGGCGAGGGCGCCGAGGAGCTGATCGGCCGGCGCTTCCCCTCGAGCACCGGGATCGCGGGCTGGGTGCTCGTCACCCGCCAGCCGCTTGTTGTCGAGGAGCTCGCGGACGACCCCCGCTTCGCGCGCGAGGCGGCAGAGTCGACCGGCTTCGTGCCGAAGGGGCTGATGGCAGTCCCGCTCCTGCACGAAGACCGCGCGCTCGGCGTGCTCGAGGTGCTCGACCGCCCCCAGGACACGAGGTTCACGCTCGCCGAAATGGATCTCCTGGGGCTCTTCGCGAACCAGGCGGCGATCGCCCTCGATCTCCTGCAGC
>DATAOV010000007.1:0-11738 GCA_036265535.1 Gaiellaceae bacterium | reverse complement strand
GGTGAAGTTGTAGAGCCCGGACACCGACCTCGGGTCGACCCCGTTCACGGTCGCGTTCGCGCTGCGCACGCGGCCGCGGTCGGAGCGGATGCTCGTCGAGTGGGTGATCCCGGGCGTCTTCTCGGCGGCGGCCCCCGCCGCTGCCGTGAAGGCCGACCAGCCGTTCTTCGAGCTGATCACCCAGTCGGCGCTGACCTGCTCGTGCAGTGCCCTGTCAACCGAGCCGTGGAGGCCCTTGCCGAGCACCGCGACGAACGAGACCAGCGCGAGACCGATCATCAGTGCGGCGGCGGTCGAGGCCGTGCGGGCGGGATTGCGGACCGCGTTGCTCGAGGCAAGCTGGCCGGCCGGGCCGCCGAGCGACCGGGCGGGGAAGCCGACGAGCTTGGCCAGGCCCGAGACGAGCACCGGTGCGAAGCCCGCCACGCCCAGCAGGCCGATCAGGGTGCCGGCCGCGAGCGCGAGCAGGCTCTTGCCGGCGCCGAGGTTTCCGCCGAGGGTCGCGTACGCGATCAGGGCCATCGCGACCCCGAACAGCACGACCCCGGCGATGGGCCCGAGCCGCTTGCGCCGCTCGAGCACCGCACCCTCTCGCACGGCCGCGATCGGAGGCACGCGCGTGGCGCGCACCGCCGGCCAGAGGCCCGCGAAGAGCGTCACGAGCACGCCGAGCAGAAGTGCGACCACGAACGTCCTGGTCGCGTAGACGGGCGAGCTCTGCGGCAGCGTCAGGCCCATGACGTCGAAGAGCGCCGTCAGGCCGCGGGCGAGGCCGATGCCGGCCGCGATCCCGATCAGCGAGGCGAGCACGCCGATCGCGAGCGACTCGACGATCACCGAGCGGAGCACCTGCCGTCGGCTGGCGCCGAGCGTGCGAAGCGTGGCGAGCTCGCGCGTCCGCTGGGCGATCGTGATCGAGAGAGTGTTGAAGATCACGAACGCGCCGACGAAGAGCGCGATCCCGCCGAAGCCGAGCAGGAAGCCGCGGATGAACGAGAGGAACGCGTCCACGTTCTTCTTGTCCGCCTTCGCCTGCTCGTCCGCGGTCTTGACCTGCACGTCACCGGGCGCGACGGACTCGATCTCCCGCACGAGCCTGTCCTGCGAGACGCCCGGCTTCGCGGCCACGGAGATCGCGGTGAAGCCCTTCAGCTCCAGCAAATCCTTCGCTGTCGGGATCGTGAAGACCGCGATCGTCGCCCCTCCGAGCGTGTCGACGTCGCCGTACTTGGCGATCCCCGAGATCTGGAACCGTTCCTTCGGTCCTTTCGCGGCGGCGTCGATGAAGTCGCCGACAGCGAAGTGGTGCTTCTTGGCCGTGTTCGAGTCGATCACGACGTCGTGCCGCCCGTGCGCCCACGTTCCCGCGACGAGGTGCAGCGGGTTGAAGCGCGGCTTCGAGGGATCGACCCCGAAGCCGAAGGTCGGGTTGCCGTTCGTGTCGATGGCGTTCCCGTCCCGGTCGATCAGCTTCGTGTTGGTGGTGTCGTTGTTGAGGTCGATGATCGAGCCGGCGGCCGCCTCGACCTCGGGCAGCTTCTGGATCTTCACGAGCAGGCTCTGCGGAACCGTGCCGTTGCCGCTGTTCGAGTAGTCGACCAGCGACCTCTTGCTCACGACGGCGTCGGTGTGCTCGTACGAGCTGGTGAAGATCGTGTCGAACGCCTTCGTGATCGTGTCGGTGACCACGAAGCTACCGCTGACCATCGCCACGCCGAGCACGATCGCGAGCGCAGTCAGGAGGGCGCGAATGGGACGGGCCGCGAGGCCCTTGAGCGAGACGCGGATCATCTGCCCGTCACCTCCTGCATCGCGGCGAGGACCTCGACCGCGGTGGACTCGGAGATGTCCTTCACGATCAAGCCGTCGGCGATGAACAGAATCCGGTCGGCCATCGCGGCCGCGCGGGGATCGTGCGTCACCATCACCGTGGTCTGGCCGAGCTCGTCGACCGAGCGGCGCAGCAGTTCGAGCACCTCACCGCTGGAGGCCGAGTCGAGGTTGCCGGTCGGCTCGTCGGCGAAGATCACCTTCGGCTTCGTGACGAGCGCACGGGCCAGCGCGACCCGCTGCTGCTGCCCGCCGGAGAGCTGCGCGGGCTTGTGCGCGCGCCGTTCGGTGAGGCCGAAGGTCTCGAGCAGGCCGTCGACCCACTCGCGCTCTGGCTTGCGGCCGGCGATCATCAGGGGCAGGACGACGTTCTCCTCCGCAGTGAGCATCGGGAGGAGGTTGAAGAACTGGAAGACGAAGCCGATCTTGTCGCGCCGGAGCATGGTCAGCTTCTTGTCGGGGAGGTTCGTGATCTCCACGCCGTCGAGCAGCACGCTGCCGCTGGACGGCCGGTCGAGCCCGGCGAGGATGTGCATCAGCGTCGACTTGCCGGAGCCGGACGGCCCCATGATCGCGGTCAGCTTGCCGTCGGCGACTTCGAGCGAGACGCCGCGCAGGGCCTCGACCGACGTCGCGCCCTCGCCGTAGCGGCGGACGAGAGTCGTGGCGGAAACCGCGACGAGAGGCTCCGTGTAGACCTCCGGAATGATTTCGGCGGCGATTGCGGTCGTGGACATGGCTTTCCTCCTACTGGGTCTTGGTGGCAGCCGCAGTCTCCGCGCGCGCGTGTGTCCTTCGCATTGGGGGCACCCCTAAACCGGCCCCCAAGGTTTCGTTCACTTGGCTCTACAATTGGCGTTTCCGGGTCGTCGATCGGGGATCGAAACGTGAGCGTTCCTGCAATTCGCGAGGCTTCAACTGGCCTGCCCACGGGTACGGTGACCTTCCTGTTCACCGATATCGAGGGCTCTACCAGGCTGCTCAAGAGCCTCGGCCGCGACCGCTACGGCGAAGTCCTCTCGGCGCACAACAAGTTGCTCCGCAAGGCGTTCACGGACGCAGGCGGGCTCGAGATCGACACGAAGGGCGACTCCTTCTTCGCCGTCTTCCGCAGCGCGGGCGCGGGAGTCACCGCCGCTGGCGCGGCACAAGCCATGCTCGCTTCGCACGATTGGCCCGAGGGAGCCGAGGTGCGGGTTCGCATGGGCCTTCACACCGGCGAGGCGAACGTCGGCAGCGACGGGTACGTCGGCTACGCGGTGCACCAGGCGGCGCGCATCGGCGACGCGGGGCACGGCGGCCAGGTGCTCGTCTCGAGCACGACGGCCGGCCTCGTCCGGCACGACCTGCCGAGCGAGCTCGAGTTGCGCGATCTGGGCGAGGTCGTGCTGCCCGACTTCGACCGCCCCGAGCGGCTCTACCAGCTCGTCGTCCCAGGGCTGCCGGAGGAGTTCCCGGCCCTGTCCGTGCGCGAGAAGACGAAGGCCAGGCCGCGCGCTCCACGCAGGCGGACCGAAGTCCAGGTCTCGCGCTTCCCGCTGCTCGAGCGCGAGGCCGAGCTCGCCGCCATGAACGCCGTGGTCGACGCGGCGTACTCGGGAGCGGGACGCGTGATCGCGATCGAAGGCCGCGCCGGAATGGGCAAGACGCGGCTGGTCGCCGAGGCGCGGGCGCTGGCCGCCGAGATCGGCTTCGAGGTGCTTGTCGCGCGCAGCGCCGATCTCGAGCAGGAGTTCGCCTACGGCGTCGTGCGCCAGCTCTTCGAGCCGTACCTGGCCTCGCTTGCACTCGACGAGCGAGAGGAGGTGATGGCGGGCACCGCCGGGCTGGCCGACCGGCTCTTCGGCGACGAGGAGCTGACCGGCGCCGCCTCGGGAGACGTCTCCTTCGCCGTCCTGCACGGGCTCTACTGGCTCGCCGCTAACCTGGCCGCGCGCAGTCCGACGGCGATCGTGGTCGACGACCTGCACTGGACCGACGCGTCCACGCTGCGCTGGCTCACCTACCTCGCGCGCCGGCTCGAGGGGCTGCCGCTCCTCGTCGTCCTCGGCCTGCGCCCACCCGAGCAGAGCGTCGAGAAGGACCTTCTGACCGAGCTGATCGCCGATCCCTCGGCGCTCGTGATCAGGCCGACCGCGCTCAGCGTCACCTCGGTTGCTTCGTTGGCCCGGGACGAGTTCAAGGTGGAGCCCGAGGAGCCGTTCGTCGTCGCGTGCCACGCGGCCACCGGCGGCAACCCGCTCTTCCTGCGGGCGATCCTCGACGCGATCCACGGCGAGGGCTTCTCGCCGACGGCCGAGAACGCGGGTCGGGTGCGCGAGATCGGGCCCGAGGCGGTGACGCGCGCGGTGACGCTGCGGCTGTCGCGGCTCCCCACCGAAGCGAGGCGGCTGGCTGCGGCGGTCGCAGTGCTCGGCGACGGCGCCGAGCTCCGGCATGCCGCCGAGCTCGCGGAGCTGGACGACCGGCACCTCGCGTCGCTTGCCGCGACCTCGCTCGCCCGCACCGACCTGCTGCGCGTGTCGACGATGAACGTCGAATTCGTCCATCCAGTCGTACGCGCCGCCGTCTACGAGTCGATCGAGCCGACTCAGCGGCTCGCCGGCCATCGCCGGGCGGCCGAGCTCCTCGACGAGAGCGATGCCGAGCCGGAGCGCGTCGCCGCTCACCTCGACCTGGTGCCGCCCGCGGGTGACCGGTTCGTCGTCGAGACACTGCGAATCGCCGCCGACCGTGCGCTCGTCCGAGGCGCTCCGGAGGCTGCAGCCCGCTACCTGCGACGCGCGCTCGCCGAGCCGCCGCAGGAGGAGGTGCGCGTGGACACCCTGCTCGAGCTCGGCCTCGCCGAGCAGCGCGTCGACATCTCCGCGGCGGCCGAGCACCTCGCCGAGGCGCTCGAGTCGATCGAGGAGCCGCTGCGGCGGGCGCGGGTCGCGCTCGAGCTCGGCCGGTCGCTGTTCCGGCTCAACCGCGGTCCCGATGCCGTCCGCGTCCTCGACGATGCGATCGCACGGTTGGAGGACTCAGAGCCGGAGCTGCGCGAGCTGCTCGAGGCCGAGCTGATCAACTCAGCCGGCTTCGACACCGCTGTGATCGACGTCTCGCGCGAGCGGATTCGGCGCATCGACGAGGACGCGCTCGTGGGCGAGGTCGGTAGCGCTGTGATGACGGCGACCCTGCGCTACTTCGACGCGCGCTGCGGCACCAATCGTGAGGCCGTGAGCCGGGTCGCGCAGCCGGAGTCCATCGCGGCGCTGATCGACAGCATGCCCTCGGTCGCGATCTCCTGCGCCGCAACCGCCCTCATGATCGCGGAGAGCGACGAGGCCATCGACCGCTTCTTCGACGCCATGATGACGGCGGCGAAGGAGCGCGGCGAGCTCGTGACCCTCTCGAACATGCTCTGCTTCCGCGGGCTCACGCTCGCCCAGCGCGGCGAGCTCGACGCGGCGATGTGCGACCTGCGCGAGTCGGACGAGCTCGTTCCGTATCTGCCGACCCAGCAGGGTGCGATCTACTTTCACTCGTACCTGGCCGACGTCCTCACGAACCGTGGCGAGCTCGAGGCGGCGGAGAGCTCGCTGGCCGAGCTCGGGCTGCCGGAGGAGGTTGCCCAGAGCGGCCACCTGATCTTCTTCCTCGGAGCGCGGGGGTGGGTGAGGCTCGCGCGCGGTAACGCCGAGGGTGCGCGAGCCGACTTCGAACGCCTGGGCCGCTGCATGGAGGCCTTCGAGCTGCGCAACCCGGCCGTGGTCGCCTGGCGCTCCCACCTCGCGCTCGCGCTGCTCGCGCTGGACCGGCGAGAGGAGGCGATCGAGCTCTCCAGGGAGGAGGTCGAGCTCGCGCGAGAGTGGGGAGCGCCTCGACCGATCGGAGTCGCGCTCCGCACGCTCGGCCTCGCGCGGGGCGGCGACGAGGGGATCGCGACGCTGCGCGAGTCGCTCGAGGTCCTCAACCGGTCGTCCGCCAAGCTCGAGCGCGCCCGCTCGATGGTCGAGCTGGGCGCCGCCCTCCGTCGGGCGAACAAGCGCGCCGAGGCTCGTGAGCTCCTGAAGGAGGGCATCGACCTGGCTGTCCGCTGCGCCTCGCAGCCGCTCGTCGAGCAGGCGGAGGCGGAGCTGGCCGCGACCGGCGCGCGGCCCCGGCGGCTGCTGCTCTCGGGCGTGGAGTCGCTGACCGCGAGCGAGCGACGGGTCGCGGACTTCGCGGCGAAGGGCCTCTCGAACAAGGACATCGCGCAGACGCTCTTCGTCACGACGAAGACAGTCGAGGTGCACCTCAGCAACGTCTACCGCAAGCTCGGCATCGGCTCGCGGAACGACCTCCCCCAGGCGCTGGAAACCTAGTGCGCCTGCGCCGCAAGAGCGACGACGCCCTCGCGGTTCGCCGCGTGCTCGTGGCAACCGACCGCTCCGAGACTGCCGAACGCGCCGTGCGGTTCGCGACGGAGATGGCCGAGCGCTACGAGGCCGAGCTGTTCATCCTGCGCGTGCTGCTCTCCGACGACGGAACGCGCGCCGAGGCCGCGAGTGAGCTGGCGGAGTACGCGGAAAGCCTGGCCGGGGAGCGGGGCCGCTCCTCCGTCGTCATCGGCGCGGATCCGGCGGAAGCAATCGTCGAGTCCGCTCGGCGCGAGAAGGCGGACGTGCTCGTCGTCGGGAGCGTCGGCATGAGCGGCCGCCGCGAGTTCCTGTTGCGCAACGTCCCGAACCGCGTCTCCCACAACGCGCCCTGCACCGTCGTGATCGTCCAGACGCAGCGAGACGGACCATGAGCGTCGCTCACATCCTGTTCGCTCCCGTGGGGGAAACCATGTTTCCCCCACGAGCCCCCTTCTTAGGGTCCAAGGTCGAGGAACCTCCCGGTTCCCCCACACCCCCTCCACACGCTCATGGACCGGGGGTCGGAGGACCATGAGCGCCGCCGCCGACGAGCGCCTGCTCGGCCGGGCCGCGCGGATCGCGACCGTGCTCGGCAAGTACGGCTTCAACGAGGCGCGCCGCGACTCCGACCCGCCCGACGCCCGCGCCAGGCGGCTGCGCCAGGCTCTCGAGGAGCTGGGGCCGACTTTCGCCAAGCTCGGCCAGATCCTCTCGACGCGCCCCGACCTGATCCCGCCAGAGGCCGTGGCCGAGCTCGCGGCGCTCCAGGACCAGGTGACCCCGCTGGACGAGCACGCGGTCGTGCTCGTGATGGAGCAGGAGCTTGGTGTCCCCTGGGAGGACGTCTTCGCCTCGATCGAGGCCGAGCCGCTCGCCGCGGGAACGATCGGCCAGGTGCACCGGGCCGTGCTCGACAACGGCGAGCGCGTGGTCGTCAAGGTGCAGCGGCCCACCGCGGAGAGCGACATCATGCGCGACCTCAGCCTGCTCGAGCTCTTCGCCCAGAAGACCGCCAACCGCCAGGCGCTCCGGAAGATCGTCGACCTGCAGGCGGCGATCGAGCACCTCTCCGAGTCGCTGCGCCGGGAGCTCGACTTCGAACTCGAAGCCCAGAACGTCGAGCGGCTGCGGGCAGCGCTCGGCGCCTTCCCGCGGCTCGGCGCGCCGCGCGTCTACGAAGAGCTCTCGACGAGCCGGCTGCTCGTTCTCGAGGAGATCCCCGGCGTCGCGGTGCGGGACATCCCCGAAGGGCCCGAGCGCCAGGAGTCGGCCCGCCAGTTGCTCGAGTGCTACTACCGCCAGATCCTCGTCGAGGGCTTCTTCCACGCAGATCCCCACCCCGGGAACATGCTCTGGTGGAACGATCGGATCTACTTCCTCGACTTCGGCATGGTCGGCGAGCTCTCGCCGGAGATGCGCGGCCAGCTTCTGCTCCTGCTGCTCGCCTTCTGGCAGGAGGACGTGCCCTTCATGACCGAGGTCGTCCTGATCATGGCCGGCCCAGAGGCCGAGGAGGCGGATGCGGCCGGGCTGGAGGCCGACCTGACGCAGCTCCTGCGCCGCTACCGCCACGCGTCCCTCGGCGAGATCTCTCTCGGGCCCCTGCTCCAGGAGGTCGCCCACACATCGACCCAGCACGGGGTGCGGCTGCCTGCCGCGCTCGTCCTGACGGGCAAGGCGCTCGCGCAGATGCAGCTCGCGGCCACCGAGCTCGACCCGGAGCTCGACCCGTTCTCGGTCGTCGGGCGCTTCCTGATGAAGAACCTCGTCGCCCGCGCCCAGGCCGGCGCCGACCCGAAGCGGCTCTTCTACGACGTCCAGAAGCTGAAGGTGCGCGGCGAGCGGCTGGTCGAGTCGTTCGAGCGGATCTCGGGCGCGCGGCCGGGTCAACGGCTCCAGGTGGACGTGCGCGGGATCAGGCCGTTGGAGCGGACGGTCACCATTGCGGCGCGAAGGCTCGCGCTGGCGATCACTGCAGGCTCGGCGCTCGTCGCCACCGGGACGACCGCGGCCGCGCAGCAGGTCGACCGCTGGGTGCCCTCGACCCTCGGTGCGCTGGGAGCCGGTCTGACGCTGCTGCTCCTCCTCGACCTCGTCCGAGGCCGCAAGGGCTAGCGGCGCTTGGCGAGCGCCTTGACGATCCGGCGCTCAACGAGAAAGGCCACGGCGCTCATTAGTACGCCGAGAACCGCCCGCTCGAACCGTCTCCTCATGCGGCGACCCTAGCCGAGCTCGAGCCCGCGGGTTCCGGCGAGGTCGATCCACGTCCTGGTCGGCCCGCGGACGATCCTGATCATCACGCTCTCGCAGTGGCGGCACCGCACGACGAC
The DNA here is from genome assembly GCA_036265535.1 of Gaiellaceae bacterium. Classification (GTDB taxonomy): domain Bacteria; phylum Actinomycetota; class Thermoleophilia; order Gaiellales; family Gaiellaceae; genus AC-32. The sequence continues at coordinate 3,196 of DATAOV010000007.1, read as the reverse complement.
CCCGGGGGCGTGCACGTAGACATCCAGCCGCGCCATCTCCTCTCGCGCCCCGCAGCCGGCGCAGACGCACGGGGCGGCGGTCAGCTCGGTTCCGAAGAGCTCGTGCAGGAGCCCGCCGATCGCATTTCCGTCCAGCACCAGGTCTCGCATCTCCATCAGCCCGTGGCTCCGAAGCGCTCGGTGCGGATCGAGCGCGGGTCGTAGCCGAGGCGGACGAGCCCGTCGGCGGCAGCGTCGACGAAGCGGGTCGAGCCGCAGACGAAGACCTTCGGCTCGTCCGCAGCCGGCCAGGCGACCTCGCGGAGCAGCTCGTCGTCGATCCGGTGGCTGTAGCCGCTCCAGCCCGGCGGCTGCGCGCGGGTAAGCGTGTGCACCACCTCGAAGCCGTTGCCGGCGAGCGCCTCGAGCTCCTCGCGGTAGATCACATCTTCAAGCGTGCGCGACGAGAAGAGCAGCCGCATCGGTGCGCTGCTGCCCTCGCGGGCGCGGTGTCGCGCCATCGACATCAGTGGTACAACGCCCGAGCCTCCGGCAACGAGCAGCACAGGATCCGGGTCGTCGGGCTCCCAGACGAAGTAGCCGCCGATCGGCCCGCGCACCTCGAAGGAATCTCCCTCGCGCGCCTCGTCCACGAGGTACGGCGAGACCTCACCGTCCTCGAGCCGCTCCACGGTCACCGCGAGCGGCTCTTCCGGAGCAGAGGCGATCGAGTAGCTCCGCTCGGCCTGGTAGCCGTCCTCCGCGGTAAGACGCACGTCGAGGTGCTGACCCGCGACGTGGCCCTGCCAGCCAGGCACGTCGAGCTCGAGCGTCCGCACACGCGGGGTCTCCGAGTTAGAGCCCGCCACCTCGGCGGCTAGCCATGTTAGTCGCCCCAGTACCGCTGCTCCTGCCACGGGTCCTGAGGCACCGCTTGCGGTGCCGTTGGAGGGCGCACGGGCTTGCTCGTGTGCCCGGGCTGACTGCGATGGTCTAGTCGCCCCAATAGCGTTGTTCCTGCCAAGGGTCTCCGCGCAGGTGGTAGCCGTTCGTCTCCCAGAAGCCGGGCTCGTCCTCCTCCCGCAGACTGAGGCCGCGCACCCACTTCGCGCTCTTCCAGAAGTAGAGGTGCGGCACGAGCAGCCTCGCGGGCCCGCCGTGCTCGGGGTCGAGCGGCTCGCCGTCGTAGCCGTAGGCCACCCACGCCTTGCCGCCCGTCACGTCCTCGAGCGGCAGGTTCGTCGTGTAGCCACCGTCGCAGAAGGCGAGCACGTACTCGGCGTCGTGCTCGACCTGGTCCAGGAGGGTGTCGACGGAGACGCCCTCCCAGACCGTGTCGAGCTTCGACCACTTGGTGACGCAGTGGATGTCCTTCGTGACCGTCTCGCTCGGGAGCTGCCGGAACTCGTCCCAGGTCCAGCTGACCGGCTCTGCGCCGCCCTGGATCGAGAACGTCCAGTCCTCGAGCGGCGTGTGCGGCGTCGGCCCGGCAGAGAGCACCGGGAAGTCGTCCGTCAGGTACTGGCCGGGCGGGACCCGGTCCGGCGGGCCGTCTTGGCGCCGACCCCTGAACCCTCGCGAGATGATCATCGGCTCAGCTCGCCGCGATCCCGGCGACAGTGGCCGGGACGCCCTCGAACTCGCCCACGGGCGCCAGCCGGCCGTCGTCTCCGACCGTCCACCCGAAGACCCGCTGCGCGTCCGCGTCGATCGCGTACAGGTAGCGCCCGTCGCGGCTGATCGCCTCGTCGCGGATGCCCTTCTCGCCGAGTCGCGTGGAGGCGGCGACAGGCTCGAGCAGCTCGATGCTGCCGTCGCCGCCGATGGCGTAGCTGGAGATCGTCCCGTCGCCGAAGTTCGTCACGTAGGCGAAGCGGCCGTCGTTCGTGATCGCCGCCCAGCACACCTCGCTGCGCGTATCGCCGACCGACGCGCTGACGGGTGCGAGCCGGCCCGGCTCCGCGAGCGAGTACGACGAGGCGGCCGCCGCGCCGATCTCGCCGCCGAAGGCCTCGGTCACGATCACGGCGTCCTCGGCGAAGTCGAAGCCATACGGCGTCGCGCCCGACGAGGCGATCGTGGTCGGCCCATCCGCGTAGCCGCGGTCGTCGATGGTGAACGCGCTGATGCTGTTCGTGCCCCGCTCGGTGACAACGAGGGTGCGGCCGTCGGGGCTGAAGGCGATCTGCGCGGGATCGGCGCCGGCGCTGAGTGGCCGCGAAGAGCTCTCGATCGGGGCGAGGCCGCCGTTCGCCAGCGAGAAGCCGCTGATCCCGGGCTCGCCGTTGTTGAGGACGTACGCGAGCTCGCCGTGCACCGCGATGCTCGTCGGGGCGCTTCCGCCCGAAGGCGCTTGCGCCGCGAGCACCAAACCGTCGGGCTCGACCGTGAACAGCGAGATCTCGTCGCTGCCGGCATTCGCGACGAGCAGCAGCGCGCCGTCGTCGTTGAGCACGATCGAGCTCTGTGAGGCGAGGTGGGGCTTCCCGGTCCCGCGCCCGCTGGTGTCGAAGGTACCGAGCTGCTCGAGCCGGCCATCGGCCGAGCGGTCGAACGCCACGATCTCGTTTCGCTCCGCGTCGTTGGTCTGTACGTAGATCCGTTCGCTCATGTCATCCCTCCGCGACCCCATGATTGTCCACCCTCAGTCGCGGCTGCGGGCGCAGCGTTACGCATCTATCGCTTGGGGACGATGAAGGCTGCGCTGCCGAGAGTCCGGTATCGGGCGAACGAGCGCTTGCCGATGCCCTCCCAGACGTACCAGCGGTAGCGGGCGGGGCCGAGCTTGTAGCGATGGCCGGCCCAGCGCCATGCGGCGGGTAGCTCCAGCTGGTTGGTGCTCGGCCAGGCGGCCAGGATTCGCTTCTTCCCGCGGAAGAGCTGGACGTGGTAGTACGTCGCGCCGCGGACGGCGTCCCAGCGCAGAACGGGGTTGGCTGCCGCCCGCGGGGTGTAGGGCGTCTTGCGGAGCGTCAGGACTTTGGGCAGGGCGACCGCCGAGACGATCTTGGAGGCGTTACCCGCCTGGTCGTACGACTGCAGCGAGTAGACGTACTCCAGGCCTCGATGGATCTTCTTGTCGGCGAAGCTCGAGGCGGCGCCGCGGAAGACCGTCGGGTCTGCCTTGTTCCCGCGAGCCGACCTGTGGACGACGATCGTGTCCGCCGGGCTGGTCGACTGCCACTTGACGAGTGCCGAGGCGGCGCGGCTCGTCACC
>DATAOV010000006.1:0-18868 GCA_036265535.1 Gaiellaceae bacterium | reverse complement strand
TCGAGTCCTGCGGCCCGGACGAAGATGCGAGCGGTCAAGTTGTTCACGCTCGGCTTCAGGATGCTCAAAGTGTTGTCGGTCATCCGATCCTCCTGTCTCTACTCAGAGTGCTCGACGAGTTTGGACTTGTACTCGCTGCGTTGCAGGCTTCCCCAGGGCACGAGCTCCACGCGGGTCTGGACCACGAGCACGCTGCGCAGTCTCTCGCGGATCGCGTCCGCGAGCGCGGTATCGGCCGTGGCCCCGCGCGCGAGCTCGACTGTCACGGGAAGCGGCGGGTCCTGTTTCACCCCCGCCGACCGAGGCCTGACGAGGATCTGGCCGGTAACCTCGGGCTCGAACGCGCTCACGACCTCGCGGACGGCCGAGGGGAAGACGTTGACCCCGCGGACGATGAGCATGTCGTCGGTTCGGCCGAGGCAGCGCACCCTGGGGCCTGTACGGCCACAGGCGCACGTCCTCGTCCGGACGAGGACGTGGTCGCGCGTGCGGAAGCGCAGGAGCGGCGCCGCGCGGTGGCGGAGGTGCGTGAGCACGAGCTCGCCGGTTGCGCCGTCCTCCAGCTCGACGGCGCTCCCCGTGTCCGGGTCGACGAGCTCGGCGTGGAGGAAGTCGCGGGCACCGAGGTGCATGCCGTCCTGCTCCTCGCACTCCCCCCAAAGCGAGACGCCGAGGTCGCCGATGCCCATCGCTTCGGTGACCTTCGCGCCCCAGCCCCGCTCGAGTTTCGCGCGGAAGCCGGGCTCACCGCCCCCGGGCTCACCGGCGACGAGGACTCGCTCGACGCTCGACTCTCGGAGATCGAGCTCGCGTTCGCCAGCCCACTCGAGGAGATAGGCGGCGTAGGAGGGCGTAAGCACCGCCGCCTCGGGTCGAAGATCCGCGATGGCGCGCATCAGCCGCTCGGTGTTGCCGGTGCCGAACGGCACGTGGCAGAGGCCGATGCGCTCGAAGGCCGCGAGCGCCGCCCCGGCCACGAATGGCCCCGCGTTGTAGGTGGTGACGATGCGCTGGCCGGCCGCGATCCCGGAGCCCGCGTAGCTCCGCGCCGACGCGGTCACCCAGTTCTCGAGGTCGCTGGCAGTCAGCGGCACGTAGCTGGGTGCCCCGGTGGTGCCGCTCGTCGAGTAGATCCGAACCAGCTCGGACAGCGCCGCGCAGAGATGGGTTCCGATCGGATTCTCGTCCGTGCATGTGGCCCGGAGCTCCTGCTTGTCCGTGAGGGGAAGCTGCGCGATCTCCGCCAGGCCGCCGGCCTCCTGGCCTGAGGAAACTCCGGCGGCCGCGAGCTTGTCGCGGTAGTAGGCCGAGCGCTCGAAGAGGTAGTCGAGCTGGGTCCGATAGGAAGCGTCGTCGAGCGCGAGCTGCTCCGGCCAGGGGCGGGTCTCGACCTCGCGCTCGAGGATCACGAGGCCGTGTCTTCCGGCTGGTACTCGACCGCATCCTCGGCAGCCCCAGCCATCAGGAAGCCGAGAGGCACCTCCTGCTCCTCGGCGAGGTGAGCGAGCAGACCGGCGGTGCGCGCGAGGATCGGGACGGCGTTCACGATGCGGGCGGAGAAGCCCAGGTCGAGCATGACTGCCGCGATCGGCATGGCGACGTTCATCGTGAGCGGCTTGCCCGAAGCCTCGGCGACCGCTTCGCGAAGGGAGCGCGCGAGCAGCACGTGCGGCCCGCTGATCTCGCGGGCATCGGCGAGCTCGAGAATGCGCTCGGCGCGCGGGTCGAGGGGCCGGTGCAGCGGATGCCCGAACCCCGGCACCTTGTCGCCGGCGGCGTGGGCCTCGCGCGCGATCTCCCCCACGACCGCCGCCGGCTCGCCTCCGGACCGAACCGTCGACTGAGCCGCTTCAAGAAGCCGCGCGCACGACTCGGACGTTCCCAGGACGACCGGGCCGCAGCCCAGGATCCCCGCCGCGACGGCGCCGTGGAGCGAGCCCGGGTCTGCCGCCAGCGTCATGCGCGCAGCGACGTTGCTCGGCATCATCCCGTGCTCGGCGATGGCGACGAGCAGGAGATCGAGGAAGAAGCGCTGGTCGTCGGTGGGCTCGCGGCCCGTCAGCAGCAGGTGGAAGTACTCGGTGAAGCTCAGCCTGCCCATCAGGTCGCCGCACAGGTCGCGCCCGCGCACTTCGACCCGGTCGGGATAGGCCTGGCTGATGCGGGTGGTAGAGGCTCCGCTGTTACGGATCTGCATGCGGCCTCAATAATCTAGGGATCGAGTGACTTCGCTCGCGACAACCGTCGTCGGCAGCTATCCGCAGCCCGACTGGCTGATCGACCGGGTCAAGCTCGCGGGGAGGCTGCCGCCGCGGGTGCCCGCCCACGAGCTCTGGCGGGTCGACGAGACATGGCTCGAGGAGGCGCAGGACGACGCGACCATCCTGGCCGTGCGTGACATGGAGGAGGCCGGCGTCGACATCGTCACGGACGGCGAGATGCGCCGCGAGAGCTACTCGAACAGGTTCGCGACCGCGCTCGAAGGCGTCGACCTCGACAACCCTGGCACGGCGCTCGACCGCACCGGCCATCCGAACCCGGTGCCGCGCGTGGTCGGGCCGATTCGGCGCGCACGGCCCGTCCAGGTTCGGGATACGGCCTTCTTGCGGGCGCACACTTCGCGCGCCATCCGCGTGACCGTGCCTGGGCCGTTCACGATGAGCCAGCAGGCTCAAAACGACCACTATCCGGACTTGCGCTCGCTCGCGCTCGCCTATGCGGACGCGGTCAACGACGAGCTGCGCGAGCTCGCCGACGCCGGGGCGGACGTGGTGCAGATCGACGAGCCATACCTGCAGGCGCGGCCGGATGACGCTCGCGAATACGCGCTCGAGGCGATCGAGCGTGCGTTCGCCGGCGTCGAAGGAACGAAGGCGCTCCACACGTGCTTCGGGTACGCGGCGATCGTGCACGACAAGCCCCACGGCTACCCGTTCCTCGCCGAGCTCGACTCGTGTCCGGCCGACCAGATCTCGATCGAGGCTGCCCAGCCGCGACTGGATCCGGCGATCCTCGAGCAGCTGCCGTCGAAGCGCGTGATTCTCGGAGTCCTCGATCTCGGCGACGTGAACGTCGAGAGCGAGGAAGTCGTGGCGGAACGGATCCGGACAGCGCTCCGCCACATCGATCCCGAGCGCCTGCTGGTGGCGCCCGACTGCGGCATGAAGTACCTCCCTCGTGAGGTCGCCCGGGGGAAGCTGCATGCGCTCGTCGAGGGCGCCGCTCTCGCTCGCTCGGAGCTTTGAACGCTCTCAGGCAGCGGGCCCGAGGTGAGCCGCGATCCGCTCGGCGTCGAGCTGCAGCACGGCCAGCTCTGGTGGCGGGCGACGAACGAAGCCGTCGAGGAGCAGCAGGTCTTCGGCCTGGTCGGGTGTGAGCGGAGTATCGGGTCGCCCGCCGCCCGAGCGACAGACGGACAGCCCGGCCTCGATCTCGAGCCTCGCGCCCGCTCCCGGCGGCAGCGAGCGCACGGCGCACAGTCGGCCGCCGGACACGAAGAACGCCTTCTGCCAACCCGGCTCGAGCGCTGGAACGACGAGACAGGCCTCCAGGCCGCGCAGTCGCTCCAGCCGGCGCAGGCGCTCGACGACACCCTCGAGCGCGTCGATCCGATCTCGCAGCCGGGCGGCCTCCTCGTAGCGGAGGCTCTCGGCCAGGTGTGAGAGCCGTTCACGCAGCCGTGGGAGCGGCCCGCCTTCGAGCAGGCCGTCGAGCTCGTTCGCCGTGCTCGCGGTGAGCGCGCGCGCCGCGAGGGACGCCCGCTTCCGGCTCGGGATCGGCCCGAGCGGGCCCGGCTTCTTGGAGACGACGAAGTCCTCCCCGCGTCGTTGCAGGTAGACGCCGTGCTCCTTCCTGCGGCTGCGCGCGTTCGCCGGAGGCTGGAGGTCGCGGATCAGCCGGAGCTCCTCTAGCGCCGCCTCGAGCTCGGAGCCCAGCACGCGCCATTCGATCCGCTCGAGCGCCAGCAGAGCCGCCTCGACCGACGGCCGCTGGCGCTCGCTGCGGAAGTACGAGCGAAGGCGGGCACGCAGGTCACGTGCGCGGCCGACGTAGAGCACCTGGTCGTGGCGGTCGCGGAGGAGATAAACGCCGGGCCGCGTGGGCGCGCCCCGGGCGAGGGAGCGCTTGTCGTAGACCCGGCGCTTGCGCGGGGCCGCGAGCGCCCTCAGGTCGGAAAGCCGTCTCGCCCCGAGCTCCTGGGCCAGCCCGATCAGGCGAACCAGCACCTCGGCAGTCGCCTCGGCATCGGGCAGGGCGCGGTGGCAGGGCCTCGTCGCCACGCCGAAGAAGTCGGCAAGCGAGGCGAGACCGACGCGGCGTCGCCGGCCCTCGAGCAGGCGACGGGCGAGTGCGGCCGTGCAGAGCGGTGGCTCCGACAGGCGCCGGTCGTGCAGGAGCAGCAGCTGCCGCTCGAGGAAGCGCTGGTCGAAGCGGGCGTTGTGCGCGACGAGGAGCGAATCGCCCGCGAAGGCGAGGAAGCGGCGAAGGACGCCGGCGGCCGGAGGCGCGCGCCGGAGCTCCTGCTCGCGCAGGCCGGTCAGGCGCGCGACGGGATCCGGGAGCGCGATGCCTGGATTGACGAGCGACTGAAAGGAGTCGACGGCCTCGAGCGCCCGGACGCGCACCGCGCCGAACTCGCAGATCCGGTCTTGCGTGGCCGAGAGCCCGGTCGTCTCGAGGTCGAAGACCACGAACTCGGCCTCCTCCAGCAAGGGATCTGTATGCCCTCCGGTCAGGGAGACCGTCGCGCCGGTGCAGGCGAGCCGGCTGTCGCCTGCGGTGACGTCGGCGAGGAGCGAGCAGGCGAGCCCGTCGGAGATCGACGAGGTGGCGAAGAGCGAGCGGGCCGCCTCGACCGCCGTCAGGGGCCCGCGCTCCTCGAGCGTGTCCACCAGGCGGTCGAGTGCATCGAGCGCGAGTTGCACCCCACAGATGAAAGCGAACGTATGTTCGCTTTTCAAGGTCGGGCGGCTAATCGGGCAGCAGGGGCATCGCCAACCCACGGCGGCGCCCGAGGAGAACCGCCCGGGTGACGGCCGCCGACCCGAACCGCAGACGCACCTCGTCCAGCGCCGCGTCGAGCGCGTCGCTGCTGTGACGATCGAACGGGAGCGCAAGCTGGATGGAGCGGCCGTCTTCGAGGTTCCCGACCGCGATCCCGACCAAGGTGATGCCCCGTTGCTCGATCATCGGCACGGCGATCGCGAGCAGCCCTCGCGCCGTGGCGAGGATCGTCTGGGTACTCGCTGTCGGATAGGGGAGCGTGTGCGAGCGGGTCGCCCGCGAGAAGTCGTCGAAGCGCAGGCGAAGCACGACCGTGCGGCCGGCCCGTCCCGCCGTTCGCATCCGCCGGGTGACGCGATCGACCAACGCGACGAGCGAGGCATCGATCTCGGCGAGCGCAGTGGGCGAGCGGCCGAGCGCGCGCTGCGACCCGATCGAGCTCCTGCGCCGGCGGGCCTGCACGGGCCGGGGATCCCGGTTGTGGGCGAGCGCGTAGAGGTGCCGGCCCGAAGCGCGGCCGAGCAGCACCATGAGCTCCGCCTCGCCGAACCGGGCGACCTGGCCCACCGTTCCGACCCCGAGCTCGTGGAGCCTGGTCGCCGTCTTCGGCCCGACTCCCCAAAGCCGCTCGACCGGCAGCGGGTGCAGGAAAGAAAGCTCGCCCTCCGGCGGCACCAGGAGCAGGCCGTCCGGCTTGGCGACCCCGCTCGCCACCTTCGCCAGGAACTTCGTCCGCGCGATCCCGACCGTGATCGGCAGCCCCACCCGATCGCGCACCTCCCGCCGCAGTCGGGCCGCGACCTCGGTCGGCGGGCCCGAGAGGCGCCGTACCCCGCGGACGTCGAGGAACGCCTCGTCGATCGACATCCCCTCGACGACCGGGCTGGTGTCGTCGAAGACCTCGTACACCGCCCTGCTCGCCTCGGCGTACGCCGACATGCGCGGTTCGACCACGATCGCGCGCGGGCACAGGCGCCGGGCCCGCGCCACGCTCATCGCGGTCCGGACACCGTGGGCCTTCGCCTCGTAGCTCGCGGCGAGCACGACCCAGGCGCCGACGATCACCGGACGTCCGCGAAGGCGGGGATCGTCTCGCTGCTCCACCGCGGCGAAGAATGCGTCGAGGTCGGCGTGCAGGATCGTCGCCTCCACGAACATATGTTCGCATGGCCGGGAGCCTCTTGGCAGAGGCGTACGCTTCGCGCGATGCCCCGGCGCGACGTCACCGACGTGATTCGCAGGACGGACGAGGCGGGCCTCCGCCTGATCCGGTTCCTCTGGTGCGGAAACGACGGCACGGTGCGGGCCAAGGCCTCCAGCAGACACGGCCTCGAGGGACGGCTCGAGAGCGGAATCGGGCTCACGGTCGGCATGCAGGCCATGAACGGCCTCGATCAGCTCCAGCCTGTCGAAGGGATGGGACCGGTCGGCGAGGTCCGGCTCGTCCCGGACCTGAGCACGTTCCGGGTGCTGCCCTACGCACCGCTCGTGGGCGCGGTACTGACCGACCACCTTGCCCTCGACGGCGAGCCGGCACCGGTGTGCCAGCGCTCGTTCCTGAAGGGGATGGAGGCCCGTCTCGCCGAGCGAGGCCTCGTCCTGCGTGCGGCCTTCGAGAACGAGTTCTCGCTCGCCACCCGAGAGGACGGGCAGTACGTCCCGATCGACTCCGGCCTCTGCTTCTCGACGATCGCCACGACCGCCGCGCAGGACTACGTGGACGAGCTCGCGGCCGGGCTCGATGCGCAGGGGATCGTGCTAGAGCAGTACTACGCCGAGCTCGGCCACGGTCAGCAGGAGATCTCGACGGGCCACGCACCCGCGCTTCAGGCGGCAGACGAGCAGCTCCTCGTTCGCGAGACGATTCGCGGGGTCGCGGCCAGGCACGGCCTGGTCGCGACGCTTGCGCCGAAGCCGTGGCCGGACAACGCCGGCAACGGGGCCCACATCCACTTCTCGCTCTGGGCCGGCGAGCGCAACCGCTTCCACGACGGCTCGGCGCCTGATCTCCTCTCGGGCGAGGCGCGTTCGTTCATCGCCGGCGTGCTCGAGCATCTGCCCGGGCTGTGCGGGCTGGCCGCGCCGAGCTTCAACTCGTACCGCCGTCTCGTGCCGCAGTACTGGGCCGGCGCCTACGCGTGCTGGGGACACGACAACCGCGAGGCGCCCGTGCGCGTCGCGTCGGTGTTCAGGGGGTCGGAGGAGGCCTCGACGAACGCTGAGCTGAAGGCGTGCGATGCGAGCTGCAACCCCTACCTCGCTCTGGGCGGCCTGATCGCGGCCGGCCTCGAGGGGCTCGAGCGCGAGCTCGAGCCGCCCGAGCCGGTCGAGGTCGATCCGGAGACGATCGACCAGGGCGAACGTGAGCGGCGGGGGATCGTCCGCCTGCCGGAGACGCAGGAGGAGGCGCTCGAGGCGCTCGCGGCAGACGGACTCCTGCTCGGCGCGCTGGGATCCGTGCTCGCCGATTCCTATCTCGCCGTCCGGCGTTCCGAGTGGGCAGCCTACTCCGAGGGAGACGCGACATTCGAGCAGCAGGGCCACTTCGAGAAGTACTGAGCGCGATTCCGCTCGTCGACCAGCATGCGCACGGGATTCTGCGCGCGCACCCGACGAGCATCGACGAGTTCCGCGGCCTCTTCTCCGAGAGCCCGGACCCCCGCCAGTGGCCCCACGTCGCGACCGCGCTCACGTACCGGCGCGCAATCGCGGCACTCGCGGGCCACCTCGGCTGCGAACCGACGGAGCACGACGTGTTCGAGCAGCGCCTCGCCACCGACCCGGCCGAGTACGCGTCTTCGCTGCTGCGAGCGACGGGCACCGAGTGGCTGCTCGTCGACGACGGCTACCCGCCTCCTGGCACCGGCACGAGCTGGGACGAGCTCGGCGAGCTCGCAGGTTGCGAGGCGAGGCCGATCATGCGGGTCGAGCGGGTCGCCGAGGAGGATGGCGCGGCGGCGGTCGCGGGCGAGGTGTCGACCGCGCGGGAGCGAGGGTTCGTCGCGCTCAAGACGATCGCGGCCTACCGCGGCGGCCTCGACCTCGACGTCGCGCCAGCGGGCGTGCGAGGGCCGCTGCTCGCGGCGCTCGAGGCGAATGAGGCGACCGGTGATCCGCTGCCGGTGCAAGTCCACTGCGGCTTCGGCGACTCCGATCTCCATCTCCCGCGAGCGGACCCCGGCTGGCTGAAACCGCTCCTGGAGCAGTTCCACGACACGCCGTTCGTGCTGCTCCACTGCTACCCGTTCATCCGCGAGGCGGGCTGGCTGGCACACGTCTACGGGCACGTCTGGTTCGATCTCTCGCTGACGATCCCACACGTCTCGAGACCGGCCGAGGCGGTGCGTGAAGCCCTCGAGCTTGCCCCGGTCTCGAAGCTGCTCTACGCCTCGGATGCGGCTCGGACCCCGGAGCTGTACCTGCTCGGCGCCACCTGGTGGCGAGACGCGCTCGCCGAGGTGCTGACCGACGCGCTTTCCGGTGCGGCGGACGCCGAGGAGGCGGGCCGGATGATCCTGCGCGACAACGCACTCGAGCTCTACAGGCCCGACCAGCGCTAGCCGAACAGGTTGCTCAGGCTGATGCCACCGCGGACGAGCTTGTCGAGCGGCGCCTTCTCGACGAGCTGCCGGACGAACGGCGCCGCGAATCCGGGAATGTCGCCCCGCTGCTCGGCCTCATCCACGGCTCGCAGCATCCCCGCACGTAGCGCGACCTCGATTGTGTGCTCGTCCCAGCGGCGGCGCACACCGGTCTCCGGCGCGAGCGAGAGGACGAGCTTTTCACGTGTCGTGTGCAGGCGGCAGGCCGCCCCGTCGAGCCCGTCGAGCACGATTCGCTGAACCGTCGCGTCGAGGCCACCGCCGCTGCGAGGAGGACGCCCGTGGCACGGGTTCATGAGCGTCGGCCCGGGCTCCTCTGCTGCCCCCTTGCCGAGCTCCACGGCCACCAGCGCGAGGACGGCGGCGAGCAGCGCGACCAGGATCGCGAGGGCGGGAGTCAGCCGGTCTCGAATCACGAGAGGAGCCTCCGCCGGAAGACCACCGCGGCGGCGAGGGCGAGCGCGGCAAAGGCCGCGGAGAGGAAGAAGGCCGGCCGGAAGGCGCGCGTGATCGTCGCCTCGATCGTGCCGACGAGCTTGTCCCGTGTCTCGGCGAGCGCCGAGTCGCTCCGTGCGCCGTGCTTGTTGAAGGGCTCGCTGAGATCCGGCGTCTCGCCGTCGCGGGCCTTGGCGAAGGCCTTGCGCAGGTCGAGCGCGACGGGCACCTTCTTGTCGAGCCCGGCAGGGGAGTCGAGGAGGACCGCGGTCGCCTTCAGCAGCGCCTTGTCACCGGTTTTCGGCACCTCCGAGGCGAGCAGCGGGGCGATCGAGGCCAGCGCCAGCACGAGCCCGAGATGGCGCACGCCGACGGTCAGGGTCCCGCTGCGCGACAGACCGGCATGCAGGTCGAGCGCGGCTTGCGACAGCAACGGCACCGCGAGCCCGAGCCCCGCCCCGCAGAGCGCGAGCGCCCAGACGGCCAGCACCGCGTCGGCCGACGGCAGCAAGGCCAGGCCGACCAGGCCTCCGGCGAGCAGGGCGGCGCCACCCCAGACCGCGGCGGCCGGCGGCAACCGGCGCTCCAGCGGCCGGACGGCCACGGCGGCGGCGGGCAGCGCGCTCACGAGCGCGGCGCCCCCGATCGGCGAGTAGCCCCAGACCGTGATCACGAGCAGGACGGCCAGGAAGAGCGCGCCGACGAGCGCGCCGAAGAGGAGCCCGAGGCAAAGATTCGCCGGCAGCGAGCGTTCGAGTGACGGACGCCAGCCTTCCTCGACGACCGCGTGGGGATGGGCGCGAACGGTGGCCAGCAGCCCGAGCGCGGCCACGGGGGCCTGGGCGATGAAGATGGCGCGCCAGTCGAACGCCTGGGTCAGCACGCCGCCTAGAGCAGGCCCCAATGCTGCGCCGAACGTCCCGGCGAGCGTCCAGAGGCTCGCCCCCTTGGCCGACGAGCCGGTCAGCGCGGCCAGCACCGGCAGCGAGCCCGCGAGGAGGAGTGCGGCCCCCACGCCTTGCACGCTCCTCGCCCCGATCAGGAACCCAAGGCTGCCCGCCGACGCGCAGGCGATCGAGGCCCCGAGGAAGACGATGAGTCCGGCGCCGAGGACGCGCGCGGCGTCGACCCGGTGCACCAGGAAGACGAGGCACAGGGCCGCCACCGCCACCGCGACGTTGTAGGCGGTGACCACCCAGGCCACCCCTTCGATCGTCGTGTTGAAGCGGCCGTACAGCTCCGGCAGCGCCAGCACGACGATCGAGGAGTCCGCGAACGCGATCGCGACAGCGGCCGCGACGAAGGCGGTGAGCAGGGTGGACGGCCGGCTTGCAGTGATGCTCACGTGCGAGTTGTATGCCTTCGCGCCGGCTACGCGCGTAAGAACGCGAGCACCGCGAGCACCCGACGGTGGTCTTCCGCCGAGGCCGGTAGGTGGAGCTTTCCGAAGATGTTCGTCACGTGCTTCTCCACGGCGCGCTCGGTGACGACAAGCTTCTGGGCGATCGACTGGTTGGAACGGCCCTCGGCCATCAGCTCCAGGACCTCCCGCTCGCGCGGGGTCAGCGTCGCGACCGGATCGTCACCGCGCCGACGGCCGACGAGCTCCGTGACGATCGCGGGATCGAGCGCCGAGCCTCCCTCGGCCACGCGCTGGACCGAACTCGCAAACTCACCGACGTCGGAGACGCGGTCCTTGAGCAGATAGCCGACTCCCTCCGCATCGTCGGCGATCAGCTCCATCGCATAGCTCGGCTCGACGTACTGGGAGAGCACGAGCACGCCGACCTCCGGGTGCTGCTCGCGGATCGACTTCGCCGCCGTGAGACCCTCGTCGGTCTGGGTCGGCGGCATCCGGATGTCGACGATCGCGACATCCGGCTTGTAGCTGCGGACCTTGAGGAGCAGGTCGTCTGCGGTGGACGACTGGCCGACGATCTCGAAGCCCGCCTCACGAAGCAGGCTTGCGATCCCTTCGCGCAAGAGCACGGCGTCGTCCGCGATGACGACCCGCAGCCCGCGCTCGGCGCTCATCGGCAGAGGCTAGCGATGCGCTCTCCGGAAAGCTCGTCCTTCGGCACGAAGCCTCGGGCTCCGCTCTCCTGGAGCTGCGGCCCGAAGTCCGACTCGTCCCGCGTCGAGGTGAGGACGACCGCCGGGCCGCCCTGTTCGGCGAGCCGCTCGGCGACCTGGAGGCCGTCGATCCCGGGTAGCTGCACGTCCAGGAGCACCACGTCCGGCTCGAGCTCGCGGGCAGCCTCGAGTGCCGTCTCCCCGTCGTGCGCCTCGCCGACGACGTCGAAGCCCTCGGACTCCAGCAGCCGCCGCGCGATTCCTCGAAAGCGCTGGTCGTCGTCGACGATGAGGATGCTCGCCACGCCCGCATCGTCGCAGAGGCCTTTCGCGATCGCGGTACGGGTAGCCACACTCTTTCCACGGCGAAGGGCCGCCCGAGGCGGCCCTTCGCGACGTCCCCTGTTCCGGAGTACGCGGTTTACCCGACGTACGCGCAGACGGCCCAGGCCTCGACGGCCGTCGGAGTCGGGCTGATGTTCTTGAAGTTGACGTACCACCACGTGCCGTCAGCCGAGGGGCTGGACCCCGACAGGGCGACGGGTTGCCCGCTGTTCAGACCCCCGCCGAGTGCCTTCCTGCCGTACGGGCAGCCAACCTGGGCGTTCCCTTCGGCACCGGGGTCCACCGTCACGCCGGACGTGTAGTGGACGATCTGATAGCCGCTGATGCCTGGAGCGCCCTTGTCGCCCTTGTCGCCCTTGGGGCCCTGGGCGCCGGGGTCGCCCTTGGACCCCTGCGGGCCGCGGGGGAGCTGGCCGGCCTTGAACTTGGCGGCGGTGAGCGTCCCGTTCTTGATCTTGAGGCCGGTGACTGCGTTGCTCTTCAGCTGTGCTGTGCCGACCGAGTTGCGCGGCACGACGAGCCTGCCGGCGGCCTGGCCGAGCGGCGTCGCGAAGAGCACGCTGACCAGCAGTGCCGTGGCCGCCAGGGCGATCGAGATCTTCGAGCTTGTCATCGGATTTCTCCCTTCCTTCGTGGTGATGACGCCAACCTCCCATCCAGTCGAGCCCGCGGGAATGCGGCCAGCCCGCGTCTGGTGGTGCGGGTGGCCGTACAACGGACGGAGGGCCGCTCGCAAGCGGCCCTCCGTCCGTTCCGTCAGCGCTCGAGCCCTACGGGCAGCTGGAAATGCGCGTGACCGTGTTCGACGTGATCGGGATGCCGGGCACGGTCGGCGTGCTCAGCGAATCGGCCGAAGTTCCCGTGGCCGTGGCCGAGTAGACGTTGCCCGCGACGCACGGCGCGTTGATGTGACCGAGAGAAAACGGGCCTACGATCCCACTCGCCGGCACGGGCACAATGCCCGTGGTGACGGCCACGCCGTTCATCAGCAGCGGCGTGGTCATGACGGTGGTCGGCGCCAAACCGAAGCCGCTGGTGCTGACGGCGAGCCCGTCGGCCGGCTGGTTCGCAGAGGCCTCGACGTGGAGGCTCGCAAGGGCGTAGATCGCCTCGCCGTGGGCGCCGGTGCTCACGCAGTCGTCCTCACTCGGGAACGGCGTCGCCGACGAGTCCATCAGCGCCTGCCAGCCGCCCTTCTGGCAGAGCTTGGCGTTGGCGGAGTTCCCGCCCTTGCCTGCAAGAGCTGCGCCGGCGAAGACGAGCGCGGTCGCGAGAGCCGCGAGCAGTGCGAGTCCGAGTACGGACTTGGTTGGCGTTCTCAGCATTTGGGTTCTCCCTCTCCCAGTGGTTGGCTTCTCAGCAGGGAACCGCCGCAGGGATCCGGGCAGCCCGTGTCTCGGGGTTCGGCCGGGGCGCGCGACTGCGCTCGGCCTCTTCGGCGCCTTCGAGCATCGCGGTGGCGACGAGCCCCAGAGCGCCCGTCCAGGCCGCCGCGACCTCTTGGGTCCACGCCTCGCCGGCGATCTCCGCCATCGAGGCCAGCATCACCTCGGCGACGACCGGGTAGTGCTCGGGCCGTGCGCCGTAGTCGACGTGTCGGGCGCCGAGTTGCCGCAGCTTCGGTGCGATCGAATCGAGATCGCGCAGCGACTTGCGCAGCAGGACGAGCGTCGCTAGCAGCATCGCCTTCTGCTTGCGCAGGTCGGTGTGGGCGAAGAGCGGCTCGACTGCCGGCGCCGTCTCGAAGAGGCGGGTGTAGAAGATGTCGACGAGCTCGTCGCCGCGGGGAGCGACCAGGTCGAAGCTGGTTTCGAGAGTCTTGAGATCGAGAGCCATTGCCTTCCTCCTTGTGTCGCGGGCAACGTCGCACCCCGAGGGGGCCGCGGGAATGCGGCCAGCAGGCGTCCCGTGGTTCGGTTGGCCGTACCGCTAGGTCAGCGGGATCTCGGCCCTGAGGCGCGTGCCGCGCTCGGGCTCGCTCACGACCTCGAGCCGGCCGGCGAGCGCCTCGACCCGGTCGACAAGCCCGCGAAGGCCGGTGCCCTTCGCCTCGTCGGCACCGCCGATCCCGTCGTCCTCGATCTCGATCACCAGGACGCCGTCGTCGCTCACGATCGAGACCGCCGCTCGGGAGGCGTTCGCGTGCCTCCCCACGTTGACGAGCGCCTCGCAGACCAGGTAGTAGGCGGCGGCCTCGACAGCTTCCGGGAGCCGTCCCTCGGGAAGGGCTGTGAGCTCGACCGGGACGGGAGCTCGGGAGGCGGCGCCCTCGAGAGCAGGCCGCAGCCCTCGCTCGCTTAGCACGGCCGGGTGGATGCCGCGAGCGAGCTCGCGCAGCTCGTCGAGGGCGAGTGTCAGCTCCTCGGCGGCGCGGTCCAGGAGCTCCAGGGTCTCCTCGTCCGGCTCGTTGATCCGCTCCCGTGCGAGGCGCAGCGTCAGCGCCAGCGAGACCAGCCGCTGCTGCGCGCCGTCGTGCAGGTTGCGCTCGAGGCGCTTCCGCTCGGCGTCCTGGGCCTCGACCAACCGGACCCGGGAGGCTCGAAGCTCCTTCTCGGAGCGCTTGCGGTCGGTGATGTCGCGCAGGTACCCGGTGAAGACCGCCGGCCCGTCGAGGCCGATCCTCGTGATCGTGAGCTCGACCGGGAACTCGCTTCCATCCGAGCGCATGCCGGCGATCTCGAGCCTGCGGCCGAGAATCCGTGACTCGCCGGTCTCCAGGTAGCGCGCGAAGCCCAGGCGGTGCTCGTCCCGAAGGCCAGCCGGGACGATCAGCTCCACCATCTCGCGGCCCACGATCTCCTCGGCCCGGTAGCCGAAGGTTCGCTCGGCGGCCGAATTGAACTCGAGCACGCGCCCCCGGTCGTCGATCGTCACGATGGCGTCGAGCGCGGAGTCGAAGATGGCGGCATGCCGAGCCTCCCGCTCACGGATCGCCTCCTCGGCGCGGCTTCGCTCGACGAACTGCCCGATCTGGCTGCCGAGGCTCTCCGTCGTCGCCAGCAGCTCGTCGTCGGCTTCGCGCAGCTCGTCGGCCAGGAACTCGATCGCGCCGACGACACCACGCGCCGTCCGGATCGGGAAGCAGAACGCGGCGTGGAGGCCGGCCTCGAGCGCCGCCTGCGCGCGGGGGAAGTTGGGATCCACCTGCACCTCGCCGATCCAAACGGGCGAGCCGCTCGACCACACACGGCCGGGCAGACCGAAGCCGGGCGCCAGCGTCAACCCCTTCGTGAGGCGGGCGAACTCGCCTTGCCCTTCCGGATCTGCACACCATGCTTCGACGCAACGCACGAACGCATGCGGCGCCGGGGACTCCTCCCAGACCGCGCCGAACTGCCATCCCAGCGAGGTGGCGATCGTCTCGAGGAGCCGCGGATACGCCTCGGCGGCGCCGACGGTCTCGACCAGGATCAGCGCGACGTCGTGCTCGAGCTCGAGAAACTTGCCCCCGGTCCGGGTGGTCTCGCCAGCCTCAGCCTCCCCTTGCGCGTCGATGGATCCATTGTCGCTCGCGCCGACCGGGCGGCCAAGGCACTCGCGGATGCCGGTTCAGCGCCCCCAGCCCTTGGGCGGCTCGCGCCGGCCCGGCTCCATGTGCCAGTAGTCGCGGGACTCGACCACCAAGCCAGCGTCGTCGAAGCGCAGCATCGAGCAGCCGGCGAGCGCCTGCTCGTCGCCGTCGGGCGTGATGAGGGTCGCCCACCACTCGACGGAGGCGCGGTTGCCCTCTTCGACCGGCTCGCCGAAGTGCACGCCCTCCGCGCGGGCCTCGGGGAAGACCCTACGTGTGTACTCGATCGGCGGCTCCGGCTCGCGGAAGGGCGCCGAGCGGAAGACGCAGTCGGACCGGTAGAGCGCTGCCGCTGCGTCGGGCTCGTCGGCCTCCCAGGCCCGCTTGTACCCCTCCGCCCAGTGCTTGCCGAAGCTCACGGCTCCAGATCCTCTCGCACGAGGCCGTAGATGACACCGTCCACCCACTCGCCGTGGCGGTCGTAGGCCTTGCGCCTCACGCCTTCGCGCACGAAGCCTGCCCGCTCGGCGTGGCGCTGCGCGCGCTCGTTGAAGCCGTAGATCTCGAGCTGGAGCCGGTGGTAGCCGAGCTCGAAGAGCAGGTGCCGCTGGAAGAGCCGCGCGGCGCGGTCGGCGAGCCTCCGGCCCCGGAAGTCCGGGTGCACGGCGAGCGAGCCGAGGTTCGCGATCCGGCTGCGGCGGTTGGCGACCTCGAAGCCCATCAGCCCGGCGGGCCGGCCGTCGAACTCGATCACGAACCGCCCGTAGGCCTCCGGCTCGGCCTCGGAGCGCTTGATTTCGGCCAGGATCGCCTCGCGGTCGCGAGGTCGCACCACCGCCATGTACGGGTCGACGTCGTCGTGTGTCATCAGCTCGAGCACGAAGTCCACATCCGCGGGCTCCGCGCGCCGGAGCCGAACCTCGTCGCTCACGGAGACGGAGCGGCGATCGGCACGCGGCGCGGGAAGCGCACGGCGCCTGAGCCGAGCGCGACGCCCGAGAGGATCAGCGCCATCCCGGCCAGCTCCTCCCAGGTCAGCGGCTCGCCGAGCAGTGTGACGCCATAGAAGAGGGCGGTCACCGGCAGGAGGTAGGTGACGAGGCTGACCCGCGCCGCGCCGTCGCTGCGCAGGACGCGGTAGAGGATGATCTGCGCAAGCGCAGTGCCGATGATGGCAAGGGCCAGGATCGACCCGATCTCCTCCCAGCCGGGCGTCGAGGACGGCAGCTGCAACAGGCCGAACGGGAGCAGCACGATCGCACCTCCGATCATCGTGGTGGCGGCGAGCGTCAACCCGCTGGTGCGGGCGATCAGCCGCTGCCCCCAGATGCTCCCGACCGCATAGGAGGCCGAGGCGACCACGACCGCGAGCGTGCCGGCCGCGCCCCACCAGCCGCCCTCGGGGTGCACTCCGGCGAGCACGCCAACACCCAGGAGCCCGACGAGGAAGCCGATCAGCCGTAGCCCGCGCACGCGCTCGCTCGGCTGCCAGAGCAGCGCGATCAGGACGACGAAGATCGGCATCGACGCGTTCGCGATCGCGGCCACGCCCGAGTCGACGTGCCTCTCGCCCCAGGCGATGAGCGTGAACGGGATCGCGCCGTTGACGACACCGAGGGCGAAGCCCGCCCAGCCGACTCGGCGCATGTCGTCGACGGAAGCCCGCACCCCGCGCCGCGCCGCGAGCACGAGCAGCAGCAGTGAGGCGGCGATCACCAGGCGCAGCAGCATCATGGTCGCCGGCTCGAAATCGCGGTTCGCGACCTTGATGAACATGTAAGAGGCCCCCCAAAACGCAGCGAGCAGGCCGATGTAGACGACGTACGCGCGCGACACGCATCCGAGGCTACCGGCCCGGGTGCCCAAGCTCGGCGTTCGGCCGCGGTTGGCCTGCGACGTGGATGGGGAGGGCAAATGCTCCAGTGACATGCACGCTGGCGCATGGCGCGATCCCGCCGCCTGGTCAGGTGACGCGCCCTACTGGACAGAGCGCTAGGCGAGCGTCAAGACCAGGGCGATTAGAAGTTCCACGAGCAACGCCGCGGCCATCAGGAACCACACGAGCGCTGCGAAGACCGTGAGCGCTCGCTCTCCGTCCCGGAAGATCGCCTGGAACGCCACGACGCCGCTGGCCAGAGCGACCACGATCATCGGAAACCCGCCCACCGGCCCCATAAGCCGCCAGCCCATCCCGAGCACGAAGCTCGCCACCGCCAGGCCGACTGCCCACTTCCCGAGCCGTGTCGTGGGCGCAACTGCGAAGCGACGCCGTTTCTCGACCGGCAGCCGCTGGTGAAACCCGCTGCTGGACATCCCCGACACCTCCTTCGTCGTAAGCAGCGTCGCATCGAGCAGGCGCCCCGAGCATCGGGGCGCTCCCCAGTCGTCCTGCGGCTTGCCCGCAGAACTGTATTCAGGGCAGAAACCCCGAGCTGTGGGACTTCGTGCCCCGAGGCGAAGCCTGTTCGCACGTCGGTCGGGTGCGTGGGCCCAGTGGCACTCCACGTATCGGATCACCGCGTGAGCCGTGAAGGTCGGGCTCGTCGGGTGACATTCCCGCACGCTGGCCCAGGCGAGCAGGCTCTGCCCGGGAAAAGGGCCCGTTCTTGGCCGGGCGTGCTCGCTTGTCAGGGGTGCTGCAGCGAAGGCTCTCCCACCTTGCCGTCTAGCCTCACCGCCGCCAGAGGCTTGATGTGAAACTGGGCGCGTCATGTCCACTTCCCCCGAACCGATTCTCATCCTCACGGGAGCGCCCGGTTCGGGCAAGACGACCGTCGCGCGCCTGCTCGCTGAGAGAGCAGACCGAGCGGTTCACGTCGAATCGGACTGCTTCTTCCACTTCATCGCGAGCGGACATGTCGACCCTTGGAAACCGGAGTCTCAGGCGCAGAACAAGACGGTAATGCAGATCATCGGCGAAGTCGCGGTCGGTTATGGGAGGGCGGGGTACCAGACCATCGTTGACGGGATCATCATCCCCGGGTGGTTCTTTGAGCCCCTGCGCGACGCGCTTGATGCGTCTGGCTTTGACGTGGCGTACGCAGTGCTCCGTCCACCGCTCGCGGTTGCCGTCGAGCGAGCCGCGGGCCGACGTTCAAACCGGTTGCCGGACGCTATGGTGGTCGAGCAGCTCTGGAACGGCTTCTCCGATCTGGGCGCTCTTGAGCGCCACGCGATCGAGATGACGAAGCACCAGACAGCCGAGCAAACGGCAGACTTGGTCGCCGAGCGCCTCGCATCGGGGACACTGACGACGTAGAGGATGAGGACAGAGGGGCGAGCGCCGTCAATCCCGCAGCCGGCCGCCGGGCTCGCCAATTGCCACATCACGCCTGTAGGAATTGCCACGCCTGTAAGAGCTGTCAGGGAACATTCCCGAACGCTGGCCCAGGCGAGCCCGCTCCCGCTCACCTCCTCGGGCTCGCGCAAGATCAGTGCCGCAAGGCCTTCACGACCTCGTTCAGTTCGTTGAAGGCGATCAACGGCATCGGGGCACCCTCTGGGAACGCCGGCTTCACCGAAGTCTCGAACCACGCCTCGAAATCGGCTTGCCTGTCCCACATCTCAGTCACCTGCCAGCCGCCGGGGCTCGGGCCATTCCCGTGCACGATGAACCCCTTCGCGCTCGTGATGTGATCGAGCACCGGCCGCATGCCGTCGATCATCTCCTTCGTCCCGCCTGGAATCTGCGCGGTCATCAAGACTGCCATCCTCTTCTCCTTCGATTGGTCGTCGATGGATCATTTCACTGCCGCCACCGTGTGAACGCCGCGAGCCGGGGGCCGAGGGCTCGGGTGACATTCCCGCACGCTTGCCCAACCCACGCTTGCCACCCTCGACGTGACGAAATCGGCGCATCAGTGCCGTGACCTCAGCCGAGGGTCATCTTCCCGGGCCG
>DATAOV010000005.1:0-63804 GCA_036265535.1 Gaiellaceae bacterium | reverse complement strand
TGACCTCCGAGGGGCTGATCGAACGCGACGACGCCGTCGCGCGCATCGACCCCGCACAACTCGACCAGCTTCTGCATCCGATGATCGACCCGACCGCCGATTTCGAGGTCGCTGCCAAGGGCCTCAACGCCTCGCCCGGGGCGGCTTGCGGCAGCATTGTCCTCGACGCCGACCTCGCCGAGGAGCGAGGGCTCGCCGGCGAGAGCGTGATCCTCGTCCGCTGGGAGACGACGCCCGACGACATCCATGGCCTGATCCAGGCGAGCGGGATCCTGACCGCCCACGGCGGCATGACCTCCCATGCGGCCGTCGTCGCCCGCGGGATGGGAAAGCCGTGCGTCGCCGGCTGCGAGGGCCTGACGATCGACCTCGAGGCCCGAACGCTGAGCATCGGCGGCCACCCGCTGGCCGAAGGGGATGCCCTGACGATCGACGGCGGCACGGGCCAGGTGATCATCGGGGAGGTTTCGCTCGTCCCGCCCCAGATCAACGAGGACTTCGAGACGATCCTCGGCTGGGCCGACGAGCTCCGCCGGCTGAAGGTGCGCGCGAACGCCGATACCCCGGACGACGCCGCCAAGGCGCGCGAGTTCGGCGCCGAGGGGATCGGCCTCTGCCGCACCGAGCACATGTTCATGGCGGAGGACCGCCTGCCCCTCGTGCGGGAGATGATCATGGCCTCGAACGAGGACGAGCGGCGCTCCGCGCTCGAGAAGCTGCTCCCGCACCAGCAGGCCGACTTCGAGGGCATCTTCGAGGCGATGGCGGGCCTCCCGGTGACGATCCGGCTGCTCGACCCGCCGTTGCACGAGTTCCTGCCGCCGCTCGAGGAGGCAAAGGACGAGCGCATGCGGGAGCGGATCAAGGCGCTGCGGGAGACGAACCCGATGCTCGGTACGCGCGGCTGTCGGCTCGGGCTGCTCTGGCCCGAGATCTACGAGATGCAGGTGCGGGCGATCGTCCGCGCCGCGCTGGCGGTCGAAGAGCGCACGGGGGCCGCGCCGCTCGTCGAGATCATGCACCCGCTCGTCGGCTTCGCAGAAGAGCTGCACCGTCTGCGCGCGATCACCGTCGCGACCGCGAACGAGGAGAGCGAGACGGTCGAGTACCTCGTCGGCACGATGATCGAGCTTCCGCGCGCGTGCATCCGGGCGGACGAGATCGCCGTCTACGCGGACTTCTTCTCGTTCGGCACGAACGACCTCACCCAGACGACGCTCGGCCTCTCGCGCGACGACGCGGAGGGCAAGTTCCTGACGCGCTACCTCGAAGACGGGGTGCTCGAGCGCAATCCGTTCGAGACGCTCGACCAGAACGGAGTGGGAGACCTGATGCGCATCGGGGTTGAACGCGGACGCGGTGTCAAGGGCGACCTGAAGCTCGGCATCTGCGGCGAGCACGGGGGCGAGCCCGAGTCGGTCGCGTTCTGCCACGGCCTCGGGCTCGACTACGTCAGCTGCTCGCCCTATCGGGTGCCCCTCGCCCGGCTGGCGGCCGCGCAGGCGGCGCTGAGCGAGGCGGGCGTCGTAGCGGTCACCTCCGGCGGGTAGCCGCTTCTATACTCCCGCGCCGGGGATCCTGGAAAGGACAACGGATGAGGCAGGCCACGTGGTTTGCCGTGCTCGGACTGGCCGTCGTGGCGCTTGCGGGATGCGGCGGAGGCGGCGATAAGTCGTCGAACCAAGGCGAGCTCAACGAGCAGGCCCAGGCAGCCTGCACGGGATCGCCACTCTCCGCGGCACCGAAGCTCCCGGCGAGCTTCCCGCAGGTCGAGAACGTCACCTACACGCAGCAGAAGACGCAGGGCCCCACGGACGTCGTGGAGGGCTACTTCGAGGGAAGCCTCGAAGACGCCCACGACGAGTACAAGAAAGAGCTCCAGGCATCAGGCTTCAAGATCCTCTTCGACGAGCTCGAGGAGCACGACTCCGAGGTCTCGTGGGAGGGCGAAGGCCGGAGCGGCCAGGTCGCGCTGCGCGAAGAGTGCGGCAACGACAAGATCTACGTGCACATCACGAACCGGCCTGCGTGACGTAGGCACGGCTCCGAGCCCCAAGCGAGGGATCGTCGCTTCGGGGCTCGGTGCCGATCTCCCCGGGGAAACCCCGTGTCGGCAGCTCGGAGGTGTCCTGCCGTGAACCCCCAGGAGAATCGAATCAAGGCGACCGCGGCCCTGTTCCTGACGGTCTCGCTCTTCCTCGTTCGCGGAGCGCACGGCGCGGTGCATAGCTCGACGGCCTGCACGATGACCGGTACCCCGGGACCCGATCTCCTCTTCGGGACGCCGGGACGCGACGTGATCTGCGGCCTCGGCGGCGACGACGTGCTCGACGGCAACGGGGGCAACGACGTGCTCAAGGCCGGGCCGGGCCGCGATCTCCTCAACGGCGGCAACGGCAACGACCTCCTGTTCGGCGGCCCCGGCGCGGACAAGATGCAGGGCGACCACGGCCGGGACGTGCTCTTCGGAGGCGCGGGCAACGACACGTTCTTCGTCTGGGACGGCTTCGCCGACCGGGTCGACGGCGGCGATGGAACCGACCGCGCCTGGCGGGACAAGCTCGACCGCGTGGTCGGGGTCGAGCGCTCGGGCTAGTCCTCGCCCCTCAGGCGTATCCGCGGACGCGCCAGTAGGCGACCGCGATGCTGAGCAGGCCGACGGCTAGGACGCCCGCGATTCCCCACAGCCCGACGCGGCTGTAGGCGGCGTGGCCACGGCCGAAGTGCGAGAGGACGAGTGTGCAGAGGGCACCCCCGATCAGGCCGCCGATGTGGCCGCCGATCGAGATTCCGGAGATCGCGAAGCTCAGGACGAGGTTGATCACCACGAGCGCGAGCGCGGAGCCGCCGAGCACGTAGTTGCGCTGACGCTCGAGCACGAGCGCCGCGCCGAGGATCCCGAAGATCGCTCCCGAGGCCCCGACCGTCGGCGAGGTCGGCGTGTAGACGAGGGCGCCTGCGGAGCCCGCCAACCCCGAGACGATGTACACGAGCAGGAAGCGGCCCCGCCCGAGCGCCATCTCGACGGGTGCGCCGACGAACCAGAGGAAGTACATGTTGAACGCGATGTGGATCAGGCTCGCGTGCAAGAACGAGCTCGTGATCAGTCGCCACCAGTCGCCGTTCGCCACCGCCGGGCCGAAGAGCACCCACTTCCCGAAGAGGGTGCCGCCCGGCGAGTTGATCCCGGCTCCCTGCGCGGCCGTGATTACGTAGACGCCGATGTTGATGGCGACCAGCGTCTTCGTGACGATCGCGCCGCTGCCCTCGAAGACGCCTCGCCTCGCGCCCTTCGTGATCCGCTGCACGCCCTGGGGACGGCCAGAGTGCTCCGGACAGCGCTGGCCGACAGGCGCCGGGGTCATGCACTCGTAGCAGATCGGGCGACCGCATTCCGAGCAGGAGACGTAGGTCTCCCGGTCCGGGTGGCGGTAACAGGTCGGAGCCCCGGGCATGGCCGTTAGCGTAGTGGCCTCGTGCGCTGTCACGTCGCTTTCACACCCGCCGAGGCGGCGGCCGCGCCACTGGGGATCGTGGTCGACGTCATGCGGGCGACCTCGACGATCGCGCAGGCGCTCGCGTCCGGCTATCGCCGGGTGCTCTGCTGCGCCGAGATCGAGCACGCACTGGTGCTCAGGTCCGAGCTAGGCGATACGGCGATCACCGCCGGCGAGCGCGATGCGCACCGGATTGGGGCATTCGACGCGGGCGCCTCGCCTCGCGAGTTTCTCGAGCCGCGCGCGGAGACACTGATCCTCTCGACGACGAACGGCACGCGCTCGATCGTGGCCGCGGCCGCCTCGTGCGAGGAGGTCGTGCTCGGGGCGCTGCTGAATCTGGACGCCGTCGCCGGGAGGGCGCGCGGGATCGACACGATCATCCTCTGCGCCGGCTACAAGGGCGTCTTCGCCATCGACGACGCGTACGGCGCCGGCCGGATCGTGCACCTCCTCGAGGCCGAGCGCACGGACTCGGCGGTCGCGTCGGCGGTCGTCGCCGAGCGCTTCCCGAACGCGATCGACGGCATCAACGCGCGGACGTACGGCCCTCCGGGCCTCGAGGAGGACATCGCCTGGTGCTCGCAGGTGAGCGTGCTCGACGTCGTGCCGCGCTTCTCGCGGATGGTCGGGCCCGCGGCCGAGATCGTCGCCTAGGCGAGCCCCGCACCCGCTGCCTCGTCGGCACTAAGCTTCCGTCGTGCGAGTGCTCGCCGTCGCAGCCCTGCTCCTCGTGCCGGCCGGGGCGATCGCGGGCGACCCCAACGACGTGGGCGGGAAGCTCGATCTGCGCAGCGTCAAGGCGGTCCAGGACGGCTCGCTGCTACGACTGACCGTCTCGACCTACGGTCCCTGGGCGTCGAGGCTGCTGCGGAGCGGCGGTAACGACCGCTCGGGTCCGCGGGCGGCCCTCAATGCGCTGAGCGTCTACTACGACGTCAACGGCGACGGCAAGACCGACTACACGGGCCGGATCGTCTACCGCGGCGGTCTGTTCGTCTGGATCACGGGGGAGGGCAAGGCATTCGAGCCGGTGCCGGTGTCGCGCCCGACCCCCTCGAGCGCGTCCTTCACGCACCCGGTCGACGTGCTCTTCCCCGAGGGGACACCGTCGCCCAAGAAGCTGCGCCTGGCCGTCATGAGCCTGTACCGCAAGCGCGACCGTGCCCCGAACACGGGCTGGCTGACGGTGACGTTCGGCCCGCGCTAGTCGTCGACTTGACAGAGGAACGTGTGTTCGTGTAGAACATACGTTCCCATGATCGCCTGCCTCGTCATCCCAGGGTTCGAACTGCGCGCCGCGCTGCGTGAGCGGCCGCGACTGGCGCTCGGACCGGCCGCGCTCGCGCCGGAGCCCGGGTCGGAGCCGCTGCTCGGACCGGTGACGGCTGCAGCCGAGGCTGCAGGAGTGGAGCCGGGGATGCGGCTCGGGGAGGCGTTGGCGACGTGTCCGTCGCTTCAGCTCGTCGACCGCGATCCCGCCACGGCCGAGGAGGGGTGGGAGCAGATCGTGCGACGCCTCGAGGACGCGGGTTTCGCGGTCGACCCTGCAACGCCCGGTTGCGCGTACTTCGACACTCGTGGGGTCGAGAGGCTCTACGGCGGGCTCGAGCCGGCGCTCAAGCGGGCGCTGGCCGCGGTCGGCGCGGGCTGGGATGCGCGCATCGGTGCCGCAGGGCGCAGGTTCGCCGCGCTCGCCGCCACGAACGTGGCTCGCTCGGGCCAGGCGCTCGTCGTCTCCGACGAGCGAACGCGCGAGTTCCTCGCCCCGTTGCCGTTGAAGCTCCTGCCGGTCGAGGAACGCCGGCGCGAGGAGCTCGCGGAACTGGGGGTCAAGAAGCTTGGTCAGCTTGCCGGGCTGCCGGGCGGCGCAGTGGCCGAACGTCTGGGGCCGGACGGCCGGCGCGCCTGGAGCCTGGCGAGAGGCGGTTCGAACACGCGCGTGCGCGGGCGGAGGCCCGCGGCGGAGCTGGGGGAGACCATCGAGTTCCCGGAAGCGGTCGGCAACGAGCTGACGCTGCGGCGCTCGCTCGGAGTTCTGCTCGACCGACTGCTCGCGCGGCCGGAGCGGGGAGGCCGGGCGCCGCGGAAGCTCGCGCTCTCGGCTCGTCTGGTCGGCGGCGGCTCGTGGCGGCGCACGATCACACTTCGCGACGCCACCGCCGAGCCGGCCCGGCTGCGCGCGGCCCTGGCGCCGAAGCTGCTCGACCTGCCGGCGCCCGTGGTCATGCTGAGGCTGGAGGCCCTCGTGCTGGCGGAATCCACGGGCCAGCAGCTCGAGCTCGTGCGGCCCGAGGGTGACGAGCTGCGGACGCACCTGCGTGAAGGCCTCCGTCAGGTTCGCGTCGGAACCGGTTCCGGGTCGGTTTGCACCGTTGTCGAGGTCGCGCCGTGGTCGCGCTTGCCAGAGCAACGAGCACTGCTCGTTCCGCGCGACGACTAAGGCGCTCGCTTGCGACGCCGACCAGAGGAGTCGTGCCGGCTTTGCCGGTGCGACGAATAAACGAGCCGCAGCCGGCCTTGGTCGAGTCTCATCTCGACGGGGCGCCTCGCTCGGTAAATCGCGCTGCGGTGGCGCTCGTCCGCGAGGAGTGGCGCGTGGTCGACCGCTGGTGGACGGACGAGCCGGTCAGCCGCCGCTACTTCGACGTCGTGCTCGCGGGGGGCGAGCGGGCGGTCGTGTTCCACGACGAGGAGGTGGGCCGCTGGTTCAGCCAGCGGGGGACGTGAGCCCCTGTTGCCCTCATTCAGCTCTGGAGGAACGTGTCGTGCCGGGCGCCGAGGTCGGCGAGGTCTGCGCCGTCCGATCGCACAGCCTCGCGGATGAACGCCTCGACACCCGCAGGGCCGGTGATGGTGAGGCAGCGAGCCTCCACCTCACCGTCGTTGGCGAACGTGTGGGGCAGTCCCGGCGGAACGAGGGCGAAGTAGCCAGGCTCGAGCGACGCGCGCTCGTCACCGAGGGTGAACTCGAACGTGCCGTCCAGGACGAAGAACGTCTCGGCCGTGTTGCGATGCAGGTGGAGCGGGGGGCCGGAATTGCCGACGGGGAGGACGGTCTCGTACACCGCCAGCTGCCCGTCGCAGTCGCTCCCACCGGCCTTGACGATCGTGGTCGAGCGGCCCTCGATCCGCTCGCCGTCTCCCGGGCCGCTGAGGACCGCGTCCTCGAGCGCGCGACCGCCGTCAGGAGGCGGATCGAGCTGGTCGAAATCCTTGATTCGGCCGCGGATGTGGTCGCCGAAGCCCATCGACGGCGCGTGGACGTTGAGGAAGATCGCGGTCGAGCCGCTCGCGTTGCGGAAGGTGTGGACGACGCCCGGCGGCGCCGCGGCGAATGTTCCCGGCCTGGCGGCGGTCGCCTGCAGGTCAGGCCCGAGCGTGAATTCGAGCTCGCCCTCGAGGAGGTAGAACGCGTCGGTGTGCCAGCGGTGGATGTGCGGGTCGGGGCCCACCTCGCCCGGCTCGTAGCGGAACCACGTGACGATCAGCTGCTCCATCTCGGCGAGGATCCGCAGCGTCCGCTCCGGGCGGTCGGTGACCGTCTCGCCCTCGCCGGGCGCAAGCGTCCCTCCCAGCAATGAACGCCCGTATCTCACCCGCTATCACGCTGCGCCAGAGTCCACCCTTGCGCAGGCTGCCGGCCTGCGCCGCGGTCGAGTTCGGCTTCTGGCTTGGTGCTAGCGGCCGAGACCCTGGGCACGATTGCTGGAAGGGACACTAGGAGCAGCGGGCGGTGTACGTCGAGCTCCACGCCCATTCAGCCTATTCGTTTCTCGACGGTGCCTCGCTGCCGGAAGAGCTCGCGGCCCGGGCGGCCGAGCTGGGCTACGAGGCGCTGGCGTTGACCGACCACGACGGCGTCTACGGCTCGCTCGAGTTCGCGCACGCGGCAAAGGCCTTCGGGGTGCGGCCGATCACCGGAGCAGAGGTGACGCTCGACGACGGCTCGCACGTGACGCTGCTGGTCGAGAGTACGCAGGGCTACGCGAACCTCTGCCGGCTGCTGACGGCCGCTCATGCGCACACGCGCGACGGACCCGAGCTTGCCCCGCCCGCGCTCGGGCCGGCGTTGCTCGCCGAGCTGAACGACGGACTCGTCTGTCTCTCCGGCTGCGCGCGGCACGGGCTCGCCGTTCGCAATCCGAACGGCGCGGCGGCTCTGGCGCGCGCCTTTGGGCGGGAGCGCTTCTTCGTCGAGCTCCAGCGCCCGTACGAGCGCGGCGACGAACGCCGCAACGCCGCCTTGCGCGACCTGGCCGAGACGCTCGGCGTCCAGACGGTGGCGACCGGAGATGCACATGCGCACCACCTGCGCAGGAGCGCGCTCCAGGACGTGCTGGTCGCGGTTCGCCACCGAACCTCCCTCGACGGCTGCGAGGCCGAGCGGCGCGGCAACCGCGAAGCCGTCCTCGGCCCGCCCGACGAGCCGACGGAGCGCTTTCCGCTCGACCGCGATGCCGTGGAGCGCTCGGGCGAGCTCGCGGCTCGCCTGGAGTTCGACCTGACCAAGGACCTGGGCTACCGCTACCCGGACTTCTCCGACATGGGTGAGCCGGCGATCAGGCAGCTCGCCCGCGTCTGCGACCGCGCCTTCGAGGAGCGCTACGGCGGCGCGAACGGCCTCAAGCGCCGCGCCCGGCAACGGCTCGGCGAGGAGCTGAAGCTGATCGACGAGCTCGGACTGGCCGGGTTCTTCCTCCTGCACTGGGAGGTGCTCGAGCTGGCGCGCGAATGCGCGCTCGAGGTGCGCGGTGGCTCGTTGGCGCGCAACGTGCTGCCGCCTGGCCGAGGCCGCGGGAGTTCGGTCGGCTCGATCGTCTGCTACCTGACCGGGCTCTCGCACGTCGACCCGGTCCACGCCGGCCTCTCGCTCGGCCGGTTTCTGAACCGCGAGCTCGTCTCGGTGCCCGACATCGACCTCGACTTCCCGCGCGACATCCGCGAGAAGCTGATCGTCGCCGTCTGCGAACGCTACGGACGCGAGCACTCCGCGCTCGTCGCCACCTTCGCAACCTACCGCGCGCGCGGCGCGATCCGCGATGTCGGCAAGGCGCTCGGCCTGCCCTTCGCCGAGCTGGAGCGGCTGGCGCGGCTCACCGACGGCAGCCCTCGGCGGGTGCGTGAGGAGCTGGCGCAACTGCCCGACGGCGAGGCGAAGCTCGAGTCGCCTCGCTGGCGGGCATTCATCGAGCTGTGCGGTGAGATCGGCGGCCTGCCGCGCCATCTCTCCCAACATCCCGGCGGGATGGTCATCTCGACGCGGCCGCTCGTCGAGCTCGTCCCGGTCCAGCCGGCCGCAATGGAGGGGCGACAGATCTGCCAGTGGGACAAGGACTCGTGCTCCGACGCAGGCTTCCTGAAGATCGATCTGCTCGGGCTCGGGATGCTCTCGGCGGTCGAGGACTGCGTCGAGCAGATCGCACACCTGCACGGCAAGACGATCGACCTTTCGCGGATCCCGCTCGACGACCAGGTCGTCTACGGCGAGATCCAGCGCGCGGACACCGTCGGCGTCTTCCAGATCGAGAGTCGCGCGCAGATGCAGTCGCTCCTGCGCACGCTCCCCGAGAACCTCGAGGACCTGACGATCCAGGTCGCGCTCGTGCGTCCCGGGCCGATCCAGGGCGGCGCGGTCCACCCGTTCATCCACAACCGCCAGCAGTTGCGCGAGAGCCCGGAGTTCGTGCCGCCCTACGACCATCCGCTGCTGGAGGAGCCGCTTCGAGAGACGCTCGGGGTCGTCGTCTTCCAGGAACAGGTGCTGGCGGTCGCGATCGCCCTCGCCGGCTTCTCCGTCGGCGAGGCGGAGGGTTTGCGGCGCGCGATGAGCCGCAAGCGCAGCAAGGAGGCGGTCGAGGCGTTTCACGAACGCTTCGTCGCTGGTGCGCTCGGTCGCGGGGTCGACCGGGAGACGGCGGAGGCGGTCTTCCTGAAGCTGAACGGGTTCGCGGCCTTCGGCTTCCCCAAGTCCCACGCGGCGGCGTTCGGGCTGCTCGCGTACCAGTCGGCGTGGCTGCGCCACCACTATCCGGCCGAGTTCCTGTGCGCGCTCCTGAACGCCCAGCCGATGGGCTTCTATCCGCCCTCGTCGCTCGTGCGCGACGCGCAGCGGCGCGGGGTTGAGGTGCGCCCTCCCGACGTGAACCTCAGCCGCGCCGAGTGCGGGCTGGAGGGCGAGGCGGTACGGGTCGGCTTGGAGTACGTGCGCTCGCTGAGCGAGGAGGAGGCGAAGGCGCTCGTGGCCGAGCGGGATCGGCGCGGCCCCTTCGGTGGGGTGAGGGAGCTTGCACAGCGAAGCGCGCTCGACCGGCCGCGGCTCGAGGCGATCGTGGCCTCGGGCGCGTGCGACTCATTCGAGGGCGGCCGGCGGGCGCTCCTCTGGGAGCTCGGGCTGGCGCCTCGGGCCCAGACGGTGCCCGGGAGCGGCGGCGCCGAACGGCAGCTCGCACTGCCGCTCGATCCCACCGCCGAGACGCCGGCCCTTCGGGAGCACACCGCGTGGGAGCGGATGCTCGCCGACTACCGGACGACGAGCCTCTCGGTCGGCGTTCACCCGCTGGAGCTGCTGCGGCCGCACCTGCCGGACGGGACGCTCTCGAGCCGGGAGCTGGAGGAGGAGCGCACCGGTCGCTCGGTGTCGGTGGCGGGAATGGCCGTGGCCCGGCAGCGGCCTGCGACCGCGAACGGCGTCGTCTTCATGCTGCTCGAGGACGAGTTCGGCCAGGTCAACCTGATCGTGCCTCCGTCGGTCTACGAGCGGTTCAGGGCGCTGGTGCGGGCCGAACCGCTGCTGCTGGCGCGCGGGCGCTTCGAGCGCTACGGGAGGAATCGCAACGTCCTCGTCCGAGAGCTCGTCTCGCTGAGCCCGCTCGCCCGGCGCTGCGCCGACGACGCGGACGTCTTCGGCTCGCTTCCCGCTGCGCATCATTTCGGCCACCGCTGACCCACACAGGGCAGAATCGCCGCCGTGGAGCGCATCGACGGCTACGCGCCGATCCGCGACTACGCGATCGTCGGGGACGGCCGGACCGGCGCCCTGATCGCGCGCGACGGCGCGATCGACTGGCTCTGCCTGCCGAACGTCGACTCGCCGACCGTCTTCGCGAGGATCCTGGACGCCGAACGCGGGGGCTCGTTCCGACTCGAGCCGACGGCACCGTTCGAGGCCGCCCGCCGGTACCAGCGAGCCTCCAACGTGCTCGAGACGACGTTCACGACCTCGGAGGGCAGCGTGCGCGTCACCGACGCGATGACCCTCACCGACATCACGCGCATCTCGCCGATGCGCGAGCTCGTGCGCAAGGTCGACGCGCTCGCAGGCACCGTGCCGCTCACGTGGACCTTCGAGCCGCGCTTCGGCTACGGCCGCGTCGAGACGAGGATCGAGCGCCGTGCGGACCGCTGGTTCGCCCACGCAGGTGCCGACGCGATCGCGCTCGGCCTCTGCGACGCGGGCGAGGGACGGCTGGAGAACGGCGCCGTCACCGGCGAGCTCCGGCTCGGCGAGGGCCAGAGCGCGCTTCTCTCGCTGGCCGCGGCAAACAAGGAGCCGGCGGTGATCCCGGGCCGTGACGACTCCGAGCGGCGGCTCGAGCGCACGGCCCGCTTCTGGCCCGAATGGGCAAGTCGGATCCTGTATGAGGGCCCCTGGCGCGACGCGGTCGTGCGCAGCGCGCTCGTGCTGAAGCTGCTGACATTCGCGCCTTCCGGGGCGATCGTGGCCGCACCGACCGCGTCCCTGCCGGAATGGATCGGCGGAGAGCGCAACTGGGACTACCGCTTCACCTGGCTGCGCGACGCGAGCTGGACGCTCGACGCGATGCTTCGACTCGGCTTCCACGAGGAGGCGCACGCCTTCTTCTGGTGGCTGATGCATGCCTCGCGCCTCACCCAACCGCGCCTGCAGGTCCTGTATCGGATCGATGGCTCGGTGCACGCCCCCGAGCGCGAGCTTCCAGAGCTCGCCGGGTACCGGTGCTCGGCGCCGGTGCGAATCGGCAACGGCGCTTCGGCCCAGGTGCAGCTCGACATCTACGGCGCCGTGCTGGAGGCGATCTGGCTCTACGCCCGTGAGGTCGGCCGGCTCGACGGCGACACCGGCAAGGAGGTCGCCAAGATCGCCGACTACGTCACCGAGCACTGGCGCGACCGCGACAACGGCATCTGGGAAGTCAGGAGCGAGCCGACCCACTTCATCCAGTCCAAGGCGCTCTGCTGGGTCGCGCTCGACCGGGCGGGTGCGCTCGCGGCGAAAGGACTGATTCCGGACCGCAGAGACCGCTGGCGCTCCGCCGCGAACGAGGTTCGTGCCTTCATCGACGAGCAGGGCTGGGACGACGAGCGGCGTAGCTACGTGCGCGCCTCCGACCTTCGTGAGCTCGACGCGAGCCTCTTGACGCTGGCACTGCTCGACTATGGCGAGCCGAGCGACGACCGGATCCGCCGCACCATCCAGGCGATCGACCGGGAACTGCGGCACGGGGCCTACGTGTACCGCTATCTCGGCGAGGACGGCGTCTCCGGCGACGAGGGTTCCTTCCTCACCTGCTCGTTCTGGCTGGTGGACGCGTACGCCCGAGTCGGAAGGCTCGCGGATGCGCACTCGCTGATGGACGAGCTCGTCGGCCTGGCGAACGACGTCGGGCTCTTCTCAGAGGAGATCGACCCGCACAGCGGAGAGTTCCTCGGGAACTTCCCGCAGGCGCTGACGCACCTCGCCCTGATCAACGCGGCGCTCTCGCTTGCGGATGCCGAGTCCGGAAGGCGCGTGGCGTGACGCTCTGGGGCGCGCTCGCCGGCGGCGTGGTGGGCACGATCGTCCTCACCAGCATGCTGCGGTTCGCGCAGGAGCTCGGCTGGACGCGGATGGATCTCCCGCTGCTGCTGGGCACCGTGTTCACCGACCGCCGCGGCCCGGCGAGCGTGCTCGGCTACGCAATCCACTTCACGAACGGGCTCCTGTTCGCGTTCGCCTACTACCTGATCTTCCTCAGCGTCTCGCACGCTGGCTGGCTGTTCGGCGCCGCCCTGGGAGTCGTGCACGCGGGCCTGGCCGGCGGAGCGCTCGTGACCGTTCTTCTACCGGCGATTCACCCACGCATGGGCACGCCGTGGACCGACGCGGAGGAGACGCCGCTGCTCGAGCCGCCCGGGTTCCTGCTGATGAACTACGGGCGCCGGACGGCGCTCTGGACGCTGCTCGCCCACGTCGCCTACGGCGCGATCGTCGGTGGCTTCGCGGCGCGACTCGGCTAGGTACTGACGTTCCCTGGGGCGGCGCTGGCAAAGGAGGCAAGCCGGGCCTTGGCCGGCCAGGAACGTCAGCGGTTCTCGATCTCCAGGGCGAAGCGGGGCAGACGCTTGGCGACCGCACGGTTGAACTCCGCCTCGTACTCCTCCGCGGTATCGTCGTCCAGCGACGAGGCGAAGTTGTCGCGCAGGTCGGCCAGGATCTCCGTCCCGGTCTCGACGAGATCCTGGTAGTCGCCGAACCGCTCCTCGGCGTCGTCCCGGTCGGCCCGTTCGTACGCGCGCTCGGCCTGGTCGCAGGCCTCGAGCAGCTGTAGCTGGTCGCGGACGAACAGATCGAGCTGGCGAGCGATGACCTCGACGAAGCGCCGTCTCCGAAGCACCGGCTTACACTAGCCCGCTCGTGGCGTTGCTCGTCCGCACCTGGAACGTCTTCCACGGCAACGCGAGTCCTCCGGAGCGGCGCAGCTTTCTCAGGGAGATGGTGCAGCTCGCAACCGAAGACGACCCCGATGTGCTCTGCCTCCAGGAGCTGCCCGTCTGGGCGCTGGGCCATCTGGACGACTGGAGCGACATGCAGTCCTTCGGTGCGGTCGCCGCTCGTCCCCTGCTCGGAAGCGCGGAGCTGGGGCGCCTGATCACGCAGCTCCACCACGGGCTCTTCCGCTCAGCCGTGGCCGGGCAGGCGAACGCGATCCTGCTCGGATCCGGGCTGCGGCCGCTCGGGAGCGACTCGATCGTCCTCAACCCACCGGGCTTCCGACGACTCCAGGGGCGAAAGCTCGAGCTCGAGCCGCGAATTCGGCTCGCATGGGGGAAGGAGCGACGCGTCTGCCATGCGGTCCGCTGCGCCGCGGGCGAACGCCACCTGACGATCGCGAACCTGCACGATTCGAGCGTGCCCGACTGGCGAGTACCGGACTCCGAGCTGCTGCGGGCCTCGGTCTTCGCCGAGAGCTTCGCGGAGCCCCGCGAGACCCTCGTCCTGGCCGGCGACTTCAACGTTATCCGCGAACGCTCGCAGACGATGGAGCAGCTGACGAGCCCGGCCTGGGGCTTCTCGCGGCCGATCTCCGGAATCGACCAGATCCTCGTTCGCAGCGCGTCCTCGGGGCACGCAAAGCGCTGGCCGGACGAGCGCAGGAGACTCGACGGCCGTCTGCTGTCGGACCATGCACCGGTGGAGGTGACGATCGAATGACCATCGACGAAGCCCGCGGGAAGTTCCCCGTCTTCGAGCGCTTCGCCTACCTGAACGCGGGCACCAACGGCCCTCTCGCGCGCCCGACCATCGACGCGATGATCGCCCAGGAGCAGTTCGACCTCGAGGAGGGACGGGGCGGTGCCGACTACTTCTCGGGCGCACTCGGGCTGCGCGAGCGCGTGAGGACGAAGCTCGCGGCCGCGGTGGGCGTTCCGGAGACCGATGTCTCGCTCACCACCTCGACCACGAACGGCTGCAACATCGTCCTCTCCGGCCTGGCTCTCGCTGCAGACGACGAGATCCTGACGACCGACGGCGAGCACTTCGGGCTCCTGGGAGCCCTCGCCGCCTCCCCGGCGCAGGTGCGCGTTGCGCCGGCGCGCGAGCTGCCGCCGGAGCAGGCGCTCGAGGTGCTGCTCGGTGAGGTGACGCCGAAGACCCGCCTGCTCGCACTCTCGCACGTGTGTTGGATGAGCGGAAATCGCTTCCCCGTGGATGAGCTAAAGGAGCGAACCGGCCTGCCGCTCCTCGTCGACGGCGCGCAGTCGGTCGGCGCGATCCCCGTGGACGCGCGAGAGGTCGACTACTACGCGTTCTCGTGCCAGAAGTGGCTCTGCGGCCCGGACGGGATGGGGGGGCTGGCCGTGCGCGAGGCCGACTCGCTGACGGTGGTCGCACCGAGCTACCTTTCGCAGGACGGTTACGAGCCGACCGGCCACTTCACGCCGCGGGCCGGCGCCAAGCGCTTCGACTCTGGGTGGACGCCGCCCCCGTCGCTGGCCGGGCTCGACGCCGCCATCGACGCCGCGCCCGAAGGCCGCTTCGAACGGGCCGCCGAGATGGCGGCGCGCTGCCGCGAGCTCGTGGCCGAGAAGGCGGAGGTCGTGACCGCGCAGGGGCAGGCGACGCTCGTCTCGTTCCGGGTCGAGGGCGACTCCGGCGAGCTCGTCAAGCGCCTCTATGCGCAGGGCGTGGTCGTTCGCGACATTCCGCCGCTCGGCTGGTTGAGGGTCTCGTGCGGCTGGTGGACGACGGACGAGGACCTCGAGCGCCTCGTCGAGGCCTTGCCCTAGCGCGGCTCGAACTGCCGTCCGGCGGGTCGACCAGTCGATTCAGACGGACGTACGGGCAGAGCCCGCGCGTACTGAGGTCGGCACCGTAAGCGGAGCCTCAGCCGGTTCGGAGGCCGAGCTCGCCGGCGATCGGACGCATCGAGCCCACCACGAACGCGATGTGCTCGTCGAGCTCGACGCCGAGCTCCTCGGCGCCCTCGTAGACGTCCTGCCGGTTCACGCCTGCCGCGAACGACGGCTGCTTCAGCTTCTTCTTCACCGACTTGGGCTCGAGCGTCTCGATCCCGTCGGGTCGCACGAGCCCGCATGCGTGGACGAAGCCGGCCAGCTCGTCGCAGGCGAAGAGCGTCTTCTTCAGCGCCGTGTCGCGGGGTAGGCCGAGGTGAGAGCCGTGCGAGAGCACGCCTTCGATCACCTCTTCCGGATACCCCTCCTCACGCAGGATCGACGCTCCTTCCTGTGGGTGCTCGTCGAGCGTGGGGTGGATCTCGTAGTCGAAATCGTGCAACAGAGCCGTCACGCGCCAGAACTCCTCGTCCTCTCCGAAACGCTGCGCGTAGGCGCCGACGGCGGCCTCGACGGCGAGCGCATGGCGCAGCAACGCCTCGCTCTTGGTGTAGCGGGTGAGGGTCTCCCAGGCGCGCTCTCGGGTGGGCTCCACGGCGCCGCTAGGATAGCCCCCTCCGATGGCCCAGACAGCCGTCAGCGAAGCAGTCGCAGAGTCGTTCGTGATCGACGGCGGGACACCGTTGAGCGGGCGCGTGACCGCCGCGGGAAACAAGAACGGCGCGCTCCCCATTTTGGCCGCGTGCCTGCTGACGAGCGAGCCGGTCGTCCTGCACAACGTGCCGCGCATCCGTGACGTCGAGACCATGATCGCGCTGATGGCGCAGCTGGGCGCCGACGTGGAGTGGACCGGCAACAACGAGCTCAGGGTCCAGGCTTCGGAGCTGGCGTCGCACGAGCTCGACACCGAGCTCGCGAGCCGGATCCGCGCGTCGTTCTTGCTCGCAGGCCCGCTCCTCGCCCGCGGAGGCCACGCCGTCGTGCCGCCGCCCGGAGGAGATGTGATCGGGCGGCGCCGGCTCGACCCGCACATCCATGCGTTCGCGGAGCTGGGCGCGGAGATCGACATCGGAGCGCGCTTCGAGCTCCGCACCGACGGCCTCCGCGGCAAGCACATTTTCCTCGACGAGGCGAGCGTGATGGCGACCGAGAACACGGTCATGGCCGCCTCGCTGACGTCCGGCGAGACGGTGATCGGGAACGCGGCCTGCGAGCCGCACATCCAGGACCTCTGCCGCTTCCTCGTCTCGCTCGGCGCGGAGATCGAGGGGCTCGAGTCCAACGTGCTGCGCATCCGAGGGGTCGACCGTCTCTCCGGCGGCGAGTGGCGCATCGGCCCGGAGCACATCGAGGTCGGCAGCTTCGTCGGGCTGGCCGCAGTGACGGGTGGGGACGTGACCATCGATGACATCGAGCCCAAGGACCTGGCGCCGATCCTGCCGACGTTCGAGCGTCTCGGGGTCCACGTCGAGATCGACGGCTCGAGCCTGCGCGTCCCACCGAACCAGGAGCTCGTGATCCGAGACGACCTCGGCGGCCAGATCCCGAAGATCGAGGACGGCCCCTGGCCCGCCTTCCCCGCGGACCTGACCTCGATCGCGGTGACCGTTGCGACTCAGGCGCGAGGGACGGTTCTGATCTTCGAGAAGATGTTCGAGAGCCGGCTGTTCTTCGTCGACAAGCTCGCCTCGATGGGCGCCCGGATCATCCTCTGCGACCCGCACCGCGCCGTCGTCACCGGCCCGGCCAGGCTCTACGGACAGCAGATGTCGAGCCCGGACATCCGCGCGGGCATGGCGATGCTGCTCGCCGCGCTGTGCGCCGAGGGCACCTCGACGATCGGGAACATCGGCGAGATCGACCGCGGCTACGAGCGAATCGACGAGCGCCTGCGCTCGCTCGGCGCGCGGATCGAGCGCGTCGAGGCGTAGTGGCTCGCACGGGTCAGGCCGACGAGGCCGGCCGGCTTCACGCCCGTGTGGACGTCGCCGGCTCCGGCGACGCGAGGGTGGTCAGCGGGCTCCCCGTGCTCGACCATCTGCTCGTCCTCTTCGCC
This sequence comes from Gaiellaceae bacterium, assembly GCA_036265535.1. Lineage (GTDB taxonomy): Bacteria > Actinomycetota > Thermoleophilia > Gaiellales > Gaiellaceae > AC-32. The sequence goes on along the minus strand of DATAOV010000005.1, from coordinate 46,656 downwards.
GAGTACGCCTCCTTCGACCTCGTCCTCGAGATCGCTCCGGGTGAGGCTGAGGCGGAGGTCGCGGCCGCCGGGCGAGCGCTAGGACGGGCGCTCGCCGATCCGCTTCGGGCGAGGCGCTGCCGGGGTCACGGCTCCGCCGCGGTGTCGGCGGACGAGGCGCTGGCGCACGTCGTGGTCGAGGCCTCCGGCCGCCCGCTCGTGGTTTCGAACGTCGACTTGAGCGACGCCCGCGTGGCGGGCCTCGCGAGCGACATCGTCGCCACGTTCCTGCGCGAGCTGGCTGAGGGCGCGGGACTGACGCTGCACGTTCGCCTCATCGAGGGCTCGGATCCCGAGCACGTGCTGGAGGCGATCTTCAAGGCGCTCGGAGTCGCCCTGGCTCAAAGCTGCCGGCCTCGCCGAAAGGAGGAGTGATGGAGCGCAAGACCGCCGTTCGCACCGAGGATGCCCCCGCACCGTTCCAGGGCGCCCCGTACTCGCAGGCCATCAAGGCCGGCGGCTTCGTGTTCGTCTCCGGGCAGCTCGCGCTGCGACCCGATCACGCCAAGATCGTCGGCGACTCGATCGGAGAGCAGACCGAGCAGGTGTTCACGAACCTCGCGGCGATCCTGGGGGCTGCGGGCAGCGGCCTCGACCGCCTCGTCAAGACGACGGTCTACCTGGCCGATCTCAACGACTTCGCCGGGATGAACGAGGTCTACGCTCGGCATGTCGGCGACATCCCGCCTGCGCGCGCCACGATCGAGGTCTCCGCGCTCCCCTCGGGCGCGAAGGTCGAGATCGAGGCCGTCGCGATCGTGTAAGACCTCGTCGGGTGGTCTGACTACGGTTCGCCCGGCCTCCTCCCCGAGGCGATCGTAACCCGGAAAACCTCGCGTGTGACACGTGCGAATGTGGCGAAATTGCACCGCTTTCGTGGCGGTGCCGAGGCAGAATGGGACGGATGCAGGCCGAGACCGTCATCGCGACCCACGGGAACACCGACTTCGACGCCTTCGCGGCTATGCTCGCCGCTCGACGCCTCTACCCGGAGGCCGTCGGCTGCCTCGCCGGATCCCTGAACCGGAACGTTCGCGAGTTCTACCGCCTGCACGCCGACGAACTCGGCCTTGTCGAGGCCGCGCGGCTCGAGCTCGGCGGCATCCGCCGGTTGATCGTCGTCGAGACAATCCACGCGAGCCGGCTCGGGGAGCTCGAGCCGGTCGCTCTCGACCCGCAGGTCGAGAAGATCGTCTTCGACCACCACGCAGGCGAGCCGCCGGAATGGGCGAGCCCCGAGCACACCGTCCTCTCCGAGGACGGCGCGCTGACGACGACGCTCGTCGGCATCCTCGCCGAACGCGAACTGGCCGTGACCGCGCTCGAGGCGACCGCGTTCGCGCTCGGGATCCACGAGGACACCGGTTCGCTGACCTACCCGACAGCGACCCAGCGCGATGCGGAGGCGCTCGCGTGGTGCCTCCGTCACGGTGCGCGCCAGGAACTGCTCGCGGAGTTCCTGCACACGCCGCTCAACGAGGACGAGCGGGAGCTGCTGTCGGCGGTCCTGGCCGTGCTGCGTCCGCATGGGCTCGCCGGCGTCGAGGTCCTCGTCGGTGCGCTCGGGTGGCCGAGCTACGTCGACGGGGTTTCGAACCTCGCGCACAAGGTTGTCGAGCTGACGGACACCAAGGCGCTCGTCCTGCTCGTCGAAATGGACGCGCGGGTGTTCTGCGTCACCAGGAGCCGCGCCCCGGAGGTCGACGCCGCGGCGCTCGCCGGGCTGCTGGGCGGCGGCGGACACCGCGAGGCGGCCTCGGCGATTTTCAAGGGCGGGCTCGAACAAGCGCGCGAACGGCTGCTCGAAGGGCTGCCGAGCGCGGCGCGGGAGCCGCGCACCGCCGTGGAGATCATGTCGAGCCCCGCCCGCTTGGTCGGGCCCGACGAGACCGTAGCCCACGCGCTCGTCGCCTGCCAGCGCTACGGCCAGAGCGGAATCCTCGTCGCCGAGAACGACCGGCTTGTCGGCGTCGTCGGCCGCGAGGACCTCGACCGCGCCGTAGGCCACGGCCTCTCGCACGCGCCCGTCAAGGGGATCATGAGCTCCCGCGTCGCGACCTGCACCGAGGCGACTCCCCTCGCCGAGCTGCAGCGGCTCCTCGCCGGCGGCGACGACCGCGTCGCCGTGTTGCGGGACGAGCGCGTCGTCGGCGTCGTCACCCGCAGCGATCTGCTCCGCGCGCTCGGCGCGCGGGCCGCACCGACGGAGCGTCCCGGCCCGATGCTGACGGACCAACTCGCACGGCTCGACCGGCTTCAGCCCGTGTTCGAGGCGGTGGCCGCGGTCTCGGAGCCCTTCGAGGGCGTCTACCTCGTGGGCGGAACCGTGCGCGACATCCTGCTCGGGGAGCGCAGCTTCGACGTCGACATCGCGGTCGAAGGCGACGCGATCGCGCTCGCCCAGGCCCTGGCGGACGCGGTCGGCGGGCGCGTGCGGGCCCACGAGAAGTTCGGCACCGCGGTGGTGATCTATGGCGACGACCAGCGGGTCGACGTGGTCACCGCGCGGACGGAGTTCTACGACGCGCCGGCCGCGTTGCCGACCGTCGAGCACGCTTCGATCCGCGAGGACCTCTTCCGCCGCGACTTCACCATCAACGCGATGGCCGTTTCGCTGAAAGGCGCCGACCTCGGCCGACTCGTCGACCCCTTTGCCGGGCGGCGTGATCTCGAGTCGAAGACCGTCCGCATCCTGCACAACCTCTCCTTCATCGACGATCCGACGCGAATCTTCCGGGCGATTCGCTACGAGAACCGCTACGGCTTCCGCATGGACGAACACACGCTGCGACTCGCTCGCGGCACGATCGAGATGGGCCTTGTCGGCGACCTTTCGTCCGCCCGTCTCCGCGACGAGCTGATCGCGCTGCTGGAGGAGGGCGAGCTCGACCACTCGATTCCGCGACTGGCCGAGCTCGGAGCCGACCGAGCAATCCACCCGCACCTCGCGGCCGACGACGAGGCAGTCGAGCTGCTCCGCCGCCTCACGGCGCTCCGGGACCGCTATGGCCTCGCGATTCCCTCCTGGAGGCTCGGCCTCGCGGCGCTTGCACGACGTCTGCCGCCCGACGAGGTCTACGAGTGGCTGCAGCGCCTGAAGGTTCGCCGCCGCGACGCCGAGCGGATCGCGGCCGCGGTCACCGTCGGGCCACGGCTCGTCGAGCGCCTCGAGAAGGGCGCCGAGCCGGCGGAGGTGGTCGCACTGGCGGAGCCGTTCGCGCCGGACGCGCCGCTGTTCGCGCTCGGGCTGGCCGACCTCCCCCCGCTGCACGCCTACTTCGAGCGCCTCCGAGACGTTCGCCTCGAGGTGAGCGGTGCCGACCTCGCCGAGCTTGGGCTCGACGAGTCGCCGCGAGTGGGGGAGATCCTCGCCGAGTTGCGGAGGCGGAAGCTCAACGGCGAGCTGGACGGGCGCGACTCCGAGCTGGCGGCGGCCCGGGAGCTGATCGCCGGGTGATTCGTTGGGAGTACGACCGCTACGTCGTGGCGTTCACGACCCGCGTCGGTGGGATCAGCGGCGGCGCATTCGAGTCGCTGAACCTCGGCGCGCTCACCGACGACGACCCGCTGAACGTCGTCGAGAACCGGCGCCGGGCCTGCGACGCCGTGGACGCGGACGCCGCTTCCGCGACGATGGCCTGGCAGCACCACGGCGCGGAGGTGCGGCAGGCCGAGCCCCGCGGGATCCTCACGCCCGGGACGGTGTTCGACCGCTGTGACGGGCTCTGGAGCGACGAGCCCGGTCAGGCGATGATGCTCCTGACCGCCGACTGCCTGCCGGTGGCGCTCGCTCGTGATTCTGGGAGCCGTAGGTTGCCGGCGCTCGCTGTCCTCCATGTGGGCTGGCGTGGGCTGCTCGCCGGGATCGTCGCGCGCGGGACGGAGGCTCTCGGCGGCGGCCGGCTAGCCGCGGCAATCGGCCCGGGGATCGGGCCCTGCTGCTACGAGGTCGGCGAGGACGTGGCCGGGCCGTTCCGCGGCGTCTTCGGGTACGAGATCGTGGCCGACGGCAGGCTCGACCTCTGGAGCGCGGCCGACCGGGCGCTTCGCTCGGCGGGTTGCGAGGAGGTCGAGCGCACCGATCTCTGCACCCACTGCCACCCCGAGCTCTTCTTCTCGCACCGACGAGACCGCGGCCGTACGGGGCGCCAGGGAGTCGTTGGCTATATCGCCTGAGACCGTGCGCGCGAACTACGAGCGCATCCGGGGAGAACTCGGCCCCGACGTGACGATCGTCGCGGCAACGAAGTACGTTCCGGCGGACGAGCTGGGAGCGCTGGCCGAGGCCGGAATCGAGGTCGTCGGGGAGAACCGTGCGCAGGACCTCGAGGCCAAGCACGCCCGCTACGGCGGCTCCTTCCGCTGGCACTTCATCGGCCATCTCCAGAGCCGCAAGACCAAGACGATCAACGAGCTCTGCGAGCTGTGCCACTCGCTCGCGAGCGAGTCGGCGGTGAAACGGCTCGAGATCCCGGCTCTCGTCGAGGTCAACCTCTCCGGCGAGGAGTCGAAATCCGGGGTCTCGGAGCACGATCTGGAGGATTTCCTCGGTCTATACGAGAACGTGAGAGGCCTGATGACGATGCCGCCCGAGACCGGCGACCCCGAGGCCTCACGGCCGTACTTCCGCCGCCTGCGCCAGCTGGCCGAGCGCTACGGTCTGCGCGAGCTCTCGATGGGGACGAGCCAGGACTACCGCGTAGCCGCCGACGAGGGTGCGACCATGGTGCGGCTGGGGTCCGTGCTCTACCGGGGCTAACATTCCGAATCATGGGATTTTCAGACGCTTGGAACCGGACGCTCGTCTACTTCGGGATCGCCGAGGAAGAGGATGACTGGGACGAGGACGGGTACCTCACCGAGGAGGACCTCGAGCGCACCTACAGCGAGCGCCCGAACGTCCGCCGTCTGACCCCGAGAGGTCGCCAGCAGGATTTCGACGACTGGACCGACCCGGATCCCGAGGAGGCTGCGCCGCGCACGGCGGTGTTGCGCCACCGCGGTAACCGCCGGCCCCCCGAGGCGATGCCGATGCGCGCCGTGCCCTCGGTCCAGGTGCACCTGGTCGTGCCCCGGAGCTTCAACGATGCCCAGCAGATCGCCGACAAGTTCAAGGACACGATCCCGGTGATCCTCAACCTCCAGGGCGCCGACCAGGAGCTCTCCAAGCGCCTGATCGACTTCACCAGCGGCCTCACGTACGCCCTCGACGGAGGGATGCAGCGCGTCGCCGACAAGGTGTTCCTGCTCACGCCGAGGAACGTCGAGGTCTCGGCCGAGGAGCGGGCCCGTCTCATCGAGCGCGGCTTTTTCAACCAGGCGTAGAGCCAGGAGTCGGCCTTGTTGAGCCGAACTCACGCCTGATGGCCACGCTTGCGCTGCTCGCGGACACGGCGACGTCGATCAACCATTTCATCGACGTCTTCATCTACGTCTACGTCCTGCTGATCTTCGCGTACGTACTGACGTCGTGGGTGCGTCTGCCGTACTCGGTCTGGGTCAGGAGAATCGCCGACTTCCTCCGTGACGTCTGCGAGCCGTACCTGCGGCTCTTCCGGCGGGTCCTGCCACCGCTCGGGCCGGTCGACCTCTCGCCTGTCGTGGCCATCTTCTCGCTCTTCGTGCTCATGCGAGTCATCGACGAGCTCTTCAACCGGTTCAACTGAGAAGGAGGGGGCCATGACCATGTCGCCAGTCGAGCTCCATCACATCGGCCTCAAGCGGGGCCTGCTCGGCTACCGCCGCCAGCCGGTCGACCGCCTGATCGACGAGATCGCCGAGTCGTTCGAAGAGGTCTGGCGCCAGCGCGCCGACTTCGCCGACCGGATCGAGCAGCTCGAGTCCGAACTCGCCCGCCATCGCGACCTGGAGACGTTGCTGCGGTCGACACTCGTCTCGGCCGAGCGCTCCGCACACGAGCAGAAGGACCAGGCCCGGCGGGAGGCGGGCTTGATCGTCGAGGAGGCGCACGCCGAGGCCCGCGCCGTCACCCGGACAGCGGCCACCGAGCGCGAGCGGCTGCTCGCCGAAACGCGCAAGATCCGAGCCCTGCTCGAGGCCGCGCTCGACGCCGTCGGCGACGGCCTCAATGAACATCGTGCGGAGGCGGGTGCGGAGGCTGGTGCAGAAGCGGAGGCCGCCTGACGGTCCGGGTGCCGAACCTATACTGGGGTCATGGCAGAGGCTTCGACGCGGCTGCGGCTACGCGTCTCGCCCGGCGCGCGCCGCAGCGAGCTCGTCGGCCGTCACGGTGACGGCTGGAAGGTGCGGGTGACAGCGCCTCCCGAGGACGGGCGCGCCAACGATGCGGTGCTCGACCTCCTGGCCCGCAGCCTCGACCTGCCGCGGCGATCGCTCTCGATCGTGGCGGGCCACACGGCGCGAGAGAAGGTCGTGCAGATGGAAGGCATCGACCGGGTCGAGAGCGAGCGCCGGCTGGAAGGAGCATCGGCGTGAGCACCACGATCGACACCGATCACTTCCGCAAGAGCCTGCTCGAGGAGCGCAAGCGCGTTCAGGAGGCGATCGACTACCTCCACGAGGAGAACCCCGGCTCAATCCAGGACGAGACGCAGGACAGCACGGCCGACAACCACCCGGGCGACATGGCCACGGTCACCTTCGACCGGGAGCTCGACTACACGCTCGAGGAGAACGAGGGCAGGCTGCTTCAGGCGATCGACGCCGCGCTCGAGCGGATCGACGGCGGCACCTACGGTGTCTGCGCGAGCTGTCGGCAGCCGATCGGCGCAGAGCGCCTCCAGGCGCTCCCCTGGACGACGCAGTGCATCGATTGCAAGCGCAAGGAGGAGCGCGGGTGACGGAGCCCGCCCCGCGGACGCTCGACGTCCGCGTCGGCTCGAGCACGGACGCGCTGACGCCGGTGTCCGTGGCGGAGCGCTCACTCGCCGCCCAGGCCCCGCAGTGGGCCGGCCTCGGCGCGGTAGTGATCGCGGCGATTGCGGCCGACCAGGTCACGAAGCTGATCGTCTCCACGCAGCTCGCGCTCGACGAAGCGCTCCACGTACTCGGGCCATTCTCTATCCACCACGTGCAGAACTCGGGGATCGCGTTCGGCCTCTTCGCGAGCGCAACGCCGGTGGTGACGGCGCTGACGGCGATCGCGGTCGGTTGGATGCTCGTCTTCTTCGCCCGCTCCGGCGCGCGACACCCCGTGCTGCCGGTCGCGCTCGGGCTGCTGATCGGCGGCTCGACCTCGAACCTGATCGACCGGATCCGTCTCGGGCACGTGACCGACTTCCTCGACCTGCGCTACTGGCCGGCGTTCAACCTCGCCGACAGCTTCATCGTCGTCGGTGTCGGAATCCTGTTCGTCGCGCTCCTGCTGGGCGAGACCCGGCAGCGCTGAGCGCCGTAAGAGTCGTCGTCCCCGCAGAGGCCGCAGGCGAGCGGCTCGATCGCTTCCTCGCTTCGCTTCCCGAGGTCGGATCGCGCGCGGCCGCCGAGCGCATCCTCGACGACGGGGGCGCGCTCGTGGACGGGAGCGTGCGGCCGAAGAGCCACCGGCTCGAGGGCGGGGAGGAGGTCGAGGCGGAGGTCGCGGATCTCGTCTCGACCGAGCTGGAGGCGGAGGATGTCCCCCTTCGAATCGCCTACGAGGACGAGCACGTGCTCGTCGTGGACAAACCGGCCGGGATCGTCGTCCACCCATCGCCGGGCCACGCGACCGGGACGCTCGTGCACGGACTCGTCGGCCGGGCCGCCGGTGGCAACGAGGATCGGCCGGGGATCGTGCATCGCCTCGACCGCGACACCTCGGGCCTGCTGGTCGTCGCCCGCTCGGACGAGGCGTACGAACGCCTGCAGGAGCTAGTGCGGAAACGAGAGCTCGAGCGGCGCTACAAGGCACTCGTGCGCGGGCGGCCACGCTCGTGGAGAGGCCGCATCGAGGCTCCCATCGGCCGCGACCGTCACGACCCCACGCGCCATTCCCTCGACACGGATACCCCGCGGGAGGCGGTCACGCACTTCGAGGTCGAGCGGCTGCTCGAGAAGCACGCGCTCCTCGACGTCCGGTTGGAGACGGGGAGGACGCACCAGATCCGGGTTCACCTGGCCGCGATCGGCCTACCGGTCGTCGGCGACCCGGTCTACGGGGTGCCCGACGATCGCCTGAGGCGCCAATTTCTCCACGCGTGGCGCCTCGCGTTCCCGCATCCGATCGGCGGCGAGCCGGTGGAGGTCGAGTCGTCGTTGCCGTCGGAGCTTCAGGCAGCCTTGGAGCGCTTCGCCTCGTAGAGGCGCCGGTCGGCGAGCCGGAACAGCGCGTCGGCTTCGGTCGCCTCGCCCGGGAACGTAGCCAGTCCCGCGCTGAACGAGCACCCCTCTGGCAGCTCGTCGCTCGCGATGAGCTCGTCCACGCGATCGCTCAAACGGGCGAGCAGGCGCGCGCCTGCTTCCTCATCCGCCTCGACGAGGTACGCAGTGAACTCGTCGCCTCCCATTCGGCCGGCGAGGTCGGAGCCGCGCAGTGACTCCCGCAGGATCGCCGCGAAGCGGCGGAGAGCCCGGTCACCGGCCTGGTGCCCGTAGGTGTCGTTCAGCTCCTTGAACCGATCGAGGTCGAGAAAAACGAGCGCGAGGCCGTGGCGGTAGCGCGCCGCACGCCCGAGCTCGAGCTCGAGCTCCCCCACGAAGGCCTGATGGTGCAGCAGGCCGGTCAGCTGGTCGTGCCGTGCCTGGTGGGCGAGCTCCGAGGTTGCCCGGTCGAAGTACGCGACCACGCACTCGGTGACGAGCTGGTCGACGGTGTCGTTGAGCCGACGCTCGCAGGCGAGCACGTCCTCGGCGCCGAGCTCGGCCGAGCGCTCGGAGACGAAGCGCCAGAGCACCCGCCGCAGGATCAGGAACTCGGTCACGATCTCGCGCGGGGCGAAGCCGTAGGCCTCGCGCTGGCGCGCGTGCTCGCGGGCCTGTGCTGCGAGCGGGCTGCCTTGCCGGAGGCGTTCGGGTTCCGGTTCCACGAGCTCGCGCGCCAGCTCGACGATGAACGTCGGGGTATCGCCGAGCTGGCCCAGTCGCCCCAGCCGCTGGAGCGACGGGATCTGATCGTCAACGAGCCCCTCGTCCACGGCCGCGAGGGACAGATCCCAGGCCGCCGCTTGAATCTCTGCGGCGAGCTCCTCGAGCGCGGATGCGGATTGGCGCGTGCTCACCATCCGCATGATGGATCGACCCGCGGACGCCGGAACGTGAGCACTTGGCTACAATTCCCGAGCTTTTTTCCCTACCCGGCGGAACGGACGGGTGGCGGTGCCGGCGCAATCGGAGCGCCGGTTCCACCCGGCTCCCGGCGGCGCACGACACCGAAACCGAGAGAAAGGAACGCCTTGCCCGTCAGCATGCGAGAGCTCCTGGAAGCCGGAGTCCACTTCGGTCACCAGACCCGCCGCTGGAACCCCAAGATGAAGCGCTTCATCTTCGGTGAGCGCGGCGGTATCTACATCATCGATTTGCAGAAGACCGCAGAGAGCCTCGACGAGGCCCAGTCGTTCGTGCGCAACCTCGCCGAGCGCGGCGGCACCGTCCTCTTCGTCGGCACGAAGAAGCAGGCGCAGGACGGCATCGAAGGTGACGCCAAGCGCGTCGGCATGCCGTACGTCAACCACCGCTGGCTCGGCGGCCTGCTCACGAACTGGCGCACGATCGCCGAGCGGATCGAGCACCTGCATGAGCTGCGGCGCCTGCGGGACGAGGGCCAGCTCGCGCTGCTTCCGCCGAAGGAACGCATCGCCATGCAGGGCGAGCTCGAGAAGCTCGAGGCCAATCTCGGCGGTGTCGCCGACATGCGCAAGCAGCCAGATGCCGTCTTCATCGTCGACCTCCGCAAGGAGCAGCTGGCCGTGCGCGAGGCGCGACGACTCGGCCTGCCTGTGATCGCGCTCGTCGACACCAACTGCGACCCCGACGAGGCCGACTTCGTGATTCCCGGCAACGACGACGCGATCCGCTCGTGCAGCCTGATCATCCGTGCTGTCGCCGACGGGATCGAGGCCGGCAAGGCGAAGGCGACGCCCGAGGACTTCGCGCCGCCGATCGAGGAGACCGCGCCGCAATCCGAGGAAGAGCCGGCGTCTGAGACGGAGCCCGAGGGCGCAGCGGAAGCCGAGGCTCCCGCGCCCGAGGCCGCTCCGGAGCCCGAGGCGGTTCCGCAGGAGGCGCAATGAGCCAGGTGCAGATCTCCGCGAGCCTCGTAAAGGAGCTCCGCGACCAGACCGGAGCCGGGATGATGGCCGCCAAGCGTGCGCTCGAGGAGACCGGAGGCGACCTCGAGGCGGCGCAGCGCCTGTTGCGCGAACAGGGCCTGGCCGCAGCCGGGAAGAAGGCGGGCCGGGAGACGACCGAGGGCGAGGTGCTGGCGACGGTCTCCGCCAACGTCGGCGCGATCGTCGCGATCGGCTGCGAGACCGAGCCCGTGTCGAAGAACGAGGAGTTCCTGACCTTCGCCGAGGCCGTACTGGAGGCGGTCGAGGCCGATGGATCCGATGCGGTCGCAGCGCTGGAGGAGCGGCGGCTCGAGTTGATCGGCCGGCTGGGCGAGAACGTCGAGATCCGGGGTGCCTGCCGCCTGGAAGCCGAGGACGGCGAGCTGCTGGCTGAGTACGTCCACCCACCCGCGAACAAGATCGGTGTCCTGCTCCGGGCTCGTGGCGGCGATCCCGCCGCGGCGCGGCGTCTGGCGATGCACATCTCGTTCGCTGCGCCGCGGTTCCGCAGCGTCGACGAGGTGCCTGCGGAGGAGATCGCCTTCGAGCGGGCCATCTACGAGCAGCAGCCCGACGTGCAGTCCAAGCCGGAGGAGGTTCGCTCGAAGATCGTCGAGGGCCGCCTGCGCAAGGAGTTCTTGGGCACGATCGCCCTCAGCGAGCAGGCCTGGATCCACGATCCCTCGCTGACGACGGCCAAGGCGCTCGAGGAGGCGGGCCTCGAGGTGCTCGAGTTCGTCCGTTACGCGCTGGCCGAGTGACCGAGGCGATTCCCGAGGCTGAGGCCAGGCCGGAAGCAGCGCCGGCCTTCCACCGGGTGCTGCTGAAGCTCTCCGGCGAGGCGCTCATGGGCGAGAAGCACTACGGGCTCGACCCCGACCGTATCGCCGCCATCGCGGACGAGATCGTCGAGGTTCACCGCACCGGAGTCGAGCTCGCGATCGTGGTCGGCGCGGGCAACATCTACCGCGGGATCGAGGCCGCGGCGGAGGGGATGGACCGGGCGACGGCTGACTACGCGGGCATGCTCGCGACCCTGCTGAACGCCCTCGCCCTCCAGGACGCCCTTGAGCGCCGCGGCGCGCACACGCGCGTCCTCTCGGCGCTGGCCGCAGCGGAGGTGGCCGAGCCCTACATTCGGCGCAGGGCGATCCGCCACCTCGAGAAACAGCGCATCGTCATCTTCGCGGCCGGCACGGGGAACCCGTATTTCACCACCGACACCGCGGCCGCGCTGAGGGCTCTCGAGATCGGCGCCGAGGGGATTCTGATGGCGAAGCACGCGGTCCCAGGCGTGCTCGACGGCGACCCGCGAGTCGATCCGGACGCCGAGCTTGTGCCGGAGCTGACCCACCTCCAGGTGATCGAGCGCGGCCTGCGGGTGATGGACACGACGGCGCTCTCTCTATGCATGGACAACCGGCTGCCGATCTACGTGTTCGCCCTCGAAGACGGGAACATCCGTAAAGTCGTCCGGGGCGAGCGGGTCGGCACCATCGTCTCGACCCCTTGAGCGAGGAGGCCAGATGGCGATCGATGACCTGATTCAGGACGCAACCCGGCGGATGCAGAAATCCGTCGAGGCGGCGCAATCGGAGTTTGCGACGCTGCGGACCGGCCGCGCTTCGACCGGGTTGCTCGACCGCGTGCAGATCGACTACTACGGTCAAAAGACGCCTCTGAAGCAGCTCGCGACCGTCAACTCGCCCGAGCCGCGCCTCCTCACGATCCAGCCCTTCGACCCGAACTCGGTCTCGGCCATCGAGCGCGCGATCCAGGAGTCCGACCTCGGGCTGACCCCCTCGAACGACGGCAAGCTCATCCGACTGCCGATTCCTCAGCTCACCGAGGAGCGGCGCAAGGAGCTCGTCAAGATCGTGCGGCAGATGGCGGAGGACGGGCGCGTGGCGGTGCGCAACGTCCGCCGCGACGTCATGCACCACCTCAAGGAGCTCGTTGACAAGGGCGAGGTCGGCAGCGACGAGGAGCATCGGGCCGAGGAGCGCGTCCAGAAGCTCACGGACGAGCACACGCACACGATCGACGAGCTGCTGAAGAAGAAAGAGGCCGAGATCCTCGAAGTCTGAGTCGAGCTCGGCATGAAGCTGCTCACCAGAATCCGAAGCCTCCGCGGCGTGAAGCTCGCCGCCGAGCCCGAGCTGCCCGAGATCGCTCGGGCAGTGGCGATCATCATGGACGGCAACGGCCGCTGGGCCAGGCGCCGCGGTCTCCCCGTCGCCGCGGGCCACCGGGCCGGAACGAAGGCACTGCGGCGTACCGTCGAGGCGGCGATCGATTTCGGCGTCGAGACGCTCGTCGTCTACGCCTTCTCCACCGAGAACTGGTCGCGTCCGACCGGCGAGGTCGACTCGCTGATGGACATCTTCGGCGAGACGATCGAGCGCGAGCTCCCCGACCTGGCGCGCCAGGGGGTGCGCACACGCTTCATCGGGCGGCGGGACCGCGCCCCGGCCGAGCTACGGGAGCAGATGGCCGGGCTGGAGGAGGACACGGCGCACAACGAGCGGCTCAACCTCTGGATCGCGTTCGACTACGGCGGCCGGGCGGAGCTGGTGGAGGCGGCGCGGCGGCTCGTCGAGGCCGGCGTCGATCCCTCCGAGATCGACGAGAACATGCTCCGTGCGAACCTCTATGCACCCGAGCTGCCGGATCCCGACCTGCTCATCCGCACGTCCGGCGAGCTGCGCATCTCGAACTTCCTGCTCTGGCAGCTCGCCTACTCCGAGCTCGTGTTCCTCGACCGCCTATGGCCCGACTTCGACCGTAGGGAGCTCGAGCACGCCCTGGCCGCCTACGCCCGCAGACGCCGCCGCTTCGGCGGGCGATGAGCTCCTTCTGGTCCCGCATCGTGGTGGCAGTCGTCGGCCTGCCGGTCGTCCTCTACCTGGTCTGGCTCGGCGAATGGTGGCTGTTCGCGCTGACGGCGGTCGCGGCCATGCTGGCCCTGCACGAGCTCTTCGGGATCGCGCGGCCGTTGCGCCCGCTCGTCCTGGCCGGATATGCCGGGGCGTTGCTGGCGCTGCTCGGCGCCTGGCTCGGCGGTGAGGACTGGATGGCGGCCGGGTTCCTCACGACCTTCGCGCTCGCGTTCGTTCTCAAGGGCGTCTCGCAGACGCGGCAGTCGCTCACCGTCGCCGTTGGTGCGACCGTCCTCGGCGCCGGCTGGATCGGCCTCGGCCTCGCGCACATCATCCTGTTGCGAGCGATCTCGCCGACAGACGACGGTCGGCTGGCGGTCTTCACCGTTCTGCTCGCCGTCTTCGCCTCGGACACGATCGCGTACTTCGTGGGCCTGCTGGTCGGACGGCACCGCCTCGCGCCGACGATCTCGCCCGGCAAGACGTGGGAAGGGCTGATCGCGGGGATGGTGATCGCGATCCTCGTTCCGTTCTTCGCCCTCTACCGCTCCGACTTTCTCGACGTCTGGCGCTCGCTCGTGCTCGGCGGAGTGATCGCCGTCACGGCGCCGCTGGGCGACCTGTTCGAGTCCGCGATCAAGCGCGACCTGCAGGTGAAGGACACCGGCAGGCTGCTCGCCGGCCACGGCGGCGTGCTCGATCGGATCGACTCGCTCCTCTTCGCCGCGATCGCCGCCTACTACACGATTCTGGCGCTTGCCTAGTGCGATCCGAGGGCGGGTGGCGGCCGTAGACTTCGAGGGAATGAAACGCGTCGCCCTGCTCGGGGCCACAGGATCGATCGGCCGCCAGGCCATCGAGATCGTCGAGAGTCACCTCGACCTCGAGCTCGTGGCCGCGGCGTCCGGCTCGCAGCCCGTCGAGGGCCTCGCGCCGCTGACACAAGTCGGCGGCGACCTGACCGAGTTGCTCGAGCGCGCCCAGCCTGATGTCGTGCTGAATGCGGTGGTCGGGTTCGCAGGGTTGCCCGCGACGCTCTGGGCGCTCGAGCACGGCGTCACGCTCGCGCTCGCCAACAAGGAGAGCCTCGTCGCCGCCGGTGAGCTCGCTCTGGCCGCCCAGGAACGGGGCGGTGGCCTCATGCTCCCCGTGGACAGCGAGCACTCCGCGGCCTTCCAGTGCCTCGAGGGAAGCAGCGCCGGGCAGGTGCACTCGCTCGTGTTGACGGGCTCCGGCGGGCCCTTCCGGGGGCGCAGCCGAGACCAGCTCGACGCGGTCATGCCGGAGGAAGCACTCGCCCACCCCACCTGGCAGATGGGGCCGAAGATCACCGTCGACTCGGCAACGCTCGCGAACAAGGGCCTCGAGTTGATCGAGGCGCACTTCCTCTTCGGCCTTCCGTACGAGCAGATCGAGGTCGTGTTGCAGCCGACCTCGGTAGTGCATGCGGTGGTGCGCTTCCGCGACGGGGCCTCGCTCGCGCACCTGGGCTATCCGGACATGCGCGTGCCGATCTCGTTCGCGCTCACCTACCCCGAGCGCGCGGCCACAACGCTGACGCAGCTCGACTTCTCCGGTGGGCTCCTGCTCGAGTTCGAGCCGCCCGACCTCGAGACGTTCCCGCTTCTGGCGCTCGCGCGACGGGCCGGAGAGGAGGGCGGCACCTACCCGTGCGCCTTCAACGCGGCAAACGAGGTCGCCGTCGCCGCCTTCCTCGAGGGCCGCTTGCCCTTCCTGGGGATCGCTGCCACCGTCGAAGAGACGCTGGCCGGGATTGACGGCGCGCCGGCACACGACCTAGATGAGTTGGTGGACGCCGACGCAGAAGCCCGCCGACTCGCCGAGAAAGGTCTCCGGGTCGCATGAGCCTCCTCGTCTCGATCGCGGGCCTCGCCTTCCTGATCCTGATCCACGAGGCAGGCCACTTCTTCACGGCGCGCGCGGTGGGGATGCGGCCGCGGCGCTTCTACATCGGCTTCCCTCCGGCCGTGATGAAAACGACCCGCAACGGGATCGAGTACGGGCTCGGCGCGATCCCTCTAGGCGGCTACGTGAAGATTCCCGGCATGCACAGGCCGGCCCCGTCCGACCTGGACGTGCACTTCGGGCCGGCGCTCTACGAGTCTCCGCGCCTCTTGCCCGACGTCGAGCGGGTGAAGCGCTCCGTCGCTCAGGGCGATTTCGCGTCCGCCGGTAGCCCGCTGCGCGACCTCGAGCATGCGGTCGGCGAAGCTCCACTGTCGGCCAACGCTCGACGCGCCGCCGATCGAGGCCTGAGGGAGCTCGAGGACGCCCTCGGCGCGGATGCCTACTGGCGCCAGCGAACCTGGAAGCGCCTGGTCGTGATCGCGGCGGGGCCTGGGGCGAACCTGCTCTTCGCGATCGCGCTTCTGGCGTCCGTCTACATGATCGGGATCCCGTCCGACGCGTCCCGTCGCGTGGGCGACGTCATCCCGGGCTCGCCGGCGGCAACCGCGGGCCTCAAGGCGGACGACGTGATCGTCGGCGTCAACCGCGTCCCGACCTACGACTTCAAGGAGGTGCGCGACGCCATCCGCAAGAGCGACGGACAACCGCTCGTGATCTCCGTCCTGCGCGACGGCAACTACGTCGAGCTCAAACCGGCGCGGCCGCAGAAGACCGACGGCGTCTACACGATCGGCTTCCATCCCTCGGCGGTGAAGTACAAACGCTACGGCCCGATCCAGGCGGTCGGCCTGGCCGGCAAGGACACGTGGCTCGTGACCAAGGCGATGGGCTCCTGGCTCACGCACGTCGTCAGCGGCTCCGGCCGCAAGGAGGTCTCCACCCCGGTTGGGATCGTGCGCCAGTCGAGCAAGGCCGTGGAGGTCGGCTATCGCGAGTACCTGCAGGTGCTGGCTTTGATCAGCCTCTCGCTCGCGCTCCTGAACCTGCTGCCGCTGCTTCCACTCGACGGCGGGCACATGGCCTTCTCGATCATCGAAGGGCTACGGGGCCGGGCGGTCGGCCGAGTGGTCTACGAACGCGTCTCCGCCGTCGGAATCGCTCTGGTGCTGCTGCTGTTCTTCGTGGGGCTCTCGAACGACATCGGAAATATCCGCGGGGGCTAGACTCAACCGCGTGGCGAGCGAGCGCGCGATCACGGTAGGCAACGTCGAGATCGGCGGCGGCGCACCGGTCGTCGTCCAGTCGATGACGCTGACGAAGACGCACGACGTCGAGGCGACGACGGCGCAAATCGCCTCGTTGGCCTCGGCCGGCTGCGAGGTCGTACGGGTGGCGGTCCCGAAGAGCGAAGACGCCGACGCGCTCCCGAAGATCGTCCGGCTCTCGCCGATCCCCGTGATCGCGGACATCCATTTCAACGCCAGCCTCGCGCTCCGCGCGATCGAGGCGGGGGTGGCCGCGGTCAGGATCAACCCGGGCAACATCGGCGGGCCGGACAAGGTCGCAGAGATCGTCCGCGCCGCCAAGGGTGCTCGATTGCCGATGCGCATCGGCGCGAACTCGGGCTCGCTGCCCAAGCACCTCGCCGAGCTCGCCCAGCAAGACCAGGCAGAAGCTCTCGTCGAGGCCGCTCTGGAGGAAGTGCGCCTGCTCGAGAGCCTGGGCTTCTACGACTTCAAGATCTCGGTCAAGTCGAGCCACGTCCCCACGATGATCCGCGCCTACCGGCTGCTGGCTTCGAAGGTGCCGTATCCCCTGCACCTCGGGGTCACGGAGGCGGGTACGCCGTACTCGGGATCGATCAAGAGCGCCGTCGGGATGGGCGCGCTGCTCGTGGACGGGATCGGCGACACGGTCCGCGTCTCGTTGACGGCGGACCCGGTCGAGGAGGTCAAGGCCGCCTACGAGATCCTCAAGGCCCTCGGCCTTCGAGAACGGGGGCCGATCATGATCGCCTGCCCCTCCTGCGGGCGCGACAACGTCGGGGTCCAGACACTCGCCGAGGTGGTGGAGGAGCGCCTCCACGCCTACCCGCAGCACTTCGAGGTCGCGGTGCTCGGGTGCGCCGTCAACGGCCCCGGCGAGGCAGGAGACGCCGACTTCGGGATCGCGGGCGGCCGAGACGTGGGCTTCGTGTACGCGCACGGCCGCGTGCTGAAGAAGGTCTCCTCGGACATCCTGGTCGACGAGCTCTTCCACGAGATCGACAAGTGGATCGCCGAGGGTATGCATCGCCCCAAGCGCCTGAAGATGGCCAAGCCTGCCGCCTTGGCCATGGCCGAGGCGAGCATGATCCCGCTGGAGTAGCCTGCTCCGGCAACGATGATCGCCCAGGCCTCGAAGCTCTTCCTGCCGACCCTGCGCGAGGACCCTGCGGACGCCGAGGCGGCGAGCCACAAGCTGCTCGTTCGCGGAGGCTTCATCCGCCAGGTCAGCGCGGGGGTCTGGACCTACCTGCCGCTGGGCTGGCGCGTGCACGAGAAGATCGTGCAGGTCATCCGCGAAGAGATGGACGCAATCGGCGGCCAAGAGATGCTGATGCCGGTCCTGACACCCGCCGAGCTGTGGGAGACCTCGGGACGAATCGTCATCCCAGAGCTGTTCAAGGTCGACGACCGCGCGGGGCGGCACTTCGTCCTGCCGATGACGCACGAGGAGACCGTCACGTTCCACGCGCGCGAGATCCAGAGCTACAAGCAGCTCCCGCAGATCCTCTACCACTTCTCCGTCAAGTTCCGCGACGAGCCCCGGCCCCGCGGTGGGCTGATCCGCGTACGCGAGTTCATCATGAAGGACGCCTATTCGTTCGACCGGGACGAGGCGGGGCTCGAGGAGAGCTTTCGCAAGCACTCCGGCGCCTACAAGCGCATGTTCGAGCGCTGCGGTCTCGAGACGCTCGAGGTGGCGGCCGAGTCGGGGATCATGGGCGGCAGCGGAAGCCAGGACTTCCTCGCGCCGGCCGGCTCCGGCGAGAACACGCTCGTCATCTGCGAGAACGGCGACTACGCGGCCGATCTCGAGATCGCCGGCGGCATTCCCTCCGCTCCGGACTTCCCAGAGGAGCTGGCAGCGCCGGAGGAGGTGGAGACGCCGGGGCAGCGCACGATCGAGGCGGTCTCGCAGTTCCTGGGCGTGGACGAACGCGCGACCGCGAAGGCGATGCCGGTGATCACCGACGACGGACTGGTGCTCGCCCTCGTCCGAGGCGACGACCGGCTCAACGACATGAAGCTTCTCGCCGCACTCGGCCGCGACTTCAGGCCTGCTCGCCCGGAGGAGATCCGCGAAGCCTTCGGCGCCGACGGCGGCTCAATCGGCCCGGTCGGCGCGCCGGTCGCCGTGCTCGCGGACGAGGCGCTTCGAGAAGGCCAGTACGTCGTCGGCGCCAACCGCGACGACTGGCATCTGCGAGGCGTCCAGGCCGGACGCGACTTCCAGGCTCGCTTCGCCGATCTGCGAGAGGTTCGGGCCGGAGACGCATGTCCTCGCTGCGGCGGGCATCTACGTCTACAGGTGGCGATCGAAGTCGGGCACATCTTCAAACTGGAGACGCGGTTCTCGGGACCGCTCGATGCCCACTTCCTCGACGAGGACGGAACCGAGCGGCCGCTGATCATGGGCTGCTACGGGATCGGCCCGGGCCGAATCTTGGCGGCGGCGGTGGAGCAACACCACGACGAGCACGGAATCTCGTGGCCGAGGTCGATTGCCCCGTACGATGTACACGTGGTTGCTCTGCCCGGGTTGGAGGGTCAGGCGGAGCAGGCGGCTCAGGCGCTCGATGCAGCGGGCGCCGACGTCCTGCTCGACGATCGCGACGGGCGGGCCGGCGAGAAGTTCGCCGACGCCGACCTGATCGGCATCCCGCTGCGCGTCACCGTCGGCAAGAAGACCGTCGAGGACGGCGCCGCCGACGTGCGCGACCGCGAGAGCGGGGAGGAGCGACGCGTGCCGCTGGACGACCTCGGGAGCATCGTCTGATGGCAGGGCGGAGACGGAAGTTCAGCGACGAACCCTTCGGGCCGACGATCGAACGGCTGATGGGGGAGACGGGTGTCACCTATCGCTCGCTCGCCGACAAGACGAAACTCTCCGCCGGGTACCTGAACCACCTCGTGCACGGCAACAGGCCGGTGCCATCGGACAAGGTCGTCGGGCAGCTCGCGAAGGCGCTTGGGGTGGAGCCGGAGCACTTCCGCGAGTACCGCCTCCGCGTGATCACCCGCCAGCTCGAGGCGATGCCCGATCTGATCGACCGGCTCTACAAGCGCCTCGGAACCTGACG
The DNA here is from genome assembly GCA_036265535.1 of Gaiellaceae bacterium. Lineage (GTDB taxonomy): Bacteria > Actinomycetota > Thermoleophilia > Gaiellales > Gaiellaceae > AC-32. The sequence goes on along the minus strand of DATAOV010000005.1, from coordinate 27,298 downwards.
GCGACCTTCGCCCCGGTGGGCGAGCCGCAGCCTGCCGTTCACCCCCGGCTGCGGTACAGTCAGCGGTCGACGGGGCGTGGCGCAGCCTGGTTAGCGCGCTAGTCTGGGGGACTAGAGGTCCCGAGTTCAAATCTCGGCGCCCCGATTGAAATTCCGGGCTGACCGTTGCCCATTGGTTGCCTAAACGATTCAGTAGAGGGACAGGGGACAGATGGATTGGAGCATGGTGCACGATCTGAACGAGTTCATGCGGACGCATGACCTGGTCGAAGATCCGATCACGCTGTTCGCGTCGTTGGCAGTCGCGATCTACGCGCTTGCGACCATCGCTCTTTGGTTTGTCTCTCCCCCGAACGGTGTTCAGCGACTCCGGCTCGCTTGCACCTCGGCGCTTGCTTCAGCAGCCGCCGGCCTCTTGTTCAACCAGGCGATCGGACACCTTTGGTTTCGAGAGCGTCCGTATGTCGAGCACCCTGGCTCGCTCGTGCTCTTCACGCATCCATCGAAGGACCCGTCCTTCCCCAGTGACCATGCGACCGCGTCGTTCGCGATCGCGGTTGCGGTCCTGTTCTTCCACCGTCGATTAGGCGTGGCCTTTCTCGTCGCTGCCTCTGCAATCGCCGTTTCCCGGGTCTTGATCGCCATGCACTACCCGAGCGATGTGATAGCCGGTGCCATAACCGGCAGCGTCGCGGCGATCGCGGTCTGCACCCTTGCACGACCCCTGATGGTGCGCCTGACCGGGCTCGCTGCGCGTATCACCGACCCGCTGCTTCGCCCGCTCTGGCGGGTGGGCGACCGATTCGCCCAAAACTAGCCCTGATCGTTACCCGCACCGGAACGTGCAGACGATCACGCTCGGGGGAGGCTGCTCGGCGATCCCGGTCGGGGCGAGAACGAACGCCTGCTACCTCACCTTCAACGGGTTCGACGCCCTCGGCGACGAACGGGCTCGACGTCGTACCAGTGCAGCGCCGGTCCTGATCCCGCTCGGGTACCACCTCCACTCAGGCCACCAGATCAAGTGGGCCTCCTCGGTGGCCGGAAACGCGGTGCTCAACGTGCTCCAGCTCTCGTGGGACTTGCGGCGTCCCTCCCGGGCACGGTGTATCTTCCTCGCGCTGCGGGGAGAACCAAGGTGCGGCATATGGAGCCGGAGCACCTCGGAGTTCTCTCCCACCGAGGGGCCCGCGTTCCTGGCCGCAGGGGAACGGAGCCACGCTCCGGCTCCACCTAGTCAGCAAGGCTTTTTTGCACGACTAACCGGGAGTTGCCGGTGGGTACAGTGCAGGTACGGAGCCGAGCGGAGGTTTTAGGGAGAGACTCGCTGTGGTCGCTCGGCTCCCTAGTCGACCTCCAGTGAAGCTTTGCGGCATCCCTCTCGCGGCAGTCGACGGCGCCGCAAGATGGTTGCGCGCCGGGCCGGAGCTGCTCCCGGGCCGGCTGCGCGCAGCTCTCGAGTGACCCCCGGTGCTTCTTATGGCTAGTCGAAGAGGAGGCGACCAGCGCTCTCCCAAGACGCCAGCCGCCCCTACTCGCTTCTACAAAGGGTGCAGGCGAGCGCTTAGCCCAGCCCCCGGTTGCGCTCCATGCTCTGCAGACCCCTGCTCAGTTAGAGAGGCGCGAGTGGTAAGCGAGTTACCGGTTCCGCGGAGAAACAAACGCCATGCCGTTCGAGGCGGGCCGCGTCCGCGGGGGTCGGACAGGACGGGGTTCCGGTTTCCGCCCCTCAACCGCAGAACACGGGCGCGGCCACTTGACCAGATGCCACGGTCCCGTTTTTTCTTGCGTTCAGCTCTTGTCGTATGCTCGCCCTGCCGTTCGGTCCCAGCCGACAACGGAAGGGCTCCGGGAGAAACGATCCACTTCGGCCACAAGACCATGCCGAGTGGCCGCAATCGGCCAACCGCCGTTCGCTCTGATTGGACTCGATAGAAGGGCCGCTGGTCCGAGTTATCCTGGATTCGGAAACCGTCACGATGAGGGAGGGTGCAGGGTGAGCGAACGGGCCGCAAGAAGGGAGCCGATCCCGAAAGAAGATCTTTCTGACGAACAGAGGCAAACGCTGCAGATGCTCTGCCGCCAAGGGCCGGAACTCAAAGCGGCCTTTAACCGTATCTTGAGCGAACGCGGCATCGAGTTGGAACTCATCGGGTACGAATTGGGCAAACCCGGCACCCCTGACGCACCCGACGGCGGAAACGGCGGCGGTTGCTACTGCTGCGTCAACGGCGCTTGCTTCTGCTGCTAGAGCAGAACCACACCGCAAGTAGGACCGTCTACGGAAGCGGCCCTGCCTGTGCCGCAGCCTTCTCAGCCTAGATGGGCTATCGAGCCTTCGCAGGCTGCTTCAGCAGACTCGCTCAGCCATTCAGGGTGATTGGCGTAAGAGACGACGGCGCCGACCAGCCGCCGGTGCTGATCGTTGAGGACGCGGCCGAATGAGGGACTAGCACCGCGCGCTGGCGTCTCGTAGGTTCGCTGGAGTGCTGGGTCGTGGGAAACGTCCTAGGCGTTCGGCTCGCCGCCCGGCCTTACCACTTGGGCCGAGAAGGCGCGTCAGCCAGCGCCGCATAGCTGTGGCTCCCGAGTATGTGCAGCGAGACGTAAGGCTCGTCGCCGACAACCCCGCTGTCGTGGCCCGGCGGGACGTAGCAGTCGCCGGCCCTCATCAACCCACCGACAGGGAATCGCCGTGCTGGTGCGACCGGAGCTCGTAGTCGAGATCGCATTTGACGCCGTTCAGTCCTCAACGCGATCGCTGGCGGAGTCGCCCTCCGCTTTCCCGCGCGTCAGGTACTACCGGCCGGACAAGCGCCCCGAGGAAGTGAAGACGAGCGACGAGCTGCGGTCGCTCCTTTCGGCGAGGCGGTAAGGAGCGAGTAGGGCGAACGAGAGAGCCTGGCTTCCCGCAGGACGGGACGACCAAAGGCCCAGCCGCTAAGGTCGAGCGCGTGCGCTCTGACGTGTCGCTTCCGCATGGCACCGTCACGCTCCTGTTCACGGACATCGAAGGCTCGACACGGCTTCTGCAAGAGCTCGGCGACGGGTACGCGGACGTGCTGGCCGATCACCGTCGCACGCTGCGCGAGGAGTTCGCTCGCCACGGCGGCGTCGAGGTGGGCACGGAGGGAGACGCATTCTTCGTAGCCTTTGCTAAGGCTTCTGACGCGCTGGCGGCGGCGGCGGCGGGGCGCGAAGCGCTCGCCGACGGACCGATCCGAGTGCGCATGGGCCTGCACACGGGCGAGCCGACGGTGACCGAAGAGGGATACGTCGGCATCGATGTGCATCGCGCCGCGCGCATCGCCGCTGCCGGTCACGGCGGCCAGATTCTCGTCTCGCAGGCAACGCGCGATCTCGCCGGCGCGGATCGCCTGCGCGACCTCGGCGTGCACCGGCTCAAGGACCTCGCAGCCCCTGAGCGGCTCTACCAGCTGGACGACGACGACTTCCCGCCGCTGAAGAGCGTCGACCAGACGAACCTTCCGGTGCAGCCGACGCCATTCGTCGGGCGCGAACGCGAGCTTGGCGAGGTGCTGGCGCTGCTCGACGTGCACCGCATCGTCACGCTCACCGGCCCCGGCGGGTCGGGCAAGACTCGGCTGGCGCTGCAAGCAGCCGCGGAGAGCGTCGACCAGTACGGCGACGGGGTGTGGTTCGTCTCGCTCGCTGCGGTACGGGATCCGCAACTGATCGAGCCGACGATCGCGAGGGTGGTCGGCGGTCCCGACGACCTGCACGAGTTCCTCGCGGGCAAGCGCACGCTGCTCGTGCTCGACAACCTCGAGCAGCTGCTCCCGGACGCGGCAGCCGTTGTCGCCCGGGTCGAAGCGCGCATCCTGGCCACGAGCCGAAGCCGCCTCAATGTTGCGGCCGAGCAGGAATTTCCCGTGCCGACGCTTCCACTCGACGATGCGGCGGCACTCTTCACCCAACGCGCACGGCAGCTGGACCCCCGCTTCGAGCCGGATGCGGCGGTGCGGCAGATTGCCGAACGGCTCGACGGGCTCCCGCTCGCGCTCGAGCTTGCTGCCGCGCGAGTGAAGGTGCTGACGCCGGGACAGATCCTCGAGCGTCTCGGTCGCAGCCTCGACTTGCTGACCTCTGGTGCGCAAGACGCACCCGAGCGGCAGCGCACGCTGCGCGGGACCGTCGAGTGGAGCTATCGGCTCCTCACCATTGCCGAGCAGCGGTTGTTTGCGCGGTTGGCCGTGTTCGCCGGAAGCTTCGAGCTCGAGGCGGCGGAAGCCGTCTGCTCCGCCGAGCTCGACCTCCTTCAGTCGCTGATCGACAAGAGCCTCGTGCGGCGCGGCGAATACGGGCGCTTCTTCATGCTCGGGACGATCAAAGCGCTCGCGCTAGAGAAGCTGTGCGATCTCGGGGATGCATCGTCGCTGCGACGTCGCCACGACGACTACTTCCTCGGTGTCGCCGAAGAGCTCGACGCGCGTGAGCGGCTGTCGGGGATGCGTGACCTGAGTGCGGAGTCTCTCGATCGCTTCGAGCGGGAGCTGCCGAGCTTTCGGTCTGCGCACGCCGGGCTACTCGAGGCCGGACGGGGCGAAGGCGCACTCCGTCTCGGGGCGGCCCTCTGGCGCTTCTGGCTAAACAGGGCGCAATATCGCGATGCAGCAGATTGGCTCGAAAACGCGCCAGTCGACGATGCGACTCTCCCATTGGACGTGCGCGCGGCCGCACTCGCCGCTGCGGGCGGAATCGCGTTCTATACGCACGACGACGTCGACGGAGCAGAGAGATTCTGGCGTGAAGGGCTCGAATTGCGCCGCGTACAAGACGATCCGGAGCAGCTGGGTGCGGCGTTGAGTAGGTTGGCGAGCGTCGCCTGGCGCCGGGGCGATTTCGACGGTGCTATCGCCTATCACCAACAGGCGATCCCGCTGTTCGAGCAGGCCGACGCCGAGGCCTTACTCCTGACTGAGCTCCACTGGCTCGGCGACGCGTACCGCGACCGCGGGGACTACGACGACGGTGAGCGAGTACTCGAAGAGACGGCGACGCGCGCACGAGCGCTCGGCTTCGACCAACAGCTGACGAGCACGTTGCACAGCCTCGGAGACCTCTCCCTCGATCGTTCGGATCCCGACACGGCGTTGCACCACTTTGCCGAGGCGATGGCGTACGCCGTCGCGACTGGCAGTCGGCGCGTGCAGATCTACTGCATCGCCGGTATCGCGTGCGCGCTGCTGCTGCAGGGAGACGACCGAGCGGCCGTGCGCCTTTGGGGAATCGCGGAGGACCAGGAACGCCGGCTCGGGTTCCGGATGCTCCTGAACGAACGGCAGCGCTACGAGCGCTTGATGTCCCGCGCCCGCGAGCGCCTTCCTGGGGCGTACGAGGTCGAGCACCGCGCTGGCGCAGGGCGGACGCTCGAGCAGGCGGTCGCCGAGGCGCGGAAATATGGGTCGGCGTGATTCGCACATCAAGCACTCCGTAAGGGGCAAGCGACGGGCGGAGAGACCTAACGCGGAATTGCTCGCCAGCTCGGCGCAGGTCTGGCGCCTTAATTCGCTCGGCTTCCTGCGCGTCGTCAGGGAGGACGAGGAGAGGTATCCGATCGGCAGGCAGCAGGCGAAGGAGCTCCTGTCCGCGCTCGCCGAAGCCGGCGCCTGGACGCCGCAGCCGAGGGTGGGGAAGCATTGAAGCTCTGGCGCCGTGAGCGAGAGAACAGCCGGCCGTGCCCGACCTCGAGCTCGAGGACCGGATCGCCCAGGTGCTGCATCGTCTTGGCATGTATCGAGGGCGGGACAGTGTGCTGTACGCCTACAAGGCCGAGGCCAGGCGGCGGCAACAGCAACGGCGTGCCGGCAAGAAAACGCAGCCTCAGCCCGACCCTAGGAGTCCCGTATTCCTCGAGACTCAGGCTGCAGCAGCCCCGCAGCCGCGCGCCGATATCTTTCCAACCCCCGGCCCGACTCCTGAGCCGGTCCCATCCGTCGCCCCCGCCCCGGTACCCGCGCCGAAAACGGAGGACGAGTGGGCCTACGAGCATTTCAAGGCCTTCGAGACGCTGTGCGGCAACGGCGATCGCATCGCCGAACGGGTCGAAGAGGCGCGGAGCTCGCCTGTTCAACGCGCAGGTGCCTCAGAACGCCCTTGATCAAGTCAGCGGAGGCGAGTTCTGCGCGGCACGCGCGGGTCTTGTCGAAATGGCGGCGGTTGCGAGTCTTGAAATTCGAGGCGTTTCGCCGTAAGACTCAGTGTGCCGCAGTCAACTCTCCGAGGGGGTTCCATGAAACGTTTCGTGTCGGTTCTCGTGGCGACGACGGTGCTTGCCGCAGTCGCGGCTTCATCGGCGCTCGCAAGCCACTCCTGGGGTGGTTACCACTGGGCGCGGACCGCCAATCCGTTTACCGTCCAGCTTGGCGACAACGTCAGCGGGCTCTGGGACGGCATGCTCGTCACGGCCTCGAGCGACTGGTCGAAGTCGAACGTGCTCGACACGACGATCGTGTCCGGCAGCACGAGGCCCAAGGCCTGCAAAGCGACGCTTGGACGAGTCGAGGTCTGCAGCGCGAGATACGGCAACACAGGGTGGCTCGGGGTCGCGTCGATCTGGCTGCAGTCAGGTACGACGCACATCGTGCAGGGCACGGTCAAGAACAACGACTACTACTTCGGCAGCTCGACCTACCAGTACAACAACACGGCCGAGATGCTGCACGTGATCTGCCAAGAGATTGGCCACACATTCGGACTCGATCACCAAGACGAGTCCGGCATCTCGCTCAACACCTGCATGGACTACTACCACAACACCTCGGCCTCAGATACCAAGAGCACCCATCCGAACCAGCACGACTACGACGAGCTGGCCACCATTTACCAGCACCTCGATGGGACCACGACTGTCGGCGGTGCGGTCTCGTCGCCGTTCGGCAGCCCGGTCCGAACATCGAAGTTTGTCGCTCCGCTACGCGGCGGCGCGACGCTCATCACCTACCTCACCTGGGCTGGCTTCTAGTTCGTCGCAGGGAGCGGGCGGCGTTCCGCGCCGGCCGCTCCCTAGTCTTTCGCGAGAAGAACTCCGCCACGACGACTCGCCCCTCGTGGGCTGGTCGGCTTGTACCTCGTCGGTTGCCTTCCCCACCATTGGGGGTGAGCTCGGGCGGCCCTTTGTCCTGGGTGGGCTGGGCCGCCAGCCCTCCGAGAGACAGCCGCCCGGCTTCACCCGTCCAAGCTTCATCGGTCCCATCCGCCTCCGCGTCCATCCCTCGTGCTGGTGTTTAGGGTGTGTAGACCGACTCGTTCCCGCTTGAGGCGGACGCGTTGGAAATCGAGGCGGACGGGCGCCTCGTCGTGCTCCGGCTGGTCTATGACCAGGGCTCGAACTCACCTGGCTGAGGGAGCACCTGAGCCGCCTCGTGGCGGAACAGGCCGAGGCGGGAAAGGTCCCTTCCTGAGGCATGCGAGCCGCGGAGATCGTTCTCGGGCACGGAAAAGCAAGCGCCCGAGGCGCGACCTCTTGTAGCCGGAGCTGGGCGGCTCCTTGGGGGAGAGGAGACAAGAGGAAGTAAGCGGCGACGTTCCGTCCTCCGCCTGCGCCCCGGACGCCAGCTCCTCGACCGTACCACCTGGCATCGATTGCACCGAGTGTCGGGCAGTCTGCCCGTCCAAAAAACGACGACGCAATGACGAAAAAGAGTGCGTGCGCCAAAGAGTCGGCGTTGCCCAATAGTTGCCCAAACGTCCGGAGTGGGGGCATGGAGGAAAGCCCGATCCGACTCCCGGACGCCTGCGATTTGCAGGCATTTCGTCCACTCCACGCCACATCGCGCCACACCCCGCCCGAGCGCTAGCGCATTCTGGGGGACTAGAGGTCCCGAGTTCAAATCTCGGCGCCCCGATGGCTTGGGTAGGCGGGTTGTGGCGGCTCTGAAAGATGGTGCGGAGCAGCCTGTTTCTCTTCTTCGCATCTCGCTAGCGCTCACAGAAGAGCGCGAAGTTCGTCAGAGCAGCCGCAGCCTCTTTCGGCGTCACTCACCACCCGGCGGCTCGAATGCCGCAAGCTCCGGCACCCGGTTAGCGTACGCGAGAGGGGCCTCGCGACCCCTCTCGCGCCGCCCGCTCAGCAGGCGCTCAGAGCGCCGCGCATTGGCCCTTCTTGGCGCCGGTGACCTGGTTTGGCTCGCCCCCCGAGTCCCCGACCTGCGGGGCCGGCGAGTTGCCGTAGCAGCTGAGGCTGCCGTGGATCGAGTTTGTGACGTATTCGTTCCCGTCGGGGTCGACCAAGACGTTGCCGCTCAGGTTCACCGAGCCGTTGACGTGGTTGCGGATGAAGCCGAACCAGAAGCCGTCGTAGCCGGTGATGCTGACGCCGCCGTTGATGTGGTTGTCCTCGATCGCGTTCCAGGTGATGTCGAACGGGCCGCCGAACGCACCGGAGCCGCCGCGCGACTCGACGCCGCCGTTAATCGTCATGAAGTGGATCTGCAGGTTCGCCGGATTCGTCGCGTGGACGCCCCCGCCAATGGTGCCGTTGTCGCCGGGCTGCTCCTCGCTGCCGAGCACGAACGTCGCGCCCGACTGCACGTAGAGGCCGCCGCGGATCGTGACGCCTCCATCGCTGAAGCAGCTTGCGCCGGCCGGGACGACCACGCGCCCGTAGGACCCGGGTGCGAGGAAGTCGGTGCACGTCGAGACGCTTGCCGCCGCCGCTCCCTTCGCGGAGACGCCTGCCGCCAGTCCGACGGCGACGAGCACGACCGCGGCGAGCGCCGCCTTCACTGCCCTCATGGTGTTCTCCCCTCTGTCCGCAGTTGGTGGTGCCGAGCGAATCTAACGGGAATGCGGCCGTGAATGAAGCTCAAGGCGTCGCGCCGGGCTCTGGATCTGGCGGCGGCCTCACGTGCGCAAGTGTGGGGAATGTGCCCCGGAACCGCGACCCGGAGCGGGAACTGCCCACCCGAGCGTCCGTCCGTCTTCGGACGGTGCACCCGGTCGATTCCTTTACGCTCAGGCGGTGGCTGGCATAACGGGGAGACTGGGAAGGATCGCGAACGTCACGCGCCAGGACACGGCTGCCCTGAGCAGGGAAGTGCCACTGGACCTCGCCGCGATCCAAGAAGCTTGGCCCGCCTTTGAGTCGGGGTTCGACTCACTGCACGGGCGTCGGATGATGGGCCTGATCGACAATCGAGCTGGCACGTATCGCCTTTGCACCGAGCGCCTGCCCCGCGATACAGAGAACCCGCTCGGTCTCGACGAGACGACGATCCCAGGCGGGCGCTACCTGCGGCTCAGGCTTATCGGTGACCCTCCCGGTGTCTACCGCCAGATCGCGGCAGCGTTCGACGAGCTCTTCGGGCACGCTGACCACGATCCCACACGTCCGCTCATCGAGTTCTATCGACGCGAAGGCGAAGTCGACTGCCTCGTCCCAGTCAATGCGGCCGTACTGTCGCCTGAGCAATCGTCAGGGATTAAGGCAACTCAGTAGTCAGGAAGAAGGCGGATCGAGCGGCAGCGTAGCGATGGTGGGCTGATCGCCTGTCTTGATGCTGACGAATCCTCGTTAAGCCGGTCCAACCCTCGGCCGACGGGGGCACGTCTAGGCGACGGGGGCCGGTGGTAGAACCGCTTTCGGGCTGGGCTGCGCCTCGCACGTGGACTCGTTGATCGAATCGGAAATGGGGCGTATCATCGCGCTCGTCACCGAGCCAAGCCTCGTCCAGGCCGAATGGCGGAGGTGTTCTCCCTGCTGAGCGGCACCGGCGAGGCGTTGGGAGAAGGAGGCAAGCATGATCCGCTTCAAGCGGCTTGTGGTCGTCTCGCTCGCGGTATTCGCCACGATGGGCATCGCCGTCGCGACCGCAGAGGCTCCGACGATCACCGGCTTCCCCAACCAGATCAGAAAGGTCGATCTGGCCGGATACAAGCTCATCACGAATTACCCGTTGGGAGCCAATACAGGGTTCACCTTCGAACAGACCTACCTGCCGGGCGGGAAGGTGACTGCGCACGCGCTGCCACCAACCGGCCAGACGTTCACATCCAACTACGTGGCGATGCCCGTCGGGAACAAGCAGCTGATGGTCACCTGGTACGCGGATAACGGCACGCTCAATGATGTATTCGTTATGAACTTCCAAACCGGCGTCGTTTCTGATGTCGCACCCGGTCCGAGCCCGCCCAGTCTCGGCACGGTGAAGATCGAGCAGGCGGGCGCGAGCCGAATTCCTCCTCCGTAAGACTTTCGGCGGTCGGTGAGCGACATCGGATTCAACGCCAACCCGACTCCGAGGTAGCTGGTCTCGACTTCGTCGGGATTGTGAGCTAAGCGCAAGAGCAGACCCCACCGTGGCATCTGGTTAAGTGGCCGCGCCCGTGTCTGCGGTTGAGGGGTTGGACCGTTCCGTCCCTCCTCTCCGACCCCCCGCGGACGCGGCCGCTGACAGAGGCGCCCAAGAGGACACGCGTCCGTTTCGGCCATTAGGCTCGAGCGCGTCTCTCGAAGTAGCGTGACCTAAGGCCGGGTCGTAGGAGGCGTCCCAGGCGTTCGGCTCGCCGCCCGGCCCCAGTGACCACGGGCGGCCGCGTTCAGTTCGCTCGGCAATGCTTACAAGGTGCTGGCCCTGCAAGTCGAACTCTGTTTGCCTAGGCTCATCGCCTCGCGCGTGGAAACACGTTGGCGGCCTTCGGGCTTTCGGCCGGGGTTCTGGCCGCAGGGCCAGTCAAGCCAGTCTACTCCTCAGAGCCGCCTCAACGCCGAAGGGGGAGGCGAGAGGCGACACGCTCGCTCGAGCGCGAAGTCAAGGCGCGGCCTCGGAGGTGGACCTAGCGACAGCCACCTGTCTGCGGGGCTGCCGCAGCGGCGGGCCAGCCGCCGCACCGCTGGCCCGAGAAACAGGCGCCGCTGCGTCCGGGAATCTTTGCGCTTCGTAGGAGTCTGCACACGAGGGTCGTAGCTGTCGGACGGAGCCGGTGCGGTCTGTCGGTTAGCCGCATTCCGAGCAGGCCCCCGGCTCCGCCTCGTCGAGGCACTAGTTGGGGCGGCGAAGGGGCGCAAGACGGCTCGGCGGGGCAGGAAGCCGAAGGCCAGAGCTATCGGCTCGGCTATCATCATGACTTGGGCGGGAGACCTCCTGCCGGCGGGACGCGCGGGGGGAGAGCTACGCGCGAAAGACCCGGTCTCCTGCCGCCCTTTCATCGGCGTTTGATCCGCTACATAGGCTCGCGGGTCTGGAAACGGCGAGCGAAAGTCGCTAACAATCGCCGTGGCCGGGTTGGTTGCTCCCTCTCTCCCCTGGGTGGCCTTAGGGCCACTCTCCGGGGCTTCCGCCCGGCCCTCTCTTGTTGAGGCTCGGTCGAATCGCTCAATCGGGAACGCGGTTCAGCGAAGCCCCAAAGACGGCGCTATCGATGCGAGCGACGCTCATTGCGCGGAGAGGGTCCCGTCAGGGTTGACGGTGAGAAGCTGGTTCGACCAAGGCCGCTGACAACACTTCCAGGCAGATGCAGGACAGCGGCGGGGGGCGAAGAGCCCGTCGCCCTTCGAGCGCGAGGCGGTCCTTGACTAGGCGAATGATCGCGGTCGCCCGCTGATGGTGGACGACGCTTGGCGCCGGGCTGATACCGCTCGGCGAGGGCTGATTCTTGGCGAGCGCCGGCGAGCCGCCCAACGTGGTGCCCAGAATCAGCAAACAGCACGACCACCCTTCTCGAGGTGACCTCCTTTCGATAGGTGGACGCTTTTGCTCTGAGGTCTCGGTGTCTAGATATCGCTTCGACTGCCCGGAGGCGACGCCCCAGTTGCTACAACGGGTGGTGGCGTCCGGGGCGTTTGACGGTAAGACCCGGGTCTGCCGCCACAGACCTGTGAACCCCCTCTCAGGTCCGCCTCGGGCGCAGCTTCCGGAGGAAAACGCGCACCTCACGCGTCTCGTGGGCGGATGCGAGTGCTCGGCCGATAGGCCGAACGGCTCGACGCGGGGGGTCCACCGGCGCTCCGCAACTGGCTGCATAGCAAAGCTTTACTTTGTATAGTTCCGGCTCGAGCCCAGACGCGAGAGACGGGAGGATGGCGTGAGCACGATCGATCAGCTCCTGGAGAACGCCGAGACGTACGCGGCCGGCTTCGACAAGACCGGGCTGCCGCTACCACCGGGAAGGCGGGTGGCGATCCTCGCCTGCATGGACGCTCGCCTGAAACCTTACGGGCTGCTCGGGTTGAGCGAGGGCGACGCCCACGTGATCCGAAACGCGGGTGGCGTCGTGACCGACGACGAGATCCGGTCGCTCTCGATCTCACAGCGGCTGCTCGGAACGGAGGAGATCATGCTCATCCACCACACGGACTGCGGGATGCTCACGTTCGGCGACGACGACTTCCGCCAGGAGATCCAACGCGAGACCGGGATCAAGCCGGAGTGGCCTGCCGAGGCGTTCGACGACCTCGACGAAGACATCCGCCAGTCGATCGCGAGGATCAAGGCGAGCCCCTTCATCCCGAAGACCGATTCCGTCCGCGGGTTCGTCTACGACGTCCAGACCGGGCGGCTGCGCGAGGTCACGTAATGCCGGCTACGTGACCGGCTGCCGCAGAAGGGCGGCGTAGGGAATGCCGCTTGCGGCGTCGGTGTAGATCGCCCGGTAGAGGAGCGGTCTCGCCGAGGGCCGGTCGACGAGGGAGAACGAGCCGTCCGCGCCCAGCCGGGCAGTACCCGTGCTTTCGCGAGGCGATCCGGGGCGCTCGCGGACGATCGCGACGTTGCCGCCCGACCCCGCTCGGACACGTCCGCTGACGATGACCGCGCCGGTCCCGGTCGCGGTCGCCTCGACGGTGACGCGAATCTGCGGCGGCCGCGGCGAGCGGAACCACGAGAGCCCGGCGGGCCCGGCGAGCAGTAGGTCGCGAGCGCCGCGCGGCGCAGCGGCGAGATCGGCCAGCCAGCCGTCGAGCTCGACCCTTCGGCCGTGACCGACGACGGACCCTGCCCAGGACACGCCGCTTCCTGCCAGGCCCAACTCGTCCGCGGTCAGCCATTCGTTCGCGGCAACCTCGGGTCCCGCCCGGGTCACGGCCAGGCCGGTCGTCAGTGCGCGGTTCAAGACGAAGTTCGATTGGATCGAGCGGCCGTGAATGGCCAGCGTCACCGGTAGGTCGCCGGTCCCGAGCAGCGCCTCCGTCCAGGCCGCATACACCGTCCCGCCGACGCCGGTGGCTGCCAGAAGCGGCCCGACCGGGTAGTCGCCGACTCCCCCGTCGATGTACTGGCCGGTCCATCCATGCTTGCGCGGGTGCCACTCGATGGTCCCGACGGCGCCGTCCAGGCCGTAGGACTCGATCACGTGGACGCGGCCGCCGACGAAGAGTGGCGCCGCAGGAGGAGCGACGAAGCTCTTCGGAAAGCCTCCGGAGGTCACGTTCCGGACGTTGACGCGTCCGCGCTTGTCGATCCGGGCGAGCACGAGGACGCTCTCGTGCGTCGACTGCCTCCACCGCGTGAAGGCGATCACCGGAAGACCGCGCGAGTCGAGCTTGAGCCCCGGCCAACCGAGGGACGCGCCCACGGGGAGCCCGGCTGCGAGCTGCGTCCTCCGCCGCCCCTGCACGACCACCAGGCCGCGGCTCTCGGGCGCGAGGATGACAGCGACCGGTCCCAGCTTCCCCGCCTCGAAGGCAACGAGGGCGGCGCCGGGCGTCACGGGGCCTGCACGCTGCGTGAGCCAGCGGCCGTCCGCCGCGCGTGACGCGATGCGAAGCTTGGAGCCTCGAACGTAGGCGACATAGGGCTTCCCGGTCGGCGCGACGGCGAGCTCGCCGTCCTGGACGTGGCGCGCGACGACCTGCGCCGATGCGCCGCCTGCCAAGGCGAGCGCGGCCGAGATCACGACCACGACGCTTCTCATGGCGCGAGCCTAGTCAGACGAACACGTCGGCGCCACATCCGAAGACCAGCGCGGCGTGCACGTGCTCCGGCTCGACGCCGACCAGCGATGGATGTTCGAGGTCGACGTCGACGTCGGACCACCGCTCCAGGCCGACTGACGCCGCGCCCTCGTCGGCCCCGCAGCGGAGGAGGGTGGAGACCGAGAGCACGTTTCGTTGCAGCGTCCGTCGGCGGGCGATTCCCTCCAGCTCCCGCAGCTCCTCGAGGGGGTCGATGCGCACGTTCGAGTCGGAGCCGATGCAGATCCCGATTCCGCGCTCGCAGATCTCCTCGGCCGGCACGAACCCGTCGCCGAGGTTCGCCTCCGTCGTCGGGCAGATGCAGATCCGGGCACCCGCCTGCGCAAGCAGGTCGAGCTCGCGTCCGTCTGCATGCGTGGCGTGCACGACCGTCGTGTGCGGCCCGAGGCAGCCGGTCTCCGCGAGCAGCTCGATCGGGCGGAGCCCGTGCTCGGCGATGCATTCCTCGATCTCGCGCGGCTGCTCGCAGGCGTGTGCGTGCAGCGGAAGACTCTCCCGCTCGGCGTAGGCGCCGAGCTCCTCGAGCCAGTCGCGCGGGCAGGCACGCACGGAGTGGGGGGCAAGGCCGACGCGCACGCCTGTGGCGCGCACGGACTCGAGCTGCTCCAGGTAGTCGGCAGGGGATTCCTGCCGGAAGCGCTCGAGCCCGCCACGCCCGTAGGCGGCCAGCAGGAGGACGAGCTCTATCCCGGCTTCCGCCGCCGCCTCCACGGCCGCGTGTGCCTCCGCGAGCCCGAGGTAGTGGAACTCGCCGACGGCCGTGTAACCGGCTCCACGCATCTCCAGGTACACCTGCGCGTAGGAGGCCCGAACCTGTTCCGGCGTCAGATCTCGCGCCAGCTCGAGCATCGCTTCGCGCCAACCCCAGAAGTCGTCGCCCTCGACCTGCCCGCGCAAGGCCCGTTGAAAGGCGTGGCTGTGGGCGTTCACGAACCCAGGCAGCGAAAGGCTTTGGCCCACCGCCGTATCCTGTCAGCATGCCTGCACGCGTTCTTCAACGGCCGCGCCGGCCAAGCCGGCACGGCCTTCGCACCGACGTCGCAAGCGATGTCTCGGGCCCGCTCGCCCAGATCCCGAACGCGCTGACCGTCTTCAGGCTCGCCCTGATCCCCGTCTTCGTGGCGCTCCTGCTCGTCTCGGACGGTGGGCACAGCTGGCCTGCGGCAATCGTGTTCGGGATCGCCGGGGTCACAGACCAGGTCGACGGCTGGCTGGCCAGACGGTGGCGCGTGGAGTCCAGCTTCGGCAAGATCGCGGACCCGCTCGCCGACCGTCTGATGATCGACGCGGCGGTGATCCTGCTCTGGCACGCCGATCGCCTGCCCTGGATCGCACTGGCGATCCCGGCGCGTGACGTCGCGCTCATCGCCGGGTACAAGCTCGTCGTGGGCCGCGGCTACGACTTCTCGGTCAACCTCGCCGGGAAGGTGGCGACCTGGCTGCTCTACGCCTCGCTCGCCTTCGTGATGGTCACGCGAGAGGGCACGGAGTGGCCGCTCTGGATCTTCTGGACCGGTGTCGCGCTGGCCGCCGTTGCGCTCGTCGGCTACCTCCTCAAGGCGCGGCGGGAGGTGGAGACGGCGTGAAGGCGGTCGTGATGGCCGGTGGCGAAGGCACGCGTCTGCGCCCACTGACCTCGAACCAGCCGAAGCCGATGGTGCCCATCGTCGGCAAGCCGTGCATGGAGCACATCCTCGAACTGCTGAAGCAGCACGGTCTCGAGGAGGTGATCGTGACCGTGGCGTTCATGCCGCAGGCGATCCGCAGCTACTTCGGCAACGGCGACTCGCTCGGGATGTCGATCGAGTACTCCGTCGAGGAGTCGCCGCTCGGCACCGCGGGCTCGGTGCGCCTTGCCAGCGATCGGCTCGACGAGACCTTTCTCGTCATCTCCGGCGACGCTCTCTGCGACGTCGATCTGACGGACCTGATCCGCTCCCATCGCGAGCGGAAGGCTGCGGTGACGATCGGGCTCAAGTCGGTCGAGAACCCGCTCGAGTTCGGCATCGTCGTCACCGACGAGGAAGGGCGAGTCGAGCGCTTTCTCGAGAAGCCGTCCTGGAGCCAGGTCTTCTCGGACACGATCAACACGGGCATCTACGTCGTCGAGCCCGAGGTGTTGCGCCATATCCCGAACGACCGGCCGTTCGACTTCTCGAAGGAGCTCTTCCCGCTCCTGCTCGAGATGGGCCGCCCGATGTACGGCTACGTCTTCGACGACTACTGGCAGGACATCGGCAACCTCGACCAGTTCCGCCAGGCGAACTTCGACGCCCTCGACGAGCGCGTCCGGCTCAACGTCTCGGGAATCCGCCTGCGCGGCAACATCTGGCTTGGGGAGGGGGTGGAGGTCGACGACCTCGCTGCGATCGAGGGCCCGGCCTTCCTCGGCAACTACTGCCGCATCGCGCCCGACGCGTCGGTCGGGCCTTACTCGGTGTTCGGCTCGAGCGTGACGCTGCTCGAGCGAGCGCGGACCGAGCGCTCCGTGATCGACGCCGCGACGCACATCGGCCGCAGCGCGCGGGTGGAGGGAGCCGTGGTCGGGCGAAGCTGCGATATCCGCGCCCACGCGCATGTCCAGGAGGGCGCCGCGATCGGCGACGAGGTGACGCTGGGCGCGCAGAGCGCGGTCCTCCCTGGAGTCCGGATCTACCCGTACAAGGAGGTCGAGACCGGCGCGCAGATCCACGAGAGCCTGATCTGGGAGTCGCGCGCGTCGTCGAACCTCTTCGGCCAGGAGGGCGTCTCGGGGCTCGTGAACGTCGACCTTACCCCGGAGACCGCGGTGCGCCTCGCCGCCGCGCTCGGGACGGCTCTGAAGCGTGGAGCCCGCGTCGTGGCGAGCCGTGAGTCGCCGGGGGCGTGCCGGATGATCAAGCGGGCGATGATCTCCGGCCTCAACTCGACCGGTGTGGACGTCGCCGATCTGCGCGTGCTGCCGGCTTCTGTCAGCCGCCACCTGCTCAAGACGCAGGGCTACGACGCCGGGTTCCACGTCGGCGTCAGCTACACCGACCCGGAGATGCTCGAGATCCGCTTCTTCGAGCAGCCGGGCATCTCGCTGACGCCGAGCCTGCAGAAGGAGATCGAGAAGCACTTCACCCGCCACGAGCTGCGGCGTTCCGCCTTCAACGCCGTCGGAGCGGTCACCTACCCGGCGCGGGTGCGAGAAGGCTACGCCTACGACCTGCTCTCGAGCCTGGACGCGGAGGCGATTCGCGCCCGCGGCTACCGCATCGTCGTCGACTACGGCTACTCCGCCACCTCGTTCGTGCTACCGCTGCTGCTCGGCCCGCTCGAGATCGAGGCGGTCAGCGCCCACGGGTTCGCCGCAGACTCGTCGGAGCCGAGCACGAGCCTGCGCGAGGCCGTCGGTCAGAGCAAGCGTCTCGTCACGGCGATCGGCGCCGACCTCGGCGTGGTCTTCGACCGGGCCGGCGAGCGGCTCTTCCTGATCGACGAGCAGGCCCGCGAGATCCCGGTCGAGCAGACACTGCTGCTGTTTCTGCGCCTGATGAGCTCGAACGGGCGCAACGGCAAGCTGGCGTTCCCGATCACCGTGACGAGCCAGGTGGAGGAGCTGGTCAAGGGCAGCAACCTCGAGGTGATCCGCACCCCGGCCTCGCTGGCCGAGCTGACCAAGGCCGCTGCCGGCGAGGGGGTCATCTTCGCTGGAGCGGTGGGCGGAGGCTACGTCTTCCCGGAGTTCATCCCGGCCTACGACGCCGTGGCCAGCCTGTGCAAGCTGCTCGAGCTGCTCGCGTCGGTGGGCAAGCCGATCTCGGAGCTCGTCGCGGAGCTGCCGGCGAGCACGCTCGTCCACCGTCAGGTTCCGTGCCCGTGGTCGCTGAAGGGAACCGTCATGCGGGTCGTCACCGAGCGCCTGCGCGACCGTGAGGTCGACCTGCTCGACGGAATCAAGGTCTTCGACGAGCGTGGCTGGGCCCAGGTGCTCCCGGATCCGGACGAGCCGCTCGTCCACGTGTACGCGGAAGGGAGGACCGAAGAGGACTCCGCAGCGCTCGAGACCGAACTGCGTGAGCTCGTCGAAGAGATCATGCAGACCGAGGGGGTCGAAGCCGGAGTCTCAAGCTGAGGTTGACCCTTCGACCGGCGTCTGCTTGACTACATCGCTCCCCCTCCCGGACGAAAGGCTCTCGTGGAACCGTTTCCCGATCTCGAATCGCTGTCGGACAAGGACCTCAAGCAGCTGATCGACGAGCTGACGAAGGAAGAGCTCGAGGTCTCGTACCGGCGGCGAATGCTGCACGGCAAGATCGACCTGCTTCGCGCCGAGCTCCAGGCGCGCCTGAAGGAGACCGGTGGCCAGAGCGTGCTCGACCAGGTCGACGTCGAGCATCTCGCAGCGATCCTCGCCGGCAAAGCCTCTCCGCCCGCCGAGAGCTGACTTGAGCCACGCTACGCGTCCCGCTTCGCCGAACGTTCGGCTGCGCGCGTCCGAGCAAGGCGCCGCTCGCGCAAGGAATCGGTCCTCGTGAGCCACATCTACTGCCCGGAGTGCGGGTTCCAGAACCCGGAGGCCGCCAACTACTGTTCCAAGTGCGGCGCGCTTCTCGTGAAGGAAGAGCCGGGCTCGGAGACGACGCAGAGCTTCACCCCGGAGGAGGGGGAAGAGGATGCGGCTCCGACGCTGGAGGAGCTCGGCGCCGAAGGGCCCGCGCTCGTCGTGCGCTCCGGCGGCGGCCGAGCGGGAGAGCACTTCGTACCCCAGGGTGAGCGCACGACCATCGGCCGCTCGCCCGACTGCGACATCTTCCTGGACGACGTCACCGTCTCGCGTACTCACGCCGTGCTTCTGCAGAAGGACGACGGGTTCTTCATCGAGGACGAGGGGAGCCTGAACGGCACGTTCCTCAACCGCCGCCGCATCGAGTCGGGCCGGCTGGAGAACGGCGACGAGCTTCAGATCGGCAAGTACAAGCTGAGTTTCCTGGAGAAATGAGCACGGCCCAGGCACCAGAGCGGGAACGGCTGCTGACGATCGGCACGGTCTGCCGGCGCCTGCAGGCGGAGTACCCGGACATCTCGATCTCGAAGATCCGCTACCTCGAGGATCAGGGGCTGCTCGCGCCGCGGCGGACGCAGAGCGGCTACCGCCTCTTCAGCGAGGACGACGTCGAGCGGCTCGAGACGATCCTGCGGCTCCAGCGAGACGAGTTCCTGCCGCTGCGCGTGATCCGCCAGGAGCTCGCGTCTCCCTCGGGAGCGGGCAAGGAACGGCGGCGGCGCCGGGCCGTGGGTCTGGCCGATTCCGACGATGAGCTCGACTTCGGCGAGCTCTGCGAGCGCGCCGCGATCACCGCGGACCTCGCACGAGAGCTCGAGGAGTACGGTCTACTCCAGCCGCGGCGGGTGGGCAGCGAGAAGCTCTATCCGGCCGGTGACGTGGATGTCGCGGTCGCGTGCGCGAAGCTCTCGCGGTTCGGCATCTCAGGACGGCACCTTCGCACCTTCCGCACCGCCGCAGACCGAGAGGCCGGCCTGCTCGAGCAGCTCGTGGCGCCGTCACTCCGCTCGCGCAACCCGGAGCGCAGGGAGGCCGCCGTCCAGCAGCTGCAGACGCTGGCCGAACTCGCGCAGGAGCTCTCGCAGCTGCTCTTCTGGCGCGATCTCAGGCAGCTGGCGGGCAGCTAGTGGCAATCGAGGAGCTGAAGGACCGGATCCGTGACGTGCCCGACTTCCCGGAGCCGGGCATCGTCTTCAAGGACATCATGCCGCTGCTGGCCGACCCGCCCTCGTTCCACGACGTGACCGAGCTCCTGGCCGAATGGGCCGAGCCCCGCAAGCCCGACCTCATCCTCGGGGCAGAGGCGCGAGGTTTCATCCTCGGAGCGGCGCTCGCCTACAAGCTCGGCTGCGGCTTCGTTGCGGCTCGGCGACCCGGCAAGCTGCCCTGGAAGACGGTCAGCGCGACCTACGCACTCGAGTACGGCGAGAACTCGCTCGAGCTCCACGCAGACGCGATCGACGACGGAGCGCGCGTCCTGGTGCACGACGACGTGCTCGCGACAGGCGGCACCGCGCGGGCAATCTGCGACCTCGCGACCCAGCTCGGCGGCCGGATCGTCGGGGTCGAGTTCGTGATCGAGCTGGCCTTTCTCGAGGGCCGCCAGCACCTCGAGCACTACGACGTCCACTCGCTGATCACGTACTAGGCTCAGCGGCGCCGTCCGCGCTGCCGATTAGAAGAGGGTGATCTACGACGCCCTCACGACCCGGTACACGTTCTCCTGTCCCGAACGAGGAGAGGCGCGCGTCGCCCTCTCGTCGTTCCGGCGAGTGGAGCAGCTTCCCGGCCCGGCGCATCCGACCGTCTTCGGCGTCTCCTTCGACTGCGGTTGCGGCGCCGAGCACCCCGGGCTCGTGTCACACGACGAGCTCGACTGGGCACCGCTTGGCCTCGCCGAGGGACTCTTCCACGACCTGATGACCTCTCGACTCGCTCCGGTCGAGGACGAGCTCGCCGATCTCGCGGCCCGTCGCATCCAGGCGGGCGAGTGGCCCTGGAGCTTCTTCTGCTATCCGGAGGAGCGGCCGCGGCCGGTCTTCCCGTCCTCGTTCGTCTTCCTCGCGCCGGCCGGGGTCGCCGGCGAGGTCGGGGTTGCGATCCGGTGCCCCGTCTGCTCGAGCCTCTCGATCAACCTCGTCACCGCCGAGCACCTCGACGTGCCGTTCCACAACGACCGCCGGATCGGCGTCGTCGAGCATGTCTTCGACGCCGATGCCGCTCGCGCGGTCGAGGAGTTTGCCTCGGAGCTCTATTCGGCGCGATTCGACGCGCGTCGCCTGGATCTGCACTAGCCAGGTTGCAGTTGTGGGCGGCGGGGTAGGGGACCCGCGGAGGTGATGGCATGTACGGCTTGACACGTGGAACGATCACGCTCCTGGGCGCCGCCGCGGCCGGCCTGCTGGTCTGGCTAGCGACCCAGGTGAACGACAGCACCAACGGCGGCTATTGGGGCATCTACGGGCTGCTGGCGGCAGCGGGCCTGGTGATGGCGTTTTCGCAGATCCTCGGCGGTTGGACGAAGTGGGGCTGGCCGCGGCTCTCGCTGAACGTCTTCCTGCTCGCGTTCGTCCCGGTGCTCGTGGCCGCGGGCTGGGTGCTGATCAGCGGACAGCCGGACGCGAACTGGTTCCGCGACCACGTTCGTAGCTGGTCCGACGACATCTCGATCGGCGGCCTAGTCGGCGACCTGACCGAGTACGCAGCCGTGCTCGGATTCGGGATCGGCCTCGTCTTCGGCTTCACCTTCGACACGTCGGCACCGTCCGCGTACGGCCCATTCGGCCGGCGTCGCCGCGCGGCTGCGATCCCGGCCGGAGGAGCGGCTCCACCGGTCGTTGAGCGCAGTGACGACAGCGTCGTCGACGATCGCGAGCCTGTCTCGACCGGCGCGCCGGTCGAGCGCAGCGACTAGTTCCTCCGCCGAGTCCGCCGAGTCCTTCCCTCCCGGGAGGGATGAAGCGGGCTCGGTGGCAACCGATACCTCCCGTAGTGAGCGCCGCCCTCGACAGCAGCACGCCGAAACGCCTCGATCTCCTGCTTGCCCACTGCGCCGAGGCGCAGAGAACCGGAAGGCAGAAGCCCGTGTTCGAGCGCCTTCGCGACAAGATCGGAGCCGAGCTGACGCGTCTCCTGGTGCTCGCTCTCGCGGGGAATCAGCGCGCTCGACGGGCCGGGCGACCGGCCCGACGCCGCGGCTCGTCGGCGCCGTAGAGCATCACCAGCAAGAAGATCAGGAAGCTCGCGACGGCGCCGAAGACGAACGCCGTCGCGCCGCTCACGCCGACGGCGAGACCTCCCAACCAGATGTAGAGGCCGAAGACCAGGCCCCAGATGAACGAGGAGACCCCTCGGGAGATGGCAGGCGCTCGCAGGTGCGGCATGGGCGGACTCTACCGCGCGGAGTGGGGAAGCGGGGTTATCCACAAGCTGCACGGCATGCTGTGGAAATGTGGAAAATTGAATTTCCGCAAATTGCGGCTTCGACGTGGTTCGGCGCCCTTGAAGAGGCCCTGTCCACCCACTAGCTTTCCTCTTGCGCCGAGCACGGAACCGGAGTAGGTCGAAGCCGAGTTCGAGGGCAGTACCCGCAAGGGGAAGGTCAGCGAAAGCGGTGGACGAAACGGAGACCGGCTCGGCGAATTTTTTTTGTCCCGTCCAGACGGGGGCGGGGCGGCTTTGGCCCAGACGGGGGCGGGGCGGCTTTGGCCGACTTCTCGTCGAACTTGACATAACGCCCGTTATCGTGCATTGGCTTGGACGCACGGCTTCGTTGAGCCAAACGCGATTCACTCCTTCAGATCGCTTGCTCGCATCGCCTGACGCAGATCGTCGTCGGTCGGATACAAGTACGCCTGCGTGGTCTTAATCGACTCATGCCGTGCGAACTGGCGCACGATCTCGAGGTTGCCGGTCTTGCGCCAGAGACGATCCAGGGCCGAGTGCCGCAGCTCATGCATGGGGAAGTACGTCTCCCCCACGCGCTCGAACAAGCGTGCCCACCAGCGTTGCATGCTCGAGGCTTCGAGCGGGATCAGCCTGTTGTGACGTGGATGCAGGAGGTACTCACGCGGTTCGCTCACCAGGGCCAGCCAGAGGCTCAGGGCCTCGCGCACGTCCTCGAACTCGATCGGCATCGAGGCCGGCTTGCCACCCTTGCCCTTGCGGATGTGGATCAGGTCATGGGCCAGGTCGACGTCACGGGCCTGGAGCAGGCGCACGTCCGACTTGCGGAAGGCGAGACGGCCCATCAGCAAGACCGCTGCCTCGTCGCGCACGTTCCCGGCCGAGGCCAGGAGCTTGATCGCCTCGAGCTCATGGGCCAGGCGCAAGGGCTGTGGCGGTTTGGGCGTCTTCAGGCGTGAGGTTGGATCCTTGTCGGTGTGGCCGGCATCGACTGCCCAGGCGAAGAAGCTGCGCAGGACGGCTGCTCGCTGTCGCTTGGTCGCATCGGAGGAATCGCCCCAGTGGTGGTTCAGGAACTCGTACAGCTGATCCAGGCCCACAGGCTCGAGCGTCTCCAGGTCGCTGAAGAAGAGCACGAACAGGCGCAGGACGGGCTGTAGCTGAGACGGGTGTTCTCGGCCTTACCTTCGAACGAGATCGCACGCATGTACCTGCCGACGAGCTGGCCGAGCGGATACTTACGGTAGGACTTGTCCAAGGCGGCGTACTCGTCGCGCATCCTCGTGGCCCACTGCGCGGCCACGTGATCGCCGGTGAAGGTGAAAAAGCGCCCCTGCTCGTACATCTCGACCTTGCCGATGCGCCGGCGTGTTCCCGGCAGGTGTCCGCGCAGCAGCACGTGGACGCCTTGACCGGAGGGGCTCCACTCCGTGTAGCTGTCGAGCTTGAGAACGAGCGCAGCCGCATCCGAGCGCAGGCCGGTGCTGTTGCGAGCATCGTCCAGGTCGATCCCGACGAAGGGATCCTCGGGCGCGAAGACGAACCCGATCCCGTCGAAGCCGTCCTTCGAGGCGGTCGCCTGCGCCTCCTCGAAGCTGGCCCAAGTCTCAGGCTCCGTAGAAGAGGCGCGGCCGAGACGATCGGCGCGATAAGGAACCTTCGTCGGCTTATCCTCGTCATCGCGCATCTCGCAGCGCCACAGGAGCCACTGCGGCCGTTCTCGGAGCTCGGCGGGGATCGCGTCGAGATTCATGCAGCCTCCCGCCGGCGCCGCTCGAGGCTTAGCAGCGCCTGGTCGATCAGCGCGACCAGATCAGCCTGACTCAAAATCCAGTCGGCAAGTCGGTTGGCCTCCGAGTTACTGCTCGCAGGAGGCGCTTCGAGCGAGAGCACGATCGCGACACTGGGCCCGACCGTCGACGAACTCGCGGTGGGTTGCCAGCTCACCGTTTCGGCCCGCTTTCGAACAGCACGCGAGCGACCACGCTTTCGGCCGCGAGCTTCTCCCGGCGCAGGCGGTCGATCTCAGCGTGCAGGTAACGACGAAGCTCTCCGTTTACCTGCGGACTCCCATCGCGACCACCGCGCCCGGTAAGATCTGGAGCGCATTCCCGCTGCATCTGGGGAGCCGCCTCTGCCAGGCGGCTTTCCGCTTTCATAGGCCCGGCTCCCCTCCGTTAATCAACCGCTCAATGTCGCTGCGGCGATAGCGCGGCCGAGGTAGTCCCGGCAGCAGAACGGCCTCGAGCTCTCCGGTCGCCAACAGCTTCCGCATCGCACGCTGGGAGATGCCGAGAAGCGTCGCTGCCTGGATTTGGTTGAGGAGCGCTGGGCGCTCTCGCGTAGTGGTAGGCACCAAAGGGGAATTCGGCTACCGCGATGGACAATGGGGCTGAAAAACGGCTTTTAGAGCCCTAGCCGGTCAAGAAACAGTCCGCAAATTGCGCAAACTTCTGTACGGACGAGCGGGGGTAACCGCATGCGCTCGCCGTTGAGGCTCCGGTGGGCTCATCCGACGGGAGAAAACCCCGGGCGGACGAAAGGGTGATACGTTGGGTAGTGCTTACTGGCTCAGAATCCTCGCCCGCCAGGCGAGCGCAGCAGGACGTGTTCGGTTGTAGGTCGGCTTAGTCAGGAGCAACCACACCAAGGAGGCACGTCATGCCTGCTACCGATGCACCGGTTCTCGACCTGCTCAAAACGATGACCGCCGAGTCGATCGAGGCCTCTACCCTCGACGAGGAGTCGCTCATGCTGGTGCGCATCGCCGCGCTCGTCGCGGTCGACGCCCCACCGGCCTCGTACCTGCTTAACATCGGCGCCGCCGGCGACGCCGGCATCGACGCCGATCAGGTTCAGGGTGTCCTCGCCGCCGTTGCCCCGATCGTGGGCACAGCGCGCGTTGCCTCTGCGGCCGGCAACATCGTGCGGGCGCTTGGGTTCGCCGAGGAGCTCGCCGAGCTCGCGGAGGAAGAACGAGCCAGGGCATAAGGCAGCAGCTCGTTTCGAAAGCAAGCGAGGCGTCGTGCTGTTCAGCGGCGCCTCGCTGCTTGTTCGCCCCGCTTTCCGGCGGAGGCGGCGGCCCGGCCCCGCTAGTTTTCGTGGTACACGTCTAGGGCGTAGGAGGAAGGCGCCGGCGACGGGCCGTTTCCAGCGCGATCGCCACAGCCACACCCAGCAGTACCCCGACCAGGAAGATGACGGCGGTGGGCACGCCGGCGATCGCCTTGCTTCGGTAGGCGACTTCCTCGACGTAGACACCAGGGTGGAGATCCTCCGGCACAAGCTCAATCCTAGAGGCGTTGTCGTCGTCGTCAACGCGCGTTTTCGCCAGGCGAGCCTCCTACTTGGAATCATCGGCTGAATCGTCTAGGGGTGACTTGAACTGCTCGGCCGTGAAGCCAGTGAATTTCGTTCAGAAAAGGGCCGGGCGGCGAGTCGAACGCCTAGGCGCTGCACGACACCATCTGCGAGGAGCGTGAAGGCGAGCTACACGCACGGGCTGGGGACCTAAACGGCTTCCCCGTCGAGCCTCAACCCCATCACCTTGGCGTTGGCTTCCAGCGAGGGCAGCAGTCGTACCAGGGGTCGTGCGTGAGGCGATGTTGATTGGTTCCGTCCGCCTTCATCGCGTAGATCTCGGCGTTGCCGACTCGCTCGCTATAGAAGGCGATCTGCGTCCCGTCCAATGACCAGGCGGGGTTCTCGTCGCGCGAAGGATGGCGTGTGAGCCTCCTCTTCCGTTTCCCGTTAGCGTTCATCACGAAGATGTCGGGCTTCTGCGTTTCGGTCGCCACGGCCTCGTACGCGATCTTCTTCCCGTCAGGGGACCAGTCGGCGCAGGCGCAGTACCAGCCGCCAGCGTCGGGTCTGGTCCTGACCCGCGCGATCCTCAGCTTGTCCGCGCCGTCGGGGCTCATCGTGTAGAGCTCCATGTGTGTCCCACTGAAGTACCGTTCGAACAGGATCTTGTCGCCGCCCGGCGACCATGCCGGCCATTCATTCTGCTGGGCCGAATGCGTGAGCTTGCGCTTGCCGGTGCCATCCGGGCGCATGACCCAGACCTGCGATCTGCTGGCAGCATCGTCCCGCTCGAACACAATGAGCGTGCCGTCCGGCGACCAGCTTGGATTCCTCGAGGAGAGAGCACCGGCCGTCAATCGCTTGAGGCCGCTCCCATTGGCATTGACCACGGCGATCTGCTGGTTGTCGTCCGTGCCACCGGCGAAGGTGATCTGTTGTCCGTCAGGAGACCAGGTAAACGTTGTGTAGCCAGCCACCCCACCCCTCGGGGTGATCAGCTGGCGGTCACTCCCATCACTATTGATCGTGTAGAGCGCATACCGGTGGAGCTCCGGGATCTTCCCGACATACGCGATCTGGGTCGGTGAGGCCGGAGTAGCGACCGTGGTGCCCACTCCCATGCCTGCGACCGCGAGAATGGCGGTGGCCCCTATCCGGACGAACGTGGGCATACGTCGAGTCTGACCTTCCTGAAGGAGGACATCAAGATGCCCCACTTACCAGGGCCGGGCGGCGAGCCGAACGCCTAGGACGCTTCCCACGACCCGGCCCTCATCGAACCTACGGGAGGTCAGAGCGCGGCGCTAATCGCTCATCCAGGCACGTCCTCGACGACCAACATTTCAAGTAGCGGATCAGTCGGTGTGCAGTGGTGTCGTGTCTTTGGCCCGCCGCTCGGCCTCGTCGATGAACGGGTCGAAGTTGATGCCGTAGAAGATCCGCTTCAGGAACGGCCTCATCACCGTGCCTCGCACTGGCCCCATCTTCTGCGCCGCGTCGATCGTCAGGGTGCAGTGGTCAGCATCGACGGGATGGATCGTCCACCTCGAGGCTCCGTCAACGCCTTCGTACGTTCGTTCGACGACGAAGTCCCCGTTGTGCTCGTACCGATCGAAAGCATGAGCCTCCTTACCGACCTTCGTCTTGCGGTCGGCCACGAACTCCGCGCCCTCGTCGTCTTTCTTGACCACGGTCACCTTGACGACCGAGGAGTTGAAGCCTGGGTAGTTGGAGTAGTCGGTGATGACGTCGAAGAGCGTCTCGGCAGACGCCTCCGCCGGCCTCGTGTCATTGAAGTGGATGTTCATCGGATCCTCCAATCCGTGCGCTGCCAACACCGGGCTGGCGCAAGGATTTCGCCGTGCGCCGACCCATGTCAAGTTCCCCGACCGAGCTGCAGCGTTTGGACGCCCTTCACGGCCACCGCGTGACCTGTCCTGGCGGCGCGTAGACCTCGCACACGTTCCCGGTCGTAACACGCGTCTGTCTCTAGACGGCAAACTCGAGACATGACACTCCTCTGGTTCGTCATCTGGCTGATCTTCGATCTGGTCGGCGACTCGGAGCCCCTGCGGTTCGCCCCGGTCAACTTCTGGGCGGGAGCACTGCTCCTCGCTCTGGCGCTC
>DATAOV010000004.1:0-36687 GCA_036265535.1 Gaiellaceae bacterium | reverse complement strand
GAGCCGCGAACACCGAAAGCTGCTTGCGCACGTTCGCGGAGGCGCAGTCCGGGCAGTCCGGCTCCTCGCCGTTCCGGACGAGCTCCTCGAAGTGCGACTCGCACTCCATGCAGACGTATTCGTAGATCGGCACCGTGTCAGCAGACCCTAGCAACGGGTCAGCATCTTCGACTTCGGATCGGACGGAGCCGCTCAGGCCGCCGGGAGCTCGAAGAAGAACGTCGAGCCCTCGCCGGGCCGGGAGTGGACGCCGATCGTCCCGCCCATGCGGCGGATGAGCTCGCGGGAGATGTAGAGCCCGAGGCCGGTGCCGCCCGGGACCTCCCGCTGGTGCGGGTCCGCCCGGTAGAACTTCTCGAAGACGGACGGCTGCTCCGAGAGTGGGATCCCGATGCCTTCGTCCTCGACCTGGACGCGGACCCCGATCCCAGAGAGTGCCGTCGAGACGATGACCCGGCCGCCGTCGGGCGAGTACTTGACCGCGTTGTCGATCAGGTTGACGAGCACCTGCTCGATCCGGTCGCGGTCGCCCACCACCGCGCCGCCGTTCCTCTCGACGGCGGCGCTCAGCGAGATCGATTCCGGAGCCTGCTCCCTCATCGTCTCGATCGCGTGATGGACGAGATCGGCGACGTCCACGCGCTCGCGATCGATCCGGAGATCGCCGCGGTCGAGCCGGCTGGCGAGGAGGACCTCCTCGGTGATCTGCGTGAGGCGCGTCCCTTGCGCCCCGATCATCTCCAGCAGCTGCCGCCGCCGTTCCGGCGAGAGGACGATGTCCTCCCGCAACAGCGTCTTCGCCGCTCCGAGCACCGCGGTCATCGGTGTGCGCAGCTCGTGCGAAACGGTCGCGATGAAGTCGCTCTTGGCCTCGTCGAGGCGGCGCTCGACCGTGAGGTCGCGGAAGGCGTAAACGACCCCGGTGTAGCTGCGAACGGCGACGAATGACAGCCAGAGCTCCCGGCCTTCCACGTCGACCGGCAGGGTCACCGGGCTCGGCGCGGCCTCCCCCTCCGAGATCGGGATCTCCGCGGCGACCGCGTCCCAGCTCTCGAAGATCTCCGAGGCCCGCCGCCCACGAGCCTCCTCACCTGGAAGGCCGCTCACGAGCTCGGCCGCGCGGTTCCAGAAGCGGACGATGCCCTTGTCGTCGACCAGGAAGACGCCTTCCCCCACGGCTGCGAGGACTCGTGCCGCATGCTCGCGCTCGGCGGCCGTCGCCTCGGCCCGGGCGCGCGCCGCGGCCTCCGATTGCGCCTGTTCGTGGAGCCGCGCGTTGCGCACCGCGGCCGCCATCAGCCCGATCAGGCCCTCGGCCAGCTCGAGCTGCTCCTCGTCGTAGGCCGAGCGCTCGTGCATGAGCTGGACGACGCCGACGACCTCGCCCTCGTGCTTGACGGGAAGCATCATCGCCGACTGCACGCCCGGCGGCCCCTCGTCCGGAAGTCTCCGCAGGTGCCCCTCGCGGTCGACGTCGTAGTAGACGCCCGCCGGGTCCTTCACCTGCTCGGGGACGTCGTTGACGAGCAACGGCTCGCCGCTGACGATCACCCGGCTCTGCATGCCGCCGCCCGCGCGGTTCAGAGAGAGCTCCGGGAGGATCGCCGGATCGAGCTTCTCGCCGTCGACCCAGGCGTACTCGCAGCGGATCAGCTCTGTCTCGGGATCGAAGGAGGAGACGACGACGCCGCCGTGCGGCACGGGCTCGGCCAGGAGCTCCCGGAAGCGGTCGTAGACGCGCTCCGGCTCCAGCGTCTCGTTCAGGTAGCGCGCGGCCGCGAGCAGCAGCTCTGATTTCTCTGCCCCCGTGTGACTGCTCACGTCTCCATCATCATGCACGTGAAGGTGTTCGAAAAGCTCGCCCAGCGACTCGAAGGTCAGATCGTCGTGCTCGAGCCCTTGGGCCTCGAGCACGTGGATGGCCTGCGCGCCGCGGCCGCCGACGACCGGATCTGGACCTGGATGGTCACGCGCGACGTCGAGCAGTGGATCTCCGATGCGCTCGGGGACGAGAGTCGTCAGCCCTTCGCCATCCTCAGAGACGGGGTTGTCGTGGGCTCGTCGAGCTACATGTCGCTCGCCCCCGAGCACCTCCGGCTCGAGATCGGTAACACCTGGATGAACCCGTCCACCTGGAGCACCGGGGCGAACGTCGAAGCGAAGTACCTCCTGCTCCGGCACGCGTTCGAGGTGCTCGGCTGTCGAAGAGTCGAGTTCAAGACCGACGCGCTCAACGAACGGGCGCGCGGTGCCCTGGCGGCGCTGCCCTCCGAGTTCGAGGGCATCCACCGCAAGCACATGCTCGTCCGGGGCGGCGAGCGGCGCGACTCGGCCTGGTACGCCGTGGTCGACGACGACTGGCCGGCCGTGAAGCTGGCGCTCGAGGACAGGCTCTCGGGCTAGACTTCCGGCGCCCGGTATCCGTTACGGAACTGGAGCTTCAATGGTCGAAAGCGTGAACGTCATCGGTCGCGGCCGCGCCGGCTCGGCGCTCGCCGCACGGCTCGAGGAGTGCGGCGTCGAACTGCGCGAGGACGGAGCCGAGCTCGCGCTGCTCTGCGTGCCGGACACGGCGATCGCGGAGGTGGCCCAGGGCTTGAAGGTGGGGCCGTGGGTGGCGCACGTCAGCGGCGCGACACCGCTCTCGGCGCTCGACCCGCACGTGCGGCGCTTCTCGCTCCATCCGCTGCAGACTTTCACGCGCGCGCGTGGACCCGAACAGCTCGACGGGGCCTGGGCCGCGGTCACGGCCGAGACCGACGACGCGCTCGAGCTCGGGCTCGAGCTGGCGCGGGTGCTGGGGCTCGAGCCGTTCGAGCTCGCCGACGCCGACCGTCCGCTCTATCACGCGGGCGCCGCGGTCGCCTCGAGCTACCTGGTCACGCTGCACGACGTCGCGGCGAGCCTCGTCGCGGCTGCCGGCGCGCCGCCCGAGGCGCTCGAGCCCCTGATGCGTCGCACGATCGAGAACGGCTTCGAGCCGACGGGCCCACTGGTGCGCGGCGACCTCGCCACCATCGAGTCGCACCGCGAGGCGCTTCGCCGCACCCGGCCCGAGCTCGAGCCGCTCTACGACCTGCTCGCGGAGGCGACGGCCCGGTGAAGCTCGTCCGCAACGCCGCCGAGCTGCCCGTCGGCGAGGGCTCGGTCGGCCTGGTGCCGACCATGGGAGCCTTCCACGAGGGGCACCTCTCGCTGTTTCGCGCCGCGCGCGCCGAGAACGACCTCGTCGTCGCCAGCCTCTTCGTCAACCCGGCGCAGTTCGGCGAAGGCGAGGATCTCGGGCGCTACCCGCGCGACGAGGAGCGCGACGCGCGGCTCGCCGAGGAGGCCGGCGTGGACGTGCTCTTCGCACCGCCGCTGGCCGAGATCTACCCGCCGGGCTTCCAGACCTGGGTCGAGGTCGACCAGCTCGGCGCAATCCTCGAGGGCGAGCATCGTCCCGGCCACTTCCGCGGTGTCGCGACGGTCTGCCTCAAGCTCTTCAACCTCGTCCGCCCGCAGCGCGCCTACTTCGGCCAGAAGGACGCCCAGCAGGCCGCCGTGCTCAAGCGGATGGTGCGCGACCTGGCCGTTCCGGTCGAGATCCGCGTCCTCCCCACCGTGCGCGACGACGACGGGCTCGCGCTCTCGTCGCGCAACGCCTACCTCTCTCCGCAGGAGCGCGAGGCGGCCCTGTCGCTGCCGCGCGCGCTCCGGGCGCGCGATCGCGCCCTGCTCGACGGGCTCGAGGTGGACTACTTCGAGGAGGCCGACTTCGAGCCCCGTGTTCTCGCCGCCGCCGTTCGCGTCGGCGACATCCGCCTGATCGACAACGTCGTCCTGGAAGGAGATCCGTCGTGAGCAAGTACGCGTCCTGGACACACGGCAAGCTGCCGCTGCCCGAGCTGCTCGAGCTCAAGCGCCGCGGCCAGAAGATCGCGATGGTGACCGCGTACGACTTCCCGAGCGGGCGGATCGCAGACGACGCGGGCGTCGAGCTCGTCCTGGTCGGCGACTCGGCGGCGATGGTCGTGCTCGGGCACGACTCCACGGTGCCCGCGACGATGGAGGAGCTGCTCCTCCTGACCCGCGCGGTCACACGCGGGGCGGCGCGCCCGCTCGTGATCGCCGACATGCCCTTCGGCTCGTTCCAGGTCTCCGACGACGGCGCGGTCGAGAACGCCGTCCGCTTCGTCAAGGAGGCCGGCGCCGACGCCGTGAAACTCGAAGGCGCGGGGCCGACGCTGTCCCGGGTGCAGACAATCGTCGGCGCCGGGGTTCCGGTGATGGGGCACGTCGGCCTGACGCCGCAGTCGGCGACGATGCTCGGCGGGTTCAAGGCGCAGGGCCGCACGGCCGAGAAGGCCGAGCGCCTCTACGACGACGCGCTCGCGCTCGAGGCGGCCGGGTGCTTCGCGATCGTGCTCGAGGCGGTGCCCGCCGCGATCGCCTCGCGCGTTACCGAAGCGCTGCAGGTGCCGACGATCGGCATCGGGGCAGGCGCCGGGTGCGACGGCCAGGTGCTCGTCTGGCACGACCTGCTCGGCCTCTACGAAGGCAAGGCGCCGCGTTTCGTCAAGCGCTACGCCGACCTCGCCGACGAGGCGAGGCGGGCGCTCGAGGCATACGTGGCGGACGTGCACGAGGGCCGCTTCCCCGAAGAGCAGCACACCTATGCGATCGCCGACGAGGAGCTCGAGGCGTTCGAGGCCTGGCTAGGCGACCTCGCCCACGAGCACCAGTAGCACCGGCACCAGGGCCGAGACCGCCGTCACGACGACCGCGCGCGGCCAGCTCCAGCGCTGCACGATCCGCAGGCCGAAGGCGAGCAGTCCGAGCGCCCAGGCGGCGAGCGCCAGCTCGAGGAAGACGAAGGCCCAGTTGCCCGCGCCGTGGTCCGAGCCACCCTCGCGGAACACGTCCTCGCCGTAGACGGCGAGCCGTAGCGGCCAGACGAGGAAGAGCGAGAGCGCGAGCGGGGCCGCCGCGTAGGCGACGAGGTGGCGCGCCCGCCGGTAGCTGCCACTCCCGCCCCCGAGCCGAGAGACCCAGTGCACGACCGCGCCGGCCAGCCAGTACACGACGAACCCGTAGAGCCCGCCGCCGAGGAACGCCCAGACAGCGACGTCCAGCCAGTCGAGGGTGACGTCCTTCAGCAGACGTCCCGCGACCGGTGTCCACAGCACCGTTGCGATCCCCGCGATGAAGACGATCGCGAGCACGGCCTCCTCGCGTGCGCGCGCGACTGCGTCCGAATCGTCACGCAGAGCCGCGAAGACGTCGCCCGGGCTGACGAGGACGAGGACCGCGCGCTGGAGCCAGAGCCGCTCGTCGGCCTGAGGCGTTACCTCGATTCGGGCGCCCACCGGAGCAGCGTATCTCCGGCCCCGCAGACCGCGACGGGCGTTGCCTTCGCAACAACTTCGAAGGGATTCCTTGCCGCGCCCAAATCTGAAACCTGAGGGGAGGTCGCCTGATGCGACGTGCTTCCGAAACGGTTTCGCAAGCACGGCCCCCTGACACGCCGCCCGAGCTGCACGACGTCGAGGTCGAGACCTTCCTCGCCGAAGACGACGCCGTCCTCGACGAGAGCGAGGCAGCCAAGTTGACGCGCCGCTACGGATCGACGACCTCCGCCCAGTGGAGGCACGCCTAAGGCCTTGCCCTTCTAGTAGTCAGCGTACGATCGCGCGTTGATCGCCGGTCGCGCCTGCTAGGGCTTACCGCGCGAGGCCCGAGCTCGATCGATGGCGGCCACGGCCACTGAAAGAGCTGCGCGGCGTGCTTCTTCCTCCGATCCGTACTGGTCCTGGTGGACGCCGGCGATCGGAACCGCGTGCCCGTCATCGGGCAACTCAGCCTCGGATGTCCAGGCGCCAGCCGTGGTCTGTCTCGTCCTCACGATGATCCGTCGTCCCTTGTACGACTCGTCGTACTCCACGCTTCGACTATACGCCCAGGCAGACCGCGCGCTCGTCTAGCAGGTACCTCCAGGACCGCCGTACCAGAGCGTCTCGCTCCACGGGGGCGCGTAGAAGGTGACCTGCGCCGTGTAGCAGCCTGGCCAGGCCTGCGACGGGGTCAGGTTGGCGTTGATCATGGCGCCTCCTGGCGGGGGCCAATAGCCGATGTTGCGCTGGTAGGCAGCGTGCTGCCAGCCCTGGTTCGCGAACGCGCCGCTTCCCATCGGCGGGAAGCTCGTGGTTCCCACGGTCTCGCCGCCGTAGTCGATCTCGGTCGCATGCCCGGCGAGGGCACCCCCACCGTAGAGGGTGTCCGGGTAGTACCCGATGGCGTTGGTTCCCTGGGTCCCGTTGTAGTACAGCCACCAACGCCCGCCGGTGTGCCAGTAGGCCAACTCCATGCTGTACTGAGGGCCCCCGGTCACGCTGATCGGGCCGACGACCATTCCGGGCGCGAACGACGAGGAGATCTGGACGAACGCCCCGCAGGACAGGTTGTAACAGCCCGTGGACGTGTAGTCGTCCGCGGTCCAGTAGGTGAATAGGTGCGGCTGGGCGTCGCCGTAAAGACCCGGGTAAACCTGCCACCCACACTCGATGGTCTGCAGGTTGGCGCCGCTGCCGCCGACGTACCAGTGCTGCGAGAGCGAGAAGATCTGGTTGGCCCCAATCGCGGGGCGCCACATGTTGAGGAAGCTGTGACCGCCACCGTTGTTCACGTTCTGGTAGGCATGCGCCCAGCGGTGAGTCGCGGGAACGGTAGGCGGCTCAACTGACCGAGGGGGGCGGCCGGCCCCTCCAGGTCCCTTTCGCAAGAACGCCCGCAACGTCGGGAATCGGGTCATGTCCTCGAGCGTGACCCGTCGCATCGGGATCGTGCCCTCAGGACAGTGCATGGCATTCCCATGCCAGTCCTTGCGGTCAGGACGAAGCGGCGAACTGGTCAACGTGTCCTGCCATTCAGCCTGCTCACCCCGCGCCGCCGCCGTCTTCGGCGGAGCATCCGCAGCTTCCAGAGACGGTAGATCCGGAGCCTTGGGAACCGGCTCCTTCGAACCCCTAAGCGCGGGTTGCTGCTCGACCGGAATGCAATCGAAGATCGCGCCGGTCTCATCCACGAAACTGTGCGGCGCCTCCACTTTCTCGTAGAGCCCAAGGATGTGGCTCTTCATCTCCGCGAACGCATCTTCGTGCGCGACTCTGGCCGCGGCTGTGGCCGCGAATTCGCCGTGCTCCGCGGATTGCAGCGAATCAACGAACGCCCTGAGCGAAGGGATTCCTTTTGGCTCGGGTGGTTTCCGTGATCTGGCCATGTTTCCCCCTTCCAGTTGTGCCCGCGTTGAGCGTGGCTGGAGTCCTGATGCACTCAGGCCCGGTGAGGGAGTCGGGGGAAAGGGGCCGCAGTTACCCTCTGC
The DNA here is from genome assembly GCA_036265535.1 of Gaiellaceae bacterium. Classification (GTDB taxonomy): domain Bacteria; phylum Actinomycetota; class Thermoleophilia; order Gaiellales; family Gaiellaceae; genus AC-32. Next base: position 29,327 of record DATAOV010000004.1, on the reverse strand, counting down.
GGCTTCCGCGCTAGGTCTAGGCGCATCTCAAGTATCCCACCCGCAGTTAGCACTCACAAGAGGTAAAAAACGAGGCGCCGGAACGACATTGTTTCCGGTCGGGTAGTACACCGTTTCGAGTCGGTCGTGCTCGCTGCGACCTTGGCGCTGATCCCGGTCTTCGTGACCGAGGCCGAAGCAACGTCGACCCGGTGTGGAAGGACATCGCTCTCGCTGCCAACTGGCTGATCTGGTTCGTCTTCGCCGTTGAGTTCACGTTCATCCTTGTGGTCGCACCGAGGAAGAAAGCAGCGCTCCGCGCTCACTGGCTCGATACCGTGATCATGGTCGTGACCACGCCGGCGTTTGGCGCCTTCCTGTCCTCGCTGCGTCTGGTGCGACTTGCTCGATTACTTCGCCTGCTGAGACTCGGTGCGATCCTGACTCGTCTTCTGCAACGCGAACGGGCGTTGACGAGCGGTGACGCGTTCCGCTTCGCTGCCATCCTCACCCTGCTCGTAGTCGTGATCAGCGGCGCGGTGGAGTCTCTCGTCGTACGCGTGACTTCCACTCAACCTGGGAGGGGATTTGGTGGGCGGTGGTGACGGTGACGACGGTTGGCTGCGGCGACGTTCCGACGTCGGTCGAAGGGCGGCTGGTCGCCACGGTGGTCATGCTCTTTGGGATCGGATTCCTCTCGGTGCTCACGGCAACCATCGCGTCCCGGTTCGTGAAGACCGAAAGAGGTGACGAGACCGACGCAATCCTGGCCGCGCTGGCGCGCATGGAGGCAGAATTGGCAGACCTAAAGCAACAAGTCTCAGGCGTTCAGCATTAGCGGCGGTGGGCCGACCCGCTTGTGCTCGACTTCGATTGCCTGCCGGGTTAGGACCGGACGGCGAGCCGAACGCCTAGGACGCTTTCCCAACCCAGCCCCTTGCGACTTACGGAGCCCGAGGCCGCCGCGCTCGTGACGACCGCTCTCATCAGTCTTGGTCGTATTCGTCGTGTCGCCGGATCCACACCTGGAACGCATCGCCTTCGTCCCGCCCCTTCGGCACCCGGTCGAGGATTCCGTAGTAGCCCATCAGGAACTCGACCCCGCGAGCCCCAGTCGAATAGGTGTGGTGGACGGCCCCGTTATCCAGGACGAATGAGCTGAAGCCTTGGCTCTCGGTCAGGTACCCAACTACGTCGGTGCCGCTCTCGCTGGCATTGCGCTCGGCGATCGGCGGTAGGGCCTCGAGTATCGGCGCGACCCACTCGCGTGTCTGCTCCTCGCTGCTCGAGTAGCCGAGGTCGAGGTTGAACTCACTGTTGGCCGACGACACCCAGGGGAAACTCCAGCCCATGCGCCGCTTGTAGGTTTGCAACTTTTCGAGCGGGGCCTGCGACACAAAGAGCATGCTCACGTCGCGCGCGTTGAGGTGTGGGACGACGCCGTTGACTGCGTCCGCTATCGACGAACAGGTCGTGCAGCCAGCCTCGTAGCTCGGGCCGAACATGAAGTGGTAGACCACGAGTTGCGAGCGGCCGTCGAACAGCTCCGCCAGCCTGCGTGTGCCGTCGTCGGACTCGAACCTGTACTCCTTCTCGACTCGGACCCAGGGCAGTTCCCGGCACTGCCGTGCGAGCTCGTCGCCCCTCCGGGTGTGTTCCTTCTCGCGTTGCAGCAGCTCCTCGCGGGCAGCTGACCACTCCTCGCGGTTCACAATCTCGTGATCGGTCATCATGCTCTCCTTTCCGATGCAAGTCATCTTGGCGGCTGAGCGGTGCGCCGCGGGCCGCGACTACTCGGGAAGCCTCGTGGGAATCCGAGGTGGGGGAAGAGGCTGCACTCGCCGAACCAGCTGAACGATCGGCTCGTGTGCCTCTTAGTAGACGCGAGTGGTACCGCTACAAACGTGGGCATGGCCCTCGCCCCCAACACGGCGGGCGGCTGCTTCAGCAGACTCGCTCAGTCGTTCTGGGTGATTGGCGTGCGAGACGACGACGCCGACCAGCCGCCGGTGCTGATCGTTGAGGACGTGGCCGGATGAGCCACTAGCGCCGCTAATCCCGTGGCGGTTGGCTGAAAAAGGCCTTGAGCTCCTGCATCCGGTCAGGCCGATGCTCGGACGCGAGAACCACAACCACATCCTTCCCCTCGTGGATGGGTGGCCCGACCGCCGCGACGTATAGGCCCTTGAACTCACTGCCGAGCTTCTCCGCAGCGTTGTCGCCAACGTCGAGGTCCACGTCGAGGCTGTCGAAGTCGCGGTAGGTGAATAGGTCCAGCTTGGGCACGAGCTCCTCCTCTTAGCTTGCGCTGGAAGCTAACGAGCGGGTGCCGGTTGCGCTCGCCAGGAGCGAGCTCTCGACGACGGATTCGGGGCCTGGTGGGGCTTCGGGCGCGCGGGCCTGGCTTGGAAGGCCACTGGGCGGGCCGGCCGCGCAGGCGTAGCCTCGGACGGGGCCGGGTCGTGGGAAGCGCCTAGGCGTTCGGCTCGCCACCCGGCCGCCCCTCAGCCCGAGAGGCAGGCGACCCCGTCAGCTTCGCTTGGCAGGGCGAAAATAGTTCGAGATGCGCTGAGCCACATTGCCGCCGGCCGCTGCGCTGTACAGTGGGTGGGTCTGGGAAGGAGCGCCATGCGGACTTGGATCGGTGCGGCGTCGATCGCCGCGGTAACTGCTCTCGCGTGGGTCGCGGCGGCGGCCGCGGGGCCCACGGTGGGCGCAAACCACCTGGTCGACCTCGACCACGGGCTCGCGTTCCCACAGAACAAGCAGAACGAGCCCGCGGTCACCCGCGATCCGCTCACGGGCGTCCTCGTCGCCGGTGCGAACGACGAGATCGGGCAGCCGCTCTGCCCGGGGACGACCGCACCTTTGGCCAGCCCCTGTCCGTTCGAGCCCGGCGTCCCCACGTCGGGCTTCTACCGCTCAACGGACAACGGCGCCACGTGGACCGGCGGCTACCTGCCGGGCTTCGACGCGATCGGCCGGACCAGCGGAGGTGACCCCACGCTCGACTACGGCCCGCGCCGATGCGGGAACAGCCACTTCAGCTTCTCCTGTGGGGTCGCCATCTACTACGGCAGCCTCGCCGACCCGTTCGGCGACAAGGTGGGCGGCGAGCAGGTGACGGTCTCGCGCTCGTACGACGACGGCCTCACGTGGTCGAACCCGGTCGAGGCCACGTCCACGGACAACAAGTCCGCGTTCGACGACCACGAGTGGATCGCCGCCGACCACTTCCCGGGAAGCCCGTACTTCGGCCGGCTCTACGTCTTCTGGGCGGTCTTCTGCTACAGCTGCGCCGGCAACGGCAACGTGAAGCTGTACGTTGCTCACTCCGACGACGAGGGCCGCAGCTGGGCGCGGGCGGTCCAGGTCAGTGCCGGCAACAACAACTCCGCCCAGGGTTTCCGCGAGACCGGACAGGTCGCCGTCGCCTCCGATGGCACCGTCGAGGCTTTCTGGACCGAGAACGCCGACTCCAAGGGCAAGTATCCCGACACGCAGGTCGTTGTGACGTCGAAGGACGGCGGCTCCACGTTCACGGCGCCGATCACGATCGGGACGCTGACGGACTACCCGCTGTCGGGCACGCCGTTCGACGTCGTCGACCTCTTCAACAGGGTCCCGGGCATGAGCGCCCGGGTCGACTGCTACCCCCATCCCGCCGCCGACCCGAGCTCGAGCCGCGTGTACGCGGTCTGGTGCGACTTCGCGGGTGGCCACGGCGTGGTCAAGGCGGCCGTGTCCTCCGACGGCCTGACCTGGACGAGCCTCGGCACGATCGCGGACGTGCCGGGCCGGAATGCGTTCTTCCCGGCTGCGAGCGTCGCTCCGTCGGGCCTCGTGAGCCTTGCCTTCGACGCCCTTACCGCCCCGCCCGCGAACGATCCGTGGCAGACCGGAGTGCAGGTCTACGACGCCTACTACGCCCAGTCGGCCGCCGGCGGGACGGCCTTCGGCGCACCCATTCGGGTCAGCTCAGCGTCGTCGAATCCGGACGGGTCGAGCTACAACAACCTGATGGAGCAGTTCATCGGTGATTACATCGACGTCGTGTCGGGGCCGACGAGCGCCTACGTCGTGTGGACCGACTCCCGCAACGCCTCGCGCTGCGCGCCGGTCAACGGCTACCGGAGCGCCGTCTACGGAGGCTCGAAAGCGGCGGTCGCACCAAACCCGGACGCCGTCTGCGCACAGAGCTTCGGCGACACGGACACATTCGTCGCCTCGGTCTCGTACTGATCGATCCCGCCTGGACGGCACCGGCTTGGCGAAGATCCCGCTAGCCGGAACCAAAGCCTCCTCGTACGCCGACAACCCCAAACTGGTCGCCGGACGGCACAAGGATCGTCGTCAGGCTCTTCACCGCAACTGGCCCAGGCACCGGGCGGAACGACGTCTACACGGCCAACGCTGACGGCACCGGCATCCAAAGCGTCACAAACGACACGGCTGTGGAGGAGTTCACGGACTGGGGGACGCACCCGCTTACGCCATAGACCACTCTGGCTTGTGGCCTGGGCACGAGCGACCGGGTGGAGGCGCATAGGCAGCGGCGGCGGATGTCACGGCTCGCCGCCGCTGTCCACCCTTCTTTGCCCTCCTGACCTAGGATCGCACCGTGCCCGACCTCTATCCCGGTGTATATGGCGAGGAGATCGACCCCGGGAAGTCGATCGAGGGCGTGCCGACTAGCACCGGTGGTTTCCTCGGGTGGATCCGATGCAGCCTCGGCGCCTCGGTCAAGATCGCCGCCGTCCTCGTGTTAGGTGTCCTCCTTGGAGCCGCCGCAGCCATCGCGTTGGACATGCGTCGTCGGCGGGCTCGATGCGATCCCCCGACGCCTTAGCCGGCAACTCTTGGACTCATTGGACCCGTCTCGGCCCCGGAGAGGAGGAACGCGTCGCCGCGCGCTTGTTGCTGTGCCACCTCGAGGACTGCGGCGACGCGACGATCGGCGAGGCTGCGAGGACGCGGCGCCGACACTTCAGGCCCTGGCCGGGTGAGACGTCTAGGTGGTGCGAGCTACGACTTCGTCTTCACGATTTCACTTCTTACCGACGGGTCGGCGCACGACGAGGCTTACCTCAGTAGCGCTTGCGGACCGGACCAGCAGAGTGAAAGACCGACTGGGGTCGGTGTAGCTCGTTCCCACTGGTAGCGCGGCATCCAAGAAACCATCGGTGCTGGCTGGCGTCATGTCGAGCAGGTTCGTGCCGTTGCTGCCGTCGCTCGGCTGCGGGATGTGAACGAGCACGCCGTTCACTGCGCCCGGCCAGTTGCTAAGCCATGAGTCGACGCCGATCGCCGCTCGGTACTCGATCCAGAAGGTGGTGCCATCTGCGTGGATCGCAAGCGCCTTCAAGCCACCGTCGCTCTCGAGCGGGCTCAGCGTCGCCTTGACCGGCCCCTTTAGCGGCGGAGTCACGTCGCGGTAACCGTTTGCCAGCCAGCCGAGCAATTTCTTCTGCGCGGCGTTGAAGTGGCCGACGCCGGGGAAGCCGAGACCCATCGCATCGAATAGGTCGCCGTACTCAGCGATATAGCAGGTCGGCCCGAACGGCACAGCCACTCCAGAGGCGTCAAAGCAGTTCGCCGAATGCGAATGCAAGAGGCCGAGGTTGTGACCGAGCTCGTGGACGGTGACTCGCGTGTCCATTTCGCCCAAGATCCAGGTGATGCGTCCCGGCACGAGGCCAAAGCCGGCAAAGCCCGGGCAGATCGAGGCAGTCGAGGGGACGTAGATGACCTCCCGGTCATAGGCGAAAGGATCGAAGCCGGCGGCTGTGGCAGCGCTCTCCGCCTCGGTCAAGATCTCCCCGAGGGGACACCCGCCTCCGGGGTCGGCGATCGTCATCCAGGGGGTCGCGGTTGCCGCCATGCCGACGTTGCCGTACGACACCTCCTCGTACCAGGCGTCGTCGATGCTGCCGACCTGCTCTTTCGCTTGCGCTGGCGTGACCAAGTCCGGTGGGGCCGAGGGCCAATTGACGAGCATGACCAGTGCGTCGAGCGTTTGGCTTGCCTGCGCGACCGGCGGAGCGGCTGCAGTTGCCTCGACGCGGGAGACGACGATCTCGTTCCCTTGCTGATCGCCGGTGACGAGCACCCGCTGGTTCGGCTGCAGCGCCGGCGCGTGAGCGAAGTGAAGATCGAGGTACCCGGTGCTGGTCTTCAAGAGATAGAGGTTCGCCTCCGCCCCGTCGTGAGCATCTGCATTCGCCACGAGGAACGTGCCTCGAACGACGATCTCGCTGCTCGCCGCTGATGCGCCAGAGGCGGCGACCAGAAGCGCCGCAATCGCGGCGGCGAAGAGCCTTACCCTCATTTCGATCCCCTCCCTGGCAGAGCGTCTAGAACTGCGTCCTAGCCGTGAGGCGGGAGTTGCGCGGAGCCCGGGCGGCCCTCGTTGGTCGGGCGCTATCTCAAGTGTCCCACTCCGTAGCCAAAGTTCAAGACGGCGGATGGCGTGCCTTCCATGCGACCGACGCTACGAGCGTGGACAGCGCGGGTGAGTGCTGTCTGCCGTTCCGGCCTGCCATCGTCAACCCCGACGGCTCGGGCTTCACGCGCCTGGCCCCTTTCTTCCCGAAAGCGCAAGGCCCCGCTGGACAAGCGCAAACCCGCTTAGCTCCAATGCTGCCTGCGCCGTAGAGGCTGTGAAATGCCGCCCTCGTGTGGCCTGGGTGTGGCCTGAGTTCCACCGTCTCCACGCTTGCGGGCCTGATCCGCTCCAAACCCCCATAGGGGTGCGGCGGGGCGGGCCTTCCGACTGCCCGCTTAGGCCAGCCACGCCACGAGCAGCTGTGCGACCACCCGGTCTGCCTCTTCGAATGTGAGTGGCGCTTTTGGCAATGGCTTGTCGGCGTGACGGTGGTGCTGCGCTGTCTGCGTCAACCTGTTTCGCAGCGGACGCGTCAGCAGCTCGTCCACCGAACTCTGGCCGCCGAGACCCGCCCGCGCGAGCTCGTAGACCTTGTATAGGTCAAACCAATCGTTGGCAGTCGCGAAGAGACGCACTGCCTCTTCGAGCTTCGAGTCGCCTTCGGCCCGCCTCAGCCATCCTCCGAGCGGGCCTGGCGGCGGAGGGACAGGCTCGCCCTCCGGGCCGATGTGCTCCTCGACAGCGCTTCCGGACATGCCCATGGTCCCGGTGGCTTTCTCGTAGTAATCACGACCGCCGGCTTCCTTCAGCAGCACCACGCCGCCAAATCGAAGCGGGTCATTCTCTGATCCGAGGATTCTCAACAGGCCGTTGAGGCGCGTAAGAAGCGCTCGTCCTGCTGCGTCGACGTCTTCCCAATGCTGTGCCTCCTGCCAGCTCGGGTCGGCCAGGAAGTACATGCCATCGTCCTCGCGAACGACCTCGCCCAGGGCTCCCCGCAGTCGGCTAATCGACCTCGGCTCGCCAACGACCTGAATCGCCCACTCATCCATTCGCGTCAGAGGCTAAGCACCGGCGCGAGGGTGAGGCTTAGAGGAGGGTGACGAAACAGAGCGTGGTTTCCACCGTCGGCGAAGCCTTAGGCTGCCGAACGCCCGGGCGCTTCCCACGACCCGGCCCCGAGCGAACCTACGAAACCTCGGAGCGCAGCGCTAGTGGCTCGTTCGGCCGCGAACCCAAGAGGGCGAATACGGGAACCCACGGATGTGTTCACTCGGCGGCTGCGTGACGCTCCACGGCATGCAGAGGCCCGGCGCCATAACGGTCACCGCCCTCGCCGTGGCTGCGCTGGTGTTCGCCGCGCCAGCTGCCGCGAGCGAATCCCCTGGCCATTTCGCTGCCCGAGTTGCCACCTACCGCGTACACGGGCAGTGGGCAACGTGGTTGCAAAGCTTCTACCCGCCCCAGCGCTGTGCCGGGCACATCACGCGGGCTGAGTTCCTGAACTGCTCGCGGTTCTGGGCGGTGTACCCACGGGCCAGGTTCCGGGTTCACACGGTTGCGCCTAACACGCCGCAGCGCATCCCCGGGCTGCCGGGGCGCTACCGCACGGTGGAGGTCAACCTCTGGAGCAACCTACCCGCCTTCACGCCCTCCCTCTTGCACGTCCTGCGCTACGGCGGCGCGTGGAAGTGGTACCTGAGCCGCAACTGGTACGCCTCGTTTGCCGATGGCGAGTGCCCAACCTGACGCACTGAGCGTTAGGCGCCGTTGCGCCGCCGCTCCTCTCTAGGCCTGTAGTTCCTCGCTGGGCGTGGCTCAAGCAGAACCTAGTGCGCTATCTTGGGGCTCGTATCACGTGAGGGGATGGGCATGAAAGAAACAATCACCATCTCAGATACGTTCCAAAGCTCGATTCTGAGCCCAGCCTGCGGGGTTGAGGTCACCATTACCATCAACGGCTCACTCAGAGTCCTAACTTTCCCCAATCGACCGGTCGGCCCGCAGGACCTGACCATCGCCAACATCGACTGGGTGGCCACCGCAGGCAAGAACAAGGTGCGGTTCAGGAACGTTAGCGTTGAACTGGTCCGGGTCGAATCTGACGGTACGGCCATCCTCAGCACGGCGGGGCATCGACCTGTTGAGTTCACCGGCGTGATGAAGATCAACCTCGACACCGGTGAGGTCGTGCTCGAGCCACAGCACTTTGCTGACATCGAGCGGCTTTGCGAGCTGCTGACCGCCTGACCGCACGGCAAGGCAGCTACAGATCACGCACTGCAAAACGGCCCCTTGGCCCATTGCTTCTCGAAAGAGGCACAAGAGCATGTGGCGCGAAGATCGCCACTATCAGCGCCGAGACCATGAACCGTGTAGCGAGGGCCGCCGAGAAGATCGAGCGGCTGGAGCCGCGCCTCGAGGCTGCCCGGGCCGAGGTCTACGCGGCGATCCGCCACGTGCACGCCGAGGGTGCCAAGCCGGCGACGATCGCCCGCGTGGCCGGCCTCTCGCGCGAGTGGGTGCGGCAGATCATCAAAGAGCGCTAGGGGTACCAGCAGGGGTACCAATCCGCCGCCGCCGCGCCCCTAGGGCGCATGGTTGCGTCGTTTTTGCCGCCGCGGTCCCCATCCACTCTAAAGAGGGACTGGCCTCGGGCCGATGAGCAGTGAGTTCCTCTTTCCAAGCGGCAAACGAACAGGAGATCCGGAGATGAAACGAACACCTCGACCGCGCTCGACCTGGTCCCCGACGCGCAAGCTGTTGGCGTCGCTTGCCGTGCTGGGCGCGGCCGCGAGCATCGCGGGTCTCGGGACGTTCGCGACCTTCACCAGCTCGACGTCGGCGAGCCATACGGTCTCGTCCGGCACCGTGACGATCGCCCTGGGCGCGACGGGCGCCTCGACGAACAGACTCAACATCGGGGCAACGGCGATCGCCCCCGGCGACACCCTCCAGCGCAGCGTCGACCTGATCAACCAGGGCTCGCTCGATCTCGCCTCGGTGACGCTGACGACCTCGGCGACGACCAGTTCGCTGCTCGACACCGACGCGACGAACGGCCTGCAGATGGTGATCGACAAGTGCTCCGTCGCCTGGACGGAGGCCGGCCCGCCGTACACGTACACGTGCAGCGGCTCGACCTCGAGCGTCCTCGCCTCGCGCGCGGTGATCGGGAGCAGCCTGGCGCTGTCGAACCTCGGCTCGCTCACCGCCGGCGCAACCGACCACCTGCGCGTCACGCTCACGCTCCCGAGCGGAGCGGGCAACACGCTTCAGAACCAGACGTCCACCATCAGCTACGCCTTCAACGGCACGCAGCGCACCGCGACCAACCAGTAGTCGGGAGTCACGCGTGCGCGCTCGCAGCGCAAGCAGGAGACGGAGCGACGCCCAGGCGGCGCTCCGTCTTCCTGCGTTCCGGACCGTCCTCGAGTACCTCGTGCGCGCCGGACTGGCGTTCGCGGTCCTCGTGCTGATCCTGCTCGGCGTCCTGCCCCACACGGGCTGGTACCGGACCGAGACCGTGCTCTCGGGCAGCATGAAGCCGATGTTCGGGCCCGGCGACCTCGTCGTCGTCACGCCCGAGCCCACTCGGGACGTCCGGGTAGGGCAGGTGATCAGCCTCCACATCCCAATCGGCGATCACCACGTCCAGACTCACCGGGTGGTCGCCGTGCTCCGCGGCGGCGACAACGCAGTCGTCCGCACGAAGGGAGACGCGAACAACGCGCGTGACCCCTGGGTTTCGAAGCTGCAAGGCACGACAGCGTGGCGCGTCCGGCTCGTCGTCCCCAAGGCGGGCCTGGCGATCACCTGGCTGCGCAGTCCGATCGTGCGGACGGTATCCATCTTCGCCGCGCCGCTCCTCCTGGCCCTGCTCGGGCTGTGGCGGATCTGGCGCCTTCCCTCCAGCGGCGAGAGCAACGAGGACCACGATGCGCCTGCGCGCGCCACGTAGCTCGGCTGAGCCGCCGTCGATCAGGCGCCCCGTCCGCTGGGGCGCGGTCATCGGGTCGGCGCTGGCCTCGTTCGCCGTGGTCTCGGTCTCACTCGCGGGCCTGAGCTCCCTGGCGACGGGCGGGCCGCAGACGATCGTGTCGAAACGCATCTTCCCAGGGCCTCGCTCCGTGCCGGCGCAGGACGTTCGCGACGCGAGCAGCGGCGCCGAATCCAACAAGTCCGACGCCATCTCGTATGCGGACGCGGTCGTCAACCAGACGAGTACGGCGATCGCCGCCGGGACCAACCGCTACCTGGAATACACGATGAACAGCGGGCGTCCAGGGGGTATTGCCGTCTCGAGCCCGGTGTTCAACTTCCGCCTTGCGAGCGCGGGTGGCGCCCAGTCCGGAAACGCCTGCTTCTGGTTCGATGTCCGTTCCGGCGGCTCGGTGATCGGCACACACGGGAGCTACGCCAGCTCCGCCGGCTGCAGCACTGGGACGACGCAGACGACGTTCTCGACCGCGATCCCCGAGGTCACCAGCACCGACCAGGTGAACGGGCTCGTCGTGCGTATCTACCCGTGGGAAACCGGCGGCAAGACCAAGGTCGTGAATGTCGACATGGCGACCGTCGGTGGCTCGACGCCGTACGCCGCCTTCACCGCCTACGAGATCGAGTCCGTCGACGACACGAGCGGTACCCCCGCGACGACGCCCTGGTCACTCGCGACCGTCGACGCAACGACCTACACGGCGGCGAGCAACTGGCCATCCGCCGCTCCGGCGACGACCAAGTACCTCAAGCCGACGTTCGAGCCTTTCATCCCGACCGGCTCTGTCGTCACCGGCGCGACGCTGACGAACATCTGGCGCGCCTCGGGAACCGTCACCAACGGTGGCACCCTCTGCTACTACCTCGAGACCTTCAACGGAGCCACCTCGCTCGGAACACACGGCAGCAGCGGATCGCCTGTGGCCTGCACGAACAGCGGCACGACCTTCACCACCGACACGATCTCCCTGCCCGAGGTGAATACCGTCGCGGAGGCGAACAGCCTCGTGATCAAGCTCTACTACTGGATCTCGCCGCTGTGCGGCGGTGGCGGCAACCCCGGCTGCGTCAAGACCGTCACCGACCAGGCGCAGGTCACCTTCTCGTACTACCTCGACTGAGCGGTCTCCCCCCAAAAGGGGAGAAGGGCGAGCGCCCGGCTGCCGACAAGACACGAGTGATGCGGCTTCGGATCCTCACCCCTGGCGCGACGACGAACAAGGTGATCGCCACGATCGCCGTTCTCGGCGCTGCCGCCGCGATCGCCGGGCTCGGCACGTTCGCGACCTTCACGAGCTCGACGAGCGCGAGCAACACGATCGCGAGCGGCACCCTCTCCCTGACCTCCGGGCCGGTCAACCGGCTCGGCACCGGCGCCGGCCTGATCGCCGCCGGCGACAGCATGCAGCGCGCACTCGACCTCAACTACGCCGGCTCCGTGGACGTGGGCTCGGCAACCCTGACGACGAGCGCCTCTCCCTCCTCCGCTCTCGACACCGACACCACCGACGGCCTCCAGCTGGCAATCGACAAGTGCTCGGTAGCTTGGACGGAGGCAGGTCCGCCCTACACCTACACCTGCGGCGGCTCGGTCTCGACGGTGCTCGCTTCTCGGCCGCTGATCGGCAGCAACGTCGCCCTCTCCAACCTCACGCTCACCGCCGGGACGACCGACCACCTCCGGGTGACGGCCACCCTCCCGAGCACGGCGGGCAACGGCCTTCAGAACCTCTCGTCGACGGTCGGCTACACGTTCACCGGCGTCCAGCGCGCCGGGACCAGCCAGTAAGCGGGTAGCCGTGTGCCTCTCCTCGGCCACAGTGGACGGCGGGGCCGGTCGGGGCAGCTCCTCGCCTCGACCGCGCTCCTCGTAGGCGTGGCAGCCCTGACGGCGCTCGGGCTCTGCGCCGGGTTCGCGAACGCGAGCCTGCCCGGCCGAGTCACCGCGCGCGGGCACCGCCCCAAGCTCTCGGTCACTCCGCGTGCCCTCGCCCACGTCGGGGCGCTCGCCCCGGGCGACCGGGCCGAGCGCACGCTCGAGCTTCGCTACCGCGGCGCCGGCCGGTTCGCCGCCGTGGTGCTCCAGATGAGAAGCGAAAACGACTCGGTGCTCAACTCGGCCACGGGCCCCGGCCTCCGTCTGACGATGGAACGGTGCTCCAAGCGCTGGACGAGAGAGGGCCGGACGAAGGCCTTCGTCTGCAACGGGAAGCACTGGAGCGTGCTGAAGGCGATCCGCGTCACCGTCAAACGAGGGTTCACGCTGAGGCACCTCTCCCGCCTTCCCGGCAAGACCGATCACTTGCGGCTCACGGTGAGCCTGCCTCGAACCGCAGGCAACGAGCTTCAGGGCAGGATGTCTCGCATGCTCTACCGCTTCACCGGCGTCGCCGCGACGCGCTAGGCCGCGACGTGCTCGCGTGCGGGCAGCAGCTCGCGCAGGAACTGGCCGGTGAACGAATCCCCGACGGCCGCCACCTGCTCCGGCGTGCCGGTCGCGATCACCTCGCCCCCGCCCTCGCCTCCCTCGGGGCCCAGGTCGACGATCCAGTCGGCCTGCTTGATCACGTCGAGGTTGTGCTCGATCACGAGCACGGTGTTGCCCGCATCGACGAGCCGCTGCAGCACCTCCAGCAGCTTCTCAATGTCGGCGAAGTGAAGCCCGGTGGTCGGCTCGTCCAGGATGTAGAGCGTTCGCCCGGTCGCGATCTTGCCGAGCTCCTTCGCCAGCTTGACCCGCTGCGCCTCGCCGCCCGAGAGCGTCGTCGCGGGTTGGCCGAGCTTGACGTAGTCGAGCCCGACGTCGTGCAGCGTCTGCAGGCGCCGTCTGAGCCTCGGGATCTTGGCGAAGAAGCGCAACGCCTCCTCGACCGACATGTCGAGCACGTCGGCGATCGACTTGCCCTTGAAGCGCACCTCGAGCGTCTCGCGGTTGTAGCGCTTGCCCCCGCAGGTCTCGCACGGCACATACACGTCGGGAAGGAAGTGCATCTCGATCTTGATCGTGCCGTCGCCCTTGCACGTCTCGCAGCGGCCGCCGCGAACGTTGAACGAGAAACGGCCCGGCTTATAGCCACGCACCTTCGCTTCCGGGGTGAGCGAGTAGAGCTCGCGAACCGGGGTGAAGATGTCGGTGTAGGTCGCGGGGTTCGAGCGCGGCGTGCGGCCGATCGGGGACTGGTCGATGTCGATCACCTTGTCGAAGCCCTCGATGCCCTCGACTGCGTCGTGGTCGCCCGGCTTCACACGCATCCGGTGCAGCCGGTTCGCGAGCGCCTTGTAGACGATCTCGTTCACGAGCGTCGACTTGCCGGAGCCCGAGACGCCGGTGACGCAAATGAACTTGCCGACCGGGAAGTCGACGTCGATGCCCTTGAGGTTGTGCATCCGCGCCCCGCGGACCGCGAAGCTTCCGAGATCCTCGGGGCGCCGCTCCGGGATCGCGATCTCGCGCTTGCCCGAGAGGAACTGCCCGGTGATCGACTTCGCGTTGCGCTCGACCGCCTTCGCCGTGCCCTCCGCGACGACGTGCCCGCCGTGAACGCCGGCGCCCGGCCCCATGTCCACGAGGTGGTCGGCCGCGCGCATCATCTGCTCGTCGTGCTCGACCACGAGCACGGTGTTCCCCAGGTCGCGCAGGCGCTCGAGGGTGCCGATCAGCTTGCTGTTGTCCCGCTGATGGAGGCCGATCGAGGGCTCGTCGAGAATGTAGAGCACGCCCACGAGCTGGCTCCCGATCTGGGTCGCCAGCCGGAGCCGCTGAGCCTCGCCGCCCGAGAGCGTGGAGGCGGCGCGGTCGAGCTGGAGATACCCGACCCCGACGTTTTCGAGGAAGGTCAGGCGCTCACGGATCTCCTTCAGGATCCGCGCGCCGATCAGCTGCTCGGTCTCGGTCAGGTCGAGCCCGTCCACGAACTCGATCGCCCGCTGCACCGACATCCGCGTGAAGTCATGGATGTTCTTGCCCCCGACGGTGACGGCCAGGACCTCCGGCTTGAGGCGGGCGCCGTGGCAGACCGGGCAGGGGCGGAAGCTCATGTACTCCTCGATCCGCTCGCGCTGCTGGCTCGAGTCGGTCTCGCGGTAGCGGCGCTCGAGGCTCGCGACGATGCCCTCGAAGGCGAGCATGTAGGAGCGCTTGCGCCCCATCCGGTTCCGGTACTGGATGTAGACCTTGTCGCCGTTCGTGCCGAAGAGGAAGAGGTTCTGCCGCTCCTCGTCGAGCTCCTGCCATGGCAGCTCGAGGTCGATCTCGTAGCGATCGGCGATCGCCTGGATGACGGACTCGTAGAAGCTCGAGTTGCCGAGCGACCACGGGACGAGCGCGCCCTCGCCGATCGAGAGCGTCGGGTCGGGGACGAGCAGGTCGGGGTCGATCTCCTGCTGAGCCCCGAGGCCGGTGCAACGCGGGCAGGCGCCGTGTGGCGAGTTGAAGGAGAAGATGCGGGGCTCGAGCTCGGGGAGGCCCACACCGTGCTCCGGGCAGGCGAAATTCTCCGAGAACGTGGTCGCCTCGCCTTCGAGCACGTCGATCACCACCAAGCCGTCGGCGAGCTGAGCCGCAGTCTCGACCGACTGGGCGAGTCGCGTGCGCAGGTCCGGCTTGAGCACGAGTCGGTCGACGACGACCTCGATCGTGTGCTTGAACTTCTTGTCGAGCTCGATCGGCTCCTCGAGGAGCTTCACCTCGCCGTCAACCTTGACGCGCGTAAAGCCCTCCGCCCGCAGCTCCTCCAGCAAATCCTTGAACTCGCCCTTGCGGTCGCGGACAACAGGAGCGTTGACGGTGAACTTCGTCCCCTCCGCCAGTTGGAGGATCTGGTCGACGATCGCCTCCTGGCTCTGCCCTGCGATCGGACGCCCGCAGACCGGGCAGTGCGGCTTCCCGATCCGCGCGTAGAGCAGGCGGAGGTAGTCGTAGATCTCGGTGACCGTGCCGACGGTCGAGCGCGGGTTGCGGCTGGTCGTCTTCTGGTCGATCGAGATCGCGGGACTGAGGCCGTCGATCGAGTCCACGTCCGGCTTCTCCATCATCTGGAGAAACTGGCGGGCGTAGGCGGAGAGGCTCTCGACGTAGCGGCGCTGGCCCTCGGCGTAGATCGTGTCGAAGGCCAGGCTCGACTTGCCCGAGCCGGACAGCCCTGTCACGCAGATCAGCTTCTGGCGCGGCAAGCGGACGGTGACGTCCTTGAGGTTGTGCTCCCTCGCACCGTGAACGACGAGCTCTTCCTGGCCCATAACCAAGCCAGTCTAGCGCCCCCAGAGGACGCGAACAAGTGTTCGCTTTGCCGCTCTAGTTGACGTCGGCTCGGTCGACCGAGACCGCTCCGGCGACGGCAAACACCGCGGCGTAGGCAAGCGTGACGAGCAGACCCGGCCAGAAGTCGAGCAGCTCGCTGGTGGGGGTACCGGCGACGGCCACCGCAGCGATCGCGTGTCCTGGCGCGTACTCCTGGACGCGCGCGATCGACAGCACCGGTTCTCCCACGAGGAGCCAGATCAGCGCGAGGACGATCGCCGCCGTCTGCCGCCGGAAGAGGGCTCCGATCCCGACGCCGACGACGGCCGCGAGCGCTCCGGCGCCGAGGATCCCGAGGTACGTGTCGAGCACAGGCCGTGTGGCCAGCTCGAACGGCACGGACTTCCCCTCGAGCCAGACGGCCGCGATCGACCACGTCACGAGCTCGGCGAACCCGGCCACGAGCATCCCGGCGATCGCGACGGCGATCACCTTCGCCACCATCACCCGCTCCCGAACGGGCGTCACGAGGAACGTGTGCGCGATCGTCCCGTGCGCGTACTCGCCCGCGGAGTCGACGATGCCGACGATCAGCGCCACGATCGCCCCGATCGCCGCGAACTGGACGATCGAGCGCTGCTCGCCCACGTCGGAGAGCTGCAGTTGCGAAGTCGATGCGATTCGCGTCGAGGTCACGAACGCCGAAAGCCCGAGGATCATCAACCCGAGCCAGAGAAAGAGGCGCGTCGTCGCCAGCTTGAGGAGCTCGGCGCGGACGAGCCGGATCACGGCGACCCATCCGAGGTCAACGCGAGGAAGACCTCCTCGAGCGTCGCCTCTTCAGCGCGGAGCTCGTGCAGGACGATGCCGGCCGCCGCGGCCACCTCCCCCACCCGCTCCGGCGTCGCCGCCATCCGGAGCCCGCCGTCACCGACCTGGGTCGCCTCGATTCCGGCCCGGGCGAGCAGCCCAAGGAGCCTTTCGGCTTCCGGAGCGCGCACGACGGTGCCGCCGGCGGCGCGCGCGATCAAGGTCTCGAGTGGCTCCTGCGTCACGAGCCTGCCGTGGTGGATTATCACGACCTCGTCGGCGAGCTGGGCGACCTCGGCGAGCACGTGGCTCGAGATAAAGACGGTGCCGCCGCCCGCCGAGAAGGCACGCAGGAAGTCGCGCAGCCAACGGATCCCCTCGGGGTCGAGCCCGTTCGCCGGCTCGTCCAGCACGAGCAACTCCGGCTCGCCGAGCAGCGCGCCCGCGACGCTCAGCCGCTGGCGCATGCCGAGGGAGTAGCCGCCCACCTTCCGCCGCGCAGCGCCGCTCAGCTCCACGTGCGCGAGCACCTCGTCCACGCGCGAGACGGGGATCCCGGCCGCCAGGGCGAGCACGCGGAGGTGGTTTCTGCCGGAGCGGGTCGGGTGGAAGCTGTCGGCTTCGAGGACCGCCCCGACCCTCCGCAGCGGCTCCCGCAGTCGCCGGTACGGCTCACCATCGACCCATGCCTCGCCGACGGTCGGCCGGACGAGCCCGAGCACCGCCCGCAGCGTGGTCGTCTTGCCCGCACCGTTCGGTCCGAGAAATCCCGTGACCCGCCCGGCCGGCACCGAGAAGCTCAGGTCGTCGACGGCGACGGTCGACCCGTATCGCTTCGTCAGCCCCCGCACCTCGATCGGAGGCGGCTCGGCCATCAGCCGGCGAGTTGCTCGACCAGCCGGTACACGCTGCGCGGGTGCGGCACGTGGTCGATCTCGAGCGGCCCGGCCACGAGCGTACCGTAGCCAAGGAGTCGCCCCGGGAGGCTTTGCTCGAGCTCGAGGTTCTCGACGGAGCGCAGGCGCACCGCCGAGGCTCGGCGCCGAAGCGTCCCGTCGACGACGAAGAGCTTCTCCGTCGTCACCACGAGATGTGCGCGCTCCCAGCGCCAGACGGCGCGAAGACACACGAGCGCGGAGATCACCACCAGGACGGCCCCGGGAACGGCCAGCGGCCACGGCTGCGTGAGCAGGATCCCACCGGCCGCCGCCAACACGATCGCCTGGGCGAGCGGGCGCGCGAGCACGACGCCGTGGCGACGGGCGTCGAAGCAGACCTCCTCGTGGGCATCCGCGAGCATCAACCCGATCGCTTCGGCGAGCCGGGCGCCGCTCCTGCCGGCGCGTTTGCAGCGGCCGGCACATGGCGACAACGCCTGGAGATGAAAGAAACCGCCCGCCGCACCTTCATCGCGACGGTGGTCGTCGTCGCCGTCGTCGCCGTCTCGCTCGCGCTCTGGAAGCTCAAGCTGGTGATCGCGCTCGTCTTCCTCGGCTTCATCGTCGCTGCCGCCATGCGCCCGGGCGTCAACCGGCTCGCCGAGCACCGGATCCCGCGCCCGGTGGGCGTGGCGTTGCACTACCTGGCTGTCGTTGCGGCGATCGGGCTGCTGCTCTGGCTCGCCGTCCCGCGCGCAATCGACCAGGTCGACCAGGCCGTCGGCGGCGTGCCCACCTCCGAGCAAGAGCTGGAGCAGAAGGCGAAGCACTCGACGGGGATCAAGCACGAGTTCTTCGTCGGCCTGCAGAAGCGGCTCAACAAGGTGCCCTCTGCGGGCAGCGTCGTCCACCGCACGGTCTCGATCGGGCGAAAGGCCCTCGAGGGGATCGTCGGCGTCTTCTTCGTCTTCGCGACTGCCGCGTACTGGATCTTCGAGCGCGAGCGTGCGATGGGCTTCGTCAGCTCGACATTGCCGCGGGAGTACCGGCGTGTCGTCCACGACACGTGGGAACTGATCGACGCCAAGCTCGGCGCGTATGTCCGCGGCACGCTCGTGCTGGTCGCCTTCGTCGCAACCGTGCTCTCGCTCTCGTTCTGGGCGATCGGCGTTCCGTTCTGGCTCCTCCTCGGCGTTTTCGCGGGAGTGGTCGAGATCGTGCCGGTCATCGGGCCGCTGCTCGCGGGCGTCGTGGCGGTGGGCGTCGGCTTCACCGAGTCGTGGCAGGTCGCCCTCTACGCGGGCATCGCCGTGCTGGTGGTGCGGCAGTTCGAGGACTACATCGTGATCCCGCGGGTGATGGGTCACGTCACGGGGCTCTCGCCCTTGCTCGTGCTCGTTTCGGTCAGCGCGATCGGGCTCCTCTTCGGCGGCTTCTACGTGCTCATGGCGACGCCGTTCGTCGCTTTGATCGCGACGCTCGTCGACGTGATCGTGCGCGACAAGGACCCGGCCGAGGAGGACGTGCCGACCGTGCTGTTCGCGAAGGAATCCTAGGCTTTTCGCCAGCGGCCGAAGATCAGGCCGCCGAGGGTGAAGCCGAGTCCGAAGGTGCCGACCGAGAACGCGCCGATCGCAACGGCCTTGCGCCAGGACGAGAGGCGCTCCCACCGGCCGATCGCCTCCTGCTCCTCGGTCGTCAGCGGTTCGCCGCGACGCTGCTTGCGTATGGCGCCGCCTGCTCGCAAACCGAGGTAGAGGTCGTCGAAGATCTCGGTGGATTCGTCGGCCATGATTTCAGTGTATAGCCTGCTTCGCCGTTGTCTCTGCGCCTCCTCCACATCTCCGATCTGCACGTGGGCAGCGTCGAAACACCACGCGTAGAGGGCAGTCTCGAGCCTCTGATCGAGCGGGTCGGACCGGAGCTGATCGTGGTCACTGGGGACCTCACGCATCGCGGCCGGCGCGACCAGCACGAGCGTGCTGCTGCCTTCCTGCGAGGGCTCGGCCGACCCCTGCTCGTGATCCCCGGAAACCACGATATTCCGCGCACCTTCCCTGCCCGCTTCACGCGGCCCTTCGCCGAGTTCGAGCGCCAATGGGAGAGCGCCGAGCCCGTTCACAGCTCCGACGGTTTCTACGTCGTCGGCCTCAACTCCGTGCGGCCCTGGCGGCACCAGTCCGGAGGGATCCGCCGCTCGCAGATCGCCCGGGCGAGAGAGCTACTCGCCCGCGCGCCGGAAGACGCGCTCAAGGTCGTCGCGCTCCATCACCACCTGGTCGGGGCGCCGTGGCGGTCGCGGAAGAAGCCCGTTTCCCGCCGCTCCGAGGTGCTGGCGGGTCTCGTCGACGCCGGTGCCGAGCTGATCCTCGCCGGGCACATCCACCAGGCGGCCGTCAGCGAACGCCACGAGTTCGAGGTTGAGCACAACGGCTTGCGGGGCGTGACCGTCTCGATCGCGCCGGGACTGGGACAACCACGGCCCAACCGGCGCGGCGAGGCGCGCGGGCTCCATGTCTACGAGCCGCGGCCGGACTCACTCCTCGTCCAGACCTTTGTCTGGCGGGACGACGACTGGGGGCTTACGGCCACCCGGCGCTTTCCGCGCGGCCGCGAGCCACTTCGCGTCGAGCCTGTCTAATCCCCTTCTCACAACCGAGCGAGCAGCTCAGCCTTCTTGCGCTCGAAGTCCTCGGGCGTGATCACACCCTCGTCGCGTAGCTCGCCGAGCTTCCGCAGTTGTTCGGTGACCTCCTTGGGCTCGGAAGCGCGCTTGGGCGGCGAGCCGAATGTCGTTGCCCGCCGCCCCTGGCGGTCATGTCCCGGGGGTGGCTTGTGCGCCTCGGGCCCGGTGATCGGCCGGTGCTGGACGAAGTGGCGGTAGGCGATCACGAGCAGCGAGGCGGCGAGGATGGAGAGCAGCCAGGCGGAAAACGCCGTCCCCGAGTCGATCCCGCGACCAAACGCGGACACCGCGATCCCGCTCCCGATCATCGAGCCGAGCAGGCCAAACAGCGTCGTCATCCAGATCGGCATCGGATCCGGGCCCGGCACCGCCCAGCGAGCAAGGCCGCCGATGACGAAGCCGATGATCAGAGCCTGAATGATCGCGCCGACCACGGCGAAAGCTTAGGCGGTTTGGCACGGACTGCCGTCGGCGCGACCGGTCATTTCATGCGTACTCACGGGCAGAGCCCGTGCGTGCTGAGGCCGGCAACGCAAGCGCGCCTTTGCCGGCTTCGCTAGGCCGGCGCTTCCGCGGCGGCCTGGAGCTCGCGCCGTAGCTCTTTGATCTCGTCGCGAAGCTTGGCGGCGTACTCGAACCTGAGCTCCTCCGCCGCGGCGAACATCTCCTCCTCGAGGGTGACCACGAGCCGCTCGAGCTCGGCGGGCGCCATGCCCTCGACCTCGGCACGGCCCTTGCGGCGCCGCCCGGGGACGGTCGGCGACTCGAGCGCCAGGAACTCGGCGATGTCGGAGACGCCCTTGACGATCGACTCCGGCGTGATCCCGTTCTCCTCGTTGTAGGCGAGCTGCTTCGCGCGCCGGCGGTTGGTCTCGCCGAGCGCACCCTGGATCGCCTCCGTCAGCTTGTCCGCGTAGAGCAGCACGCGGCCGTTGACGTTGCGCGCTGCGCGGCCGATGGTCTGGATCAGAGCTGTCTTGCCGCGGAGGAACCCCTCCTTGTCGGCGTCGAGAACGGCCACGAGTGAGACCTCGGGCAGGTCGAGGCCTTCGCGCAGGAGGTTCACCCCGACGAGCACGTCGTACTCGCCGAGCCGCAGCTCCCGGATGATCTGGATCCGCTCGAGGGTGTCCACCTCGGAGTGGAGGTACCTCGCCTTCACCCCCGACTCGAGCAAATAGTCGGTCAGGTCTTCGGCCATCTTCTTCGTCAACGTGGTCACGAGCGTGCGCTCGCCGGCCTGCTCGCGCTTGCGGATCTCGTTGAGGAGGTCGTCGATCTGGTTCTTCGTCGCACGCAGCTCGACGTCGGGGTCGACGATCCCGGTCGGACGGACGAGCTGCTCGGCCACCCGCGTGGAGTGACGCAGCTCGAAGGGGCCCGGCGTTGCCGAAACGAACACGAGCTGTGGGACCTTCTCGAGGAACTCGTCGAAGCGGAGCGGCCGGTTGTCCAGCGCCGATGGCAAGCGGAAGCCGTGGTCGACCAGCGTCTCCTTACGCGACCGGTCTCCCTCGTACATGCCGCCCAGCTGAGGCACGGTCTGGTGGGACTCGTCGACCATCACGACGAAGTCCGATGGGAAGAAGTCGAGCAGCGTGTGCGGGGCCGAGCCCGGTGGGCGCCCGTCCAGGTGGCGCGAGTAGTTCTCGATCCCGTTGCAGAAGCCGAGCTCCTGCATCATCTCGAGGTCGTACTCGGTGCGCTGCCGCAGCCGGTGCGCCTCGAGCATCTTCCCCGCCGACTCGAACTGCTTGACCTGTTCCTCGAGCTCGTGCCGGATCTGCTCGGAGGCGCGCTCGATCGTCGGCTTCGAGGTCACGTACTGCGTCGCCGGGAAGAGCGCGAGGTGATCCAGCCTGCCGTAGACCTCGCCCGTCAACGGGTCGAAGTGCGTGATCTGCTCGACTTCGTCGCCGAAGAACGAGATTCGGTACGCCGACTCCATGTGCGCCGGCTGCACCTCGACCACGTCGCCCTTGACGCGGAACTTGCCTCTACCGAGCAGCGTGTCGTTGCGGACGTACTGGATGTCGATCAGCTTCCGCAGCACGAGGTCCCGGTCCTGCTCCTCGCCCTGGTTCAGCAGCACGACCCGCTTCTCGTACTCCTCGGGCGAGCCCAGTCCGTAGATCGCGGAGACCGACGCGACGATGATCACGTCACGGCGCGAGAGCAGCGCGGCCGTCGCGGCGTGGCGAAGCCGGTCGATGTCGTCGTTCCGCGAGGAGTCCTTCTCGATGTAGAGGTCGGCCTGCGGGACGTACGCCTCGGGTTGGTAGTAGTCGTAGTACGAGACGAAGTACTCGACCGCGTTGTCGGGGAAGAACTCGCGCAGCTCGTTGCAGAGCTGGGCGGCGAGCGTCTTGTTGTGCGCGATCAGGAGCGTGGGCCTCTGCACTTGCTCGACGATCCACGCCATCGTCGCCGTCTTGCCCGTGCCGGTGGCCCCGAGGAGGGTCTGGAAGCGGTCGCCCGCCTCGATCCCCTCGGACAGCTCGGCGATCGCCTGCGGCTGGTCGGCCATCGGCGAGTACGCGTCCGAGGTTTTGAACTCCGCCATCGAGCAAAGAGGCTACCCGGTGACTACGTCCATACCGATGCGCTTCCAAGCCAGTGCGTTGACCGGCCGCGCCGGCCAAGCCGGCACGGCCTCCCTGGTCGGCGCCGTCAAGTCGGTGCCTTAGCTAGCGACGATGAACCGCGCTTCCGACCAACCGCCCTACGGATCGTATGCCGCGATCGTCGGCTCCTTCGCGGGCCTGCTGGCAGCCGCCGGGGCGCTCGGACGGCTGCTCGAACGCGACCCGCAATGCCAGTCGGCTCTCGACTTTGCGGTCCTCTCGGCCGCGACGTTCAAGGCTGCGAGAACACTCGCCCGAGACGACGTGACCAGCTTCATCAGGCGGCCGTTCGTCTACGGCGAGCCGGCCGAGGTCGAAGAGGAGCGCCCCGTCGAAGGGGGCGTGCAGCAGGCGATCGGCGAGCTCGTGACCTGCACCCGCTGCGTTGGCACGTGGGCCGCTGCCGGCCTCGCCTCGACCCAGATCCTTGCACCGCGGTTCGGCCGCCTGTTGACCTGGTCGCTCGGAGCCGCGGCAGTGAACGACTTCCTCCAGGCCGGCTTCACGGCGCTCACCGGGAAGGCGAACGAGCTGAGCTAGGCGGCCGGGGCGAGCTCCAGCCTCCGCCGGCCCAGCTCGCGAGTGGACGCGATGGCGACCACCGCCATCGTGGCGGTCTGCACCGCTGCGAAGCCGATCAGGACCGGCGTCGTCCCGCACGCATCGAGCACCGGGCCCACGAGGAACAGGCCGAGGGGGTTGACCACCGCCCAGCCGACCATCGCCGTGGTGAGGACGTTCGGCCGCAGCCGCGGGGGCACGCGCAGGGTCGTGATCGCTTGCAGGCTCGGATTGACCAGGCCGTTGGCGACTCCCGAGGCGAGGATCAGCGCGCAGAGGGCGACCGCGGGAAGCGGAAGCCAGAGCAGCCACAGCGGCGCCGCCTGCCCAAGGGCGCAGACCGCGATCACGGCGAGCCCCTCGAAGCGACGCGTGAGGAAGCGGAACGAGATCGCATTTCCGATCAGCGCGCCGACGCCGAACGAGGCGATCAATCCGCCCGCGATCAACGGCTCGTGCCCGAACCGCGACAGCACGAGCACCGGGACCGTGACGAAGAAGGCCGTCCACGCGGAGTCGCCCACCCAGAAGATCGGCCACCAGACGCGAAGCAGCGGGTCGCGCGCGATGAAGCGAACGCCCGCTCTCAGACTGCGATCCTGGGATTCCTGAACGACCGGTGGCCGGTGCGGCACGAAGCCGGCGACGAGCGCGACCGAGACGAGGTAGGTCGCGGCGTCGACCAGAAGCACCGAGGTCGCCCCGATCAGGCCGATCAGCACCCCTGCCAGCGCCGGGCCCGCGAGCAACGTCGTCCTGTTTGCTGCCTGGAAAAGCGCGTTGGCCTCGGTGACCTGCTGCTCGTCTTCCCCGAGGAGCTCGGGCACGATCACCTTCTGCGCCGCGAAACTGGGCGCGGCCAGCGCGCCCAGACAGAACGCGACGGCGATCAGGATCGGGAACGACAGCCCGCCGGTCCAGTGAAGCACCGGGATCACGGTCATCAGGGGCGCCCGGGCGCCGTCGCAGAGCATCATGGTTCGACGCGCCCCGAGGCGACCGAGGACCCGACCGCCCGGAAAGCCGAGCAGCGCGAGCCCGATCACCTCGGCCGCAACGACGTACGTGGTCTGCGTCGCCGATTGGGTGGTGACGATCACGAACCACGGCAGGGCGAGCCAGGTCATCTGCACGCCGGTGGTCGAGATCACCTCGGCCGTCAGCAGCGCGACGAGCCCCCGTTGACGCAGGAGAGCGCTTCGGCTCACGCGCGCACGACCTCGACGTCGCCGCTCATCGCCGTCACCTGCAGCTCGACCAGCGGCCCGTCGTCGCCGGCCGCCTCGTCGCCGAGCTCGAGCTCCGAGGAGACGTCACCGCTCATCGAGCGCGCGTCGATGTACACACGCGAGCCCTGCTTGATCCCGACGAGGATGTCGCCGGAGGCCGAGGTGAGGTCGATCCGGCCCTCCTCCACGCTGCGCACCTGCTGGTCTCCGGAGGCGGTACGCACGGTGACGCTGCCGCCCGTCTCCCCGAGCTCGACATCGCCCGAGGCGTTGTCGACGCGGGCCGTGCCGTCGACCCGGCCGACCTCGACGTCGCCGCTTGCCACCTTCGCCTCGAGCGACTCGACCCGCTGCAGCGAGACGTCGCCCGAGGCGCTCTTGACCTCCGCCGCTCCGAGCCGTCCACGGGTGCGCAGGTCGCCCGACGCCGTCTTCGCGCGGAGCGCTGAGCCCTCGGGGGCCTGCACGCGCAGGCGAACCTCGGCCTTCGAGCGCTTGACCTTCACGGTCAGCTCGTCACCGCGCAACTCGACCTGCGCGTCCTCGACTGCGGCCTCGTTGCCGCTCAGGGTCTCGAGCTCCACGACGGCCTCGGTGACCGATGCCGCATCGACCTCGATCTCGCCGGCCGGGATCGAGAGCTCGAGCCGCAGGGGCCCGGGCGCGGGGAACGTCTCGATCCTCATCGCTTCCTCCTCGGCGGCCGCGGCGGCCGCCGGTCGACCTTGACTTCGAGATGCCCAAAGGGGCCGGTGAAGAACGTCATCGCAAACTCCTCCCTCTAGCTCTTGCCGTAGCCGGTCAGGCGTCTGCCCGACTGGCGCCGTGGCGGGCTGGAGACGCTTCGGGTGAGCGCGCGGACGAGCCAGGCGTTGACCGAGACCCCCTCGCGGGTGGCCGCGGCCTCGATGCCCGCCTTCAGCCCCTCGGGCAGGCGGAGGGTGATGCGGGCGCTGAGCCCGTCCTCCCCCGCCGGTGCCGGAGCGGCCTCGGGCGACTCGACGTAGACGAGGCTCGGTTCCTGCCCCGCCAGGCGCACCTCGACGTGGCCCGACGGGAGCTGTGCGGAGAGCTCGAGCGCCGCTTCGGAGAGCACGTCCAGGAACCGCAGCCCCGCTGCGGAACGAAGCGCTCCGCTGAGGCGGGCTGCCGCGGCCTGGGACTCCTCGTCGCCGAGCGCCGCCAGCGAGGCGAGCTCTGCTTCGAGTGCGTCGATGAAGCGTTCCAGTTGCACGATGACATCATTATGACATCATTTACGCATCTGTCAAGTGTCGTTATGGCTAAGGCGTCGCTTGCGACGCCGACAGAGAGGACGTGCCGGCTTAGCCGGTACGGCCGTCTTCATAGAGCTGTGAGCGGTAGCCGCGGCGATAAAGCGTCTTCAGGTGCTCGACCCGCTTCACGTAGTGCCTCGTCTCGGCGAACGCGATCCCCTTTCCCTCCGCCCGCCAGCGGTCGACGTTGTCCTGGCCCGCGTTGTACGCCGCCAGGGCCGTGCGCTCGTCGCCGTACTTGTCGAGCAGGTGCCGCAGGTACCACGACCCGTACCGAACATTGATCTCGGGGTCGTCCAGGTCGGAGACGCGGAAGCGGGAGCCGCCCGTGTGGAGGGCGATCCCTTTCGCCGTGTCCGGGAGCAACTGCATCAGCCCGATCGCGCCCGAGCTCGACCGAGCGTTCGCGTCGAACTTGCTCTCCTGGTAGATCACACCGGCGAGCAGCGCCGGATCGAGCCGGTAGTTGCGCGAGTGGCCGCGCACGATCGCGTCGTAGTGGAGCGGGTAGCGGATCCGCACGTACCAGGCCGGCTCGGTCGAGTTGACGTAGGCGAACCCGGCCCCGAGCGCCGCGCCGACGAGCAGAACGAGGAGCAGCTTCTTCACTCGGCTCTCGCCTCGAGCTCGCTCATCA
This sequence comes from Gaiellaceae bacterium, assembly GCA_036265535.1. Taxonomy (GTDB): domain Bacteria; phylum Actinomycetota; class Thermoleophilia; order Gaiellales; family Gaiellaceae; genus AC-32. Next base: position 3,023 of record DATAOV010000004.1, on the reverse strand, counting down.
CCTCGCCCACGAACGCGTCCAGCTCCTCGAGCGACCCGTCGTTGACGAAGGCGAAGTCGGCCCGCCGCACCTTCTCCTCGTCCGGGATCAGGCGGGCGTCGCGGTCGTCGAGCGGGACACGCCGCCGCTCGCGGCGCAGCTCGTCGGGCGCGGTCACGACGACGACGCGGTCAAAGCGCGCGTCCCCGCCGGACTCGTACAGCAGCGGCACCTCCGTGACAGTGACTTTAGGTGGCTGCGGGAGCTCGGCGAGCTGCTCCTGCCAATGGAGGTACTCGCGCGCGACCAGCGGGTGGAGCAGCGACTCGAGCCACGCGAGCTCGCCGCGGTCGGCGAAGACGATCCGGCCGATCCGGCCGCGGTCGGGGCGCCCGTCCGGGCCGAGGATCCGCTCCCCGAAGTGCTCGACGAGCGCGGTGCGAACGTCGTCGTCGGCGGCCAGCAGGTGGTGCACGATCTCGTCCGAGGAGACGGTGGCCGCTCCGTGGCGGCGGAACGCGGCGAGCGCCTCGCTCTTGCCGGCGCCGATCCCCCCCGTGATCGCGACCGCGATCGGGCGGGGCAACTACTCGCGGTTGCCGGCCTCGAGCTGCTCGGGCGGCGTCTCGCCGGGATCGGGCACACCGGCGTCGGTGTCACCGTCGGCCGCGGCCTCGTCGCCGGCGCCGTGCGAGACGTCCACGCTCTCCGGGTCGTACGGGTCGGTCGCGATCGACTCGTGCAGCGACGGCAGGTCGCCCGGCGACTCCGCCTCCTCGAGCTCGGCCGCCCCGACCGTGTCGGCCCCGGCGGCGGGCTCGACCTCGTCGGCGACGGAATCGTCGGCCTCGGCCGGTGCGCGCTCGGCGGCGAAGACATCCTCGGACAGGTCGATCGACGGCCGCAGCGGTGCGGCGCCGCCCGGCAGCGGCTGCGGCTCCTCGCCCGGCTCGACCCGCGTCAGCGAGAGCGAGAGGCGGCGGCGCTCGGCGTCGACCTCGATGATCTTGACGTTGACCTGATCGCCCTGCGAGACGACCTCGCGCGGGTTCTCGACGTGGTGCTGCGCGAGCTCCGAGATGTGGACGAGGCCCTCGACGCCCGGCAGGATCTCGACGAAGGCGCCGAACGTCACGACCTTCGTGACGCGGCCCTGCACGACGTCGCCCTCGCCGTAGCTGTCGAGCACCTGCTGCCACGGGTCGGTCTGCGTCTGCTTGAGCCCGAGCGAGATGCGCTGCCGGTCGCGGTCGATGTCCAGCACCTTGACCTTGACCGTCTGACCGATCTCGAGCACCTCGGAGGGATGGTTGACGTGACTCCACGAGAGCTCCGAGATGTGGATCAACCCGTCCATGCCGTCGAGGTCGACGAACGCGCCGAAGTCGACGATGTTCGAGATCTGGCCCTCGACGACGTCGCCCGGGTTGAGCCGGTCGAGGATCGCCTGCCGCATCTCCTTGCGCTCGTCCTCGAGCACGGCGCGGCGCGAGAGCACGACGTTGTTGCGCGAGCGGTTGAGCTCGATCACCTTCGCGCGCAGCTCCTGGCCGAGGAACTCGTCGAGGTCCTGCACGCGGCGGATGTCGACCAGCGAAGCCGGCAGGAAGCCGCGAACGCCGAGGTCGAGGATCAGGCCGCCCTTCACGACCTCGATCACCTTGCCGTTGACCGGCTCCTCGGACTCGGCTGCCCGCTCGATCGCCTTCCAGGCCATCTCGAAGCGCGCGCGCTTCTTCGACAGGATCAGCCGGCCCTCGGCATCTTCCTTCGTCAGCACGAGCGCGTCGATCTCATCGCCGAGGCTCACCTCGTCGGCCGGGTTCACCGAGCGCCTGATCGAGAGCTCGGCGACCGGGATCACGCCTTCCGACTTGTAGCCGATGTCGACCAGCACCTCGTCCTTGTCGACGCGGACCACCGTGCCGTGGACGACCTCGCCCTCGTTGATCGTCGGGAACGTCGCCTCGTAGTTCGGGATACGCTCGCCGTCCTCCGTCGTCGTCCAGACGGAGGCGTCGTCGAGCTGCGTGCCCTCTCTGTTCACGGTCTCACTCGCCATTGAGAAGTCGCTCAGTATAGCCGCGTACCGCTTCCGCTCTGGGTTCCCGCCCTAATGGGCAAAACCGCCGCGTCCCTCGGTCGGGTGATGTGGGTAACGGCCGGAAATTCGATGCTGTGTCTCTAACGGCACTGCGGCCATGACAAACACCAACAACTCCGAAAACGAGCCGCGCCCGCGGAGCGCGGGCGTCGCCGCGCGCGACTTCGCGTCCTCCTTGCGCTCCCTGCTGGAGATCGCGAAGGCGGTGCGCAGCGGGGCCGACGTCGACTCCGTCCTCGACGCGATCGCGCGCGTCGTCGGCGAGACCCTGGGTTTCCAGACGGTGGTGCTCAACGTCTACCGGCCGGAGTGGGACGACTTCTACGTCGCGACCGTCCACGGCAACGACCCGGTTCGCGATGCACTGCTCGGCTCGGTCTACGAGTGGAGCAGCTGGACGCCGCTCCTGGACGAGCGGTTCGCGCGCGCAGGTGTGTACTTCATCCCGAACGACGCGTTCGACTGGTCACAGGACGAAGGCAACCGCTTCGTCCCGGCGGGCGAGCCGGCGGTCGCCGGGCCTGAGGGCTGGCACCCGAACGACGAGCTGTTCGTCCCGCTCGAGCACTCCGACGGCCAGATCGCCGGGATCATGTCCTTCGGCGACCCCGTCGACGGGCGGCGGCCCGACGACGAGCAGCTCGCGATCGCGGCCGCCCTCGCCTCGCACGCGGCGCTCGCACTGGAGGCCGCACAGGAGCGCGCGCGTTCGCAGCGCCACCAGCTCGGGCTCGAGCAGCTGCTGCACGTGACGTCGCAGCTGCCGCAGACGATCTCGACGGAGGCGATGCTGACCTCCGTCTGCGAGGCGATCTCGGACGCGCTCGAGTTCGACAAGGTCCTGATCCAGCTCGTCGAGCCGGGGAGCGGCACGCTGCAACCCGCCGCGGCCGCCGGCTTCAGCGCCGAGGAGGTCGAGGCGAGCGGCACGCTGCACCTC
>DATAOV010000003.1:0-3037 GCA_036265535.1 Gaiellaceae bacterium | reverse complement strand
CTCGACCTCGATCGGTGAGCAGCTCGGGCCGGAGCGCTCGAAGCTCCTCATCGACGAGGTCATGCGCCTCATGGCGGGCCAGGTGCGCCGCTACGACGGCACCGTGGCCCAGCTCGTCGGCGACGAGCTGCTTGCCTTCTTCGGCGCGCCCGTCTCCCACGAGGACGACTCGGAGCGCGCGGTGCGGGCCGCGATGGCGATCCAGCGCGCCGTCGCCGCGTATGCGGAGGAGGTGCAGGAGGCCTATGGGATCGACCTCGCAGTCCGCATCGGCATCAACACCGGCCCGGTGGTCGTCGGCGTGGAGGCTGACGGGGACGGCGATCCCTGGAACGCGCTCGGCGACACGGTCAACGTCGCCGCGCGCCTGCAGCAGATCGCTCCCGGAGGCGGCATCGTCGTCGGCCCGACCACGGAGCGCCAGATCGAGGACTGCTTCGTGGTCGAGGAGCTCGACGCCCCGGAGCTCAAGGGCGTGTCGAAGAAGCTCAGGGTCTACAAGGTCATTAGCGCCCGGGAGATCGAGCCCCCGGAGCCTTCCTACCCCGTCGTCGGGCGGGATTTCGAGCTGACCGTGCTCGAACGGGTCATGGACGGCCTCGTCGAGGGCCGTGGCGCGATCGTCTCGGTCATGGGCGAGCCGGGGATCGGCAAGTCTCGGCTGGTGTGGGAAGTCCGGTCGCGCTACCGCGACCGCGTGCGCTTCATCGAAGGCCGCTCCGTCTCGTATGCGCAGACCTTCCCGTACTACCCGATCCGAGATCTCCTGCGCGAGTGGCTCGGCGTCGGCGCCTCCACGCCCGAGGCCCGCGTGCGGCTCGAGCTCAAGGCCGAGCTCGGCCGGCTCTTCGGCGAGGAGGCCGAGGACGTCTATCCGTTCTTCGGCAACCTGCTCAACCTCACCCTCGAACCCGACGCGGCGCAGCGCATCCGGGAGCTGAACCGCGAGAGCATCCAGACGGCGACCTTCGAGCACTTCTACGAGTTCATCTGCAAGCTCGCCGAGGAGCAGCCGATCGGGCTCGTCTTCGAGGACCTGCACTGGGGCGACGAGTCGACGCTCGAACTGATCGAATCGCTCCTCGGCGTCACGGAGGAGTCGGCGGTCGCGCTCTTCCTGCTTTTCCGCACGGAGCGCGAGCACGGCGTCTGGAGCCTGGGTGAGCGCGCGCGGCAGCAGTATCCGCACCGCTACCGGGAGATCGAGGTGCGGCCTCTCCCGGCCGACGCGTCCAGGTCGCTCGCCACGCTCGCGGCTGAAGGCGAGCTGCCCGAGTCGGTCGCCGAGCTGCTCGCCGAGCGGTCGGGCGGGAACCCCTTCTTCCTGGAAGAGGCGCTCCGCGACCTCGTCGAGCGCGGCGCCCTCGCACGCTCGAACGGGCACTGGGAGCTCACCGTCGGCGAGGACGAGCTGGCGGTGCCGGCACTCGTCCAGGGCGCGCTCCAGGCGCGGCTCGACCGCCTCGATCCGAGAGCGCGCGAGGTTCTCTCGATCGCAGCCGTGATCGGCCGGACCTTCGGGCTCCCGCTGCTCGAGCGCCTCGTGGCGCGGGACGAGCTGCAGCCGGCGCTCACCGAGCTGCAGCGGCTCGACCTCATCGTCGAGGTGCGGCGCCGCCCGAACCCCGAGTTCCGCTTCCGGCACGGGCTCGTCCAGGAGGTCGCTTACGCGAGCCTCGTCGAGACGACGCGCAAGAAGCTGCACAAGCGCGTGGGCGAGGCGCTGGAGGCGATCTACCGCGAGTCCCCGGAGGAGAGCTACGCGCTCCTGGCGCGCCACTTCACCGAGGCCGACGTGCCCGACAAGGCCGTCGAATACCTCCTCAAGGCCGGCGACCGCGCGCGCTCCATCTACGCGGACCAGGAGGCGCTCGAGCACTACCGCAGGGCGCGCTCGTTCCTGGCAAGGCTCGGCGACGAGTCGCGAGCCCGCGACACGCTCTTCAAGATGGCGCTCACGTACCACCTCGCCTTCGACTTCGAGCGGGCCGAGGAGATGTACGACGAGGCGTTCTCCTGCCGGCCGGACGACCCGCCGAAGAGCCCGCCGACGGAGCGGCTCACGACCGCGGTCTCGAAGCCGGACGCCGTCGTCCCGGGACACGTCTACTCGACGGAAGGCCTGAAGATCACCGAGCAGCTCTTCAAGGGCCTGCTCATGATCGACGGCGAGCTCAACGTCCTCCCCTCGATGGCGGACAACCTGCGCGTTTCGAGCGACGGCCTGACGTACCTCTTCCGCCTCCGGGAGGGCGTGCGCTGGAGCGACGGCCACCCGCTGACGGCAGACGACTTCGCCTTCACGTGGAAGCGTATGCGCGAGCTGGAGACGCGCACGTCCTTTCTGATGGAGGACGTCGAGACCGCCGAGGCGCTCGACGACCGCACGCTGGAGATCACGCTGCGCGAGCCGCGGAGCTTCTTCCCTTACGTGCTCGCCTCGCCGTGGGCCTTCCCTTGGCCGCGGCACCGCTGCGAGGAGCTCGGCGAGGACTGGCACCGGCCGGAGAACCTCGTTTCGAACGGCCCGTTCACCCTCGCAGAGTTCGACGACCAGCACGCGCTCCTCGTCGCCAATCCCCACTGGGAAGGCCCGCGCGGCAACGTGCGCGAGATCGAGATCCCCTTCGTCGAGAAGAGCGCTGACATGATCGAGCGCTGGCGCGAGGGCGAGTTCGACGTCCTCACGGTCTGGAACCTCGGGATCACCGAGGCGCCGGAGACCGTCTACGACTTCATCCCAGACCTGCACACGCGCTACGTCGGCTTCAGCGTCGACAAGGCGCCGTTCTCGAACGTCCTCGTGCGCAAGGCCTTCTCGCACGCGGTCGACCGCGACGCCCTGCTCAGGCCGGAGGACAGCGAGCGCGCGGCGACGCGCGGCGGCGCGATTCCGCCCGCGATGCCCGGCCATTCACACCGCATCGGGCCGGACTACGACCCCGACCTCGCCCGCAGCCTGCTCGCAGACGCGGGTTACCCGGAGGGCCGTGGCCTGCCGGAGCTGAACATGCTCGTGCCGCCGTGGCTCGTGCCG
>DATAOV010000002.1:0-1881 GCA_036265535.1 Gaiellaceae bacterium | reverse complement strand
CTTTCCGGGCGCGACGTACGTCGAGCACGACGGCGAGGCGGAGATCCTGCCGGGCGTCAGGCTCCTGCCGGCGCCGGGACACACGGCCGGACATCAGATCGTCGTCGTGGAGACCGACGAAGGCCCGGTCGTCCTCGGCGGGGACGTCGGCCACTGGCTCGAGGAGCTCGAGGGCGGGGATACGCCGGGGCAGCAGCTCGTCCTCGAACTCGCGGCGCCGACCCACCTCGCGCATCTCGCGGAGGTGCGTGTCCCGCGCCGCAGGTCCTAGATCGCGCCCAGGAGGTCGCCGCACTTCGCCGCACCCACGCATGCCGGCGCGGCGGCGAAGGTCACACGTCCTTGTCGGGGACGACTCCCACTCGCCGAACGAGCCCGAGGAAGAAGGGCTCGGAGAACCCGGCCACGAAGGTGAACAGGGCCACCGCCGCCCACGGTGTTCGCTCTGCGGTGCCTGCCCCGAGCTTGACGGCGCCGCTCTCGAGCAAGAGGAGGGTCACAAGCCCCGCGGTTGCGCCGATCAGCGGCTGGATCCGCATGGCAGGCCAGAACGAGCGCAGGTCGTCGAGTTCGACGAGCCGGTCACGCACGCGGAAGATCCCGCTGAGCGCCGCGCCAAGCGCACCCGCGCTGCCGGCGAGGGCGATCTGCTTCCACATGTCACTCTTGCCGACCTCGAAGATCGCAGCACCCAACGCGACTTGCAGCACGAGCAGAATCGGGATCAGCATCGCGAGGCAGTGGCACTTCTGCGCCGCGCGTGCCCGCCGCTCCAGCCCCGCCTCGGCGCGAAGCTCGTACAGCATGCGCAAGGAGCGCACGGCCTCGAGCTGCGTCGTCCGGTCGATCGGGCCCTTCGTGCGCGCGACGAGCAAGTCATTCAGCTTCTTCTTCGGGAGGTGCTCGCTCCAGCCGTGCCACTTGTTCGGCTTCTTGTCGCGTTGCGCTTCGTACTCCAGCTGCGTCCAGACGTAGGAGACGTCGCCGAGCAACAGAAGCTCGCGCTTGAGCTGGTTCGCGAGCTCCCAGGCGGAATCGATCGAGAGGTTCCTGACATCTCGGGTGAGCAGATCGCGTAGACGCTCCCGGACCTCCGCGGTCCGAAGCGGCGCCTCTGCATCGTCGAGGTCGAGGAGGTTGCGTGCCTCGCCTACGTATCCCTGAATCAGCGAAAGCGCCTTGGCCAGCTCAGGGTTCCTCTGGCGGCGGTCCCAGTAGCTCGGGACGAACGGGTCCGTGATCGCGACCGAAGCTCGGCGATGTGGAATCCACCCTCTAGCGGCGATGCTCGTGGCCATTTGAAGATCCCGTCGAAGTCATCTCTGCCAATAAGACGGGACATCCGCGCCCCATTTTCCGGCCCGTGAACGCGCGACTTGGGTCCAAGCACGGCTCAGGTCGCGCGGGCCCTGAGCCAGATTTGCGTCCAGAAGGGCGCGAACAGGCGGAAGACCAGTGGCTCGGTAAGGTGCGCGGCCGTGTCGGCGACTGAGTTCGAGTAGAGCCGCTTGCGGTTGGCATGGAAGCGCCGGATGTCGGTGAAGCCGGCGTCCCGCAGCAGGCGTTTCAGGCGACGCGAGCTGTAGCCGAGCTCGGTGGTGCCGTACGCCTCCGACGCCTCGCGGCCTCTGAAGCGATGCGTCCAGTTCGGTTCCACCAGCAGCAGCCGGCCGCCGGGCGTCAGCGCGCGCCTGGCCGCCGCGAGCACGAGCTCGGGCCGCTCGCTGTGGTGGAGTGCGTCGTAGAGCAGGCACGCGTCGAAGCGGCGGCCGAGGTCGAGCTGTTCGTGGTCGCCGACCTCGAATCGGGCGTCCACGCCCTCGAGCATCGCCTCGGTGTGGGCGATCTCGACCATGAGTGGAGCGATGTCGTAGCCCTCGG
>DATAOV010000001.1:0-104799 GCA_036265535.1 Gaiellaceae bacterium | reverse complement strand
GGGAACGGTGATGCGGAGTATCAGGGCACCCGCTCCGGTGGACGAGCCTCGAGGCGGGGGCGCGGCTGCAGCGCTGAGCGAGGCGAAGCCGACCACCACGACGGCGACCGCGACGACGAGACGGGTCACGGCGACTCAGGGTAGCGCGGGCGGTGACGGCCCGTCCTCACCGCGAGCTGCACCGCGACGGCGAACAGGAGCAGCGCGAAGAGCTTCCGGAGCTGGTGCTCCGGCACATGCGTCACGACGCGAGCGCCTACCTCGACCCCGATGACGGACGCGAGCCCGACCACGAGCGCGGAACGCACGCGCAGGTTCCCGTAGTGGCGCTGAGTGAGCGTTCCTGCGACAACCGTGGGGAGGATCGCGAGCAGCGAGGTTCCCTGTGCCTCGAGCTGCCCGAGCCCGAGCGCCACGAGCGCGGGGACGAACAGGATCCCGCCGCCGACGCCGAAGAGCCCGGCGAGCATCCCCGCAACCAGGCCGAGCGCCACCGCTGCGAACAGCGCCCACATCAGACGAGGAGCCAGACGCCGAGGCCGGCAAGCAGCGCCGCGAAGGCAAGCGAGAGCGTCCGGTTCGCGAGTCGCTGCTGCAGCGACGCGCCCGCCACTGCGCCAAGGGCGCCGGGCAGGCCGACGATCGCGGCCGCGCCCGGCTTGACCTCGCCGTGCAGCGCGTAGGTGACTGCGCCGACGGATGCGATCAGCGCGATCGCTGCCAGGGAGGTCGCCATCGCCGGCCGCTCGGAGTAATGCGCGAAGAGGAGCAGGAGCGGAACCACGACGATCCCGCCCCCGACGCCGAAGAGAGCGCTGAAGAAGCCGGCGATCAGGCCGATGGCGAGGAGCCGCACCGCCGTATTCTGCGGGCTGTGGAGGATGCGCTTGCGCGGCTGACCGACGATCCCGCCCGGGCCGCGGTGCTGCTCGACGTCGACGGCACGCTGGCGCCGATCGTCTCGCGGCCCGAGCTGGCGAAGGTCCCGGCCGAAACCCGAGCGGAGCTACGGCGGCTCGCCGGACGCTACGAGCTCGTCGCCTGCGTCAGCGGCCGGCCCGGCGAGGAGGCGGCGCGGCTGGTTGGGGTCGACGGGGTCACGTACGTCGGCGTCCACGGTCTCGAGCTGGCGCCGGAGGCTGAGCGGTGGCGCGAGGCCCTGCGCCCGTTCGCCGCCCTCGACTGGCCGTGGCTCGAGGACAAGGGGCTGACCGTGGCGCTCCACTGGCGGGAGGCCGAGAACGACCAGGCGGCCCGGACCGAGCTGGAGGCTGTCGCCGAACGGGCCGAGGCGGCCGGGCTCGAGGCTCGCTGGGGCCGCAAGGTGCTCGAGCTGAGGCCGCCCGTCGAGGCCGACAAGGGCACCGCTGTGCGAGCGCTGCTGGGACAGCGCGGCCTGCGGCGGGCGCTCTACGCCGGCGACGACACGACCGACCTGGACGCCTTCGCCGGTCTCGACGGCCTGGAGGTCGCGGTCCGGGTCGCGGTCGCCTCGGCCGAGGCTCCGCCCGGCCTGCGTGAAGCTGCCGACGTCGTGGTCGGCTCGCCTGCAGAGCTGCTCGGGCTGCTTCGGCTGCTCTAGGAGAGCGCCAGCAGCGCGATGCCGACGGCGACCAGGATCGCCCCTGCCAAACGTGTCGGCCCCACGCGCTCCCGCAGCACGACCGCCGCGAGCGCCGTCGCGATCACCACGCTGGTCTCGCGCACTGCGGCGACAGCCGGCGCGCTCGCCAGGCGAAGCGCCAGCAGCACGAGCAAGTAGGCGCCGCCCGCCGCTGCTCCAACCAGCACCGTTGCCGGCGCCAGCGCGGCGCGGACGCGTCGCCCGCCGAGCGCGGCCGAGTAGGCGAGCGCCGGGCCGACCATTACGAGCAGGAGGTACGGCCCGGCCGCAGCGTGCCTCACGCCGTAGCGGTCGAGCACGGTGTAGCCGGCAATGGTGGCGGCGATCACGGCCCCGACCGCAAGGCCGAAGACGCTGCCTCGCGCGCCGCGCACGAGCAGCACTCCCACCGCGACGACGAGCACCCCAGCGATCCCGCCCGCTGACGGGAGCGCTCCGTCCACGGCCACCACAAGCAGGAGCGCCAGCACCGGCGCGAGCCCACGGGCGACCGGATAGACGAGACTCAGCTCGTAACGCCGGTAGGCCGCAGCCAGGAGGGCGAAATACGCGAGCTCGAGCGCCGCCGAGCCTGCGATGAACGGAACCGCGGCGGCCTCCACGCGCCAGGTCAGCGCCGCCGGGATCACCAGCGCGACCACGAGCGTGAGCACAGCTACAGCCGTTGCGCCCTCGATGTCCTTTTCCCGAGCGAGGAACAGGTTCCAGAGCGCGTGCAGGGCCGCCGCCGCCAAGGCGAGCGCCAGGGCCTCGGCTGGCACTAGACGCGCAGCCGCTCGCGCACGGCCTTGCTCTGCCGCCGAGCGACGTCGAGCTCGGTGCGCTCCGCGTCGTCGAGCGTCAGCCGAAGCCGGTCGGAAGCCGGCCGCCTGACCGCGGCGACCTTGCCGAGGTTCACCAGGTACGAGCGGTGGATGCGGGCGAACCGGTCGCCGGGGAGCGTCTGCTGGAGCTCGCGCAGCGACTTCGTGCACAGGTACGAGCGGTCGTACGTGTGCACGCGGCAGTAGTCGCCGTCCGCGCGCGCAAAATGCAGTTCTTCCCAGGCGAGCAGGACGGTCTCGCCACCGCTCATGACCGGGATCTTCGCGACCGTAGCGGCAGCCCCGGGCTGACGGCCCAGCCGCCGTACGACCTGGGCGAGCCGCTCTGGGTCGACCGGCTTGAGCAGGTAGTCGAGCGCCTCGACCGCGAACGCCTCGATCGCGTACTGCTCGTGCGCGGTCACGAACACGAGCTGCGGCGCCCCCGTCCGCCCGTGCACGAGACGGGCGGCGTCGAGCCCGGAGAGCCCGGGCATCTCGATGTCGATGAAGACCACGTCGTACGGGACCGCGGCCGCGAGCTTCAACGCCTCGGCCGCGCTCGCCGCCTCGCCGACGATCTCGACCTCCGGATGCGTCGCCAGCAGGTAGCGGAGCTCCGAGCGCGCGGGCGCCTCGTCGTCGACGAGCAGCGCGCGGATCACGCAGCCGGGACCTGCAGCCGCACGACGGTGCCGAAGACCCCGGACTTCAGCCGCACGCCTTCGCCGTAGAACGCGGTCAGGCGGCCGTGGACGTTGGCGAGGCCGAGGCCATCGCTCTCGCTCGTGCCCGGCTCGAGCACGCGCTCGAGCGCCTCTCGGGCGATCCCGCGGCCGTTGTCACGGACGGTCACGCGCAGGCGGCCTCGCCGCACGCGGGCGCGGACGAGGAGGTCGAGCGGCCGTTCCGTCTTGCCGTGCTTGACCGCGTTCTCCACCAGCGGCTGGACGAGGAACGGCGGCAGGCGCACCGCGAGCGCATCCGGGGTCGCGTCGATCCGCACCTGGAGCTGCGGGCCGAAGCGCGCCTGCTCGAGCGCGAGGTAGCTGCGCACGTGGCGGAGCTCCTCTTCGAGGGAGATGAACTCGCCGGGGCGGGCGAGCGTCCAGCGGCAGTAGTCGGCGAAGGCGAGGATCAGCTCGCGCGCCCGCTCCGGCTCGGTGCGGGTGAAGCTCGCGATCGTGTTCAGGCAGTTGAAGAGGAAGTGCGGCTCGATCTGCGCCTGCAGCGCCTGAAGCTCGGCCGAGGCGACCGCGCGGGCCGAGCCGGCCAGCTCGGAGAGCTGCAGCTGGGCCGAGAGCTGCGCCCCGAGGTTTGTGAGCAGGTCGACGTCGTCCTCGTCGAGCGGTGCACCGTCGGTGGCGTAGACCACCAGCGCTCCGACGGGGCCGTCCGACAACCGAAGCGGGACGACCGCCGCCGCGCCGAGGGGGCACTCGGGGTGGCCGCAGGCGACCCGCAGGGCAAGCGGAGCGACCAGCGTCTCCTGCGCCGCCAGGGCCTCGAACACCGGCCGGATCGGCTCGTCCCCGGCCCCGTGGTGGTCGGCGCCCGCGCCGGTGAAAGCGAGCACGCGGGCGGTATCGGTGACGGCGACCGCACCGAAGCCGAGCTTCTCGAAGACCTCGTACGCGACGGTGCGCGCGGCCGGCTCGGAGAGACCGAGCCGCAGCTCCGGCAGGGTCGCGGCGAGAAGCTCGAGCGCGGGCGCCTCGCGTCGGAGCCGGCGGACTCGTGGCACGCGCTGACCGTACCATCGGCTGGATGCACGTCACCGAGGCCGTGCTAGCCCCGCTTCGGGCGCGCTACGGCGCGCCGCGCACGCTGCCCTGGGAGGGCGAGGTCACCGCGGAGGAGTTCGCGCTGGCCGGCGGGTCACCCGAGCGCCGCCACGACGTCACCTTCTTCGTCTTCCACGGCCCCCGCCTCGCGCTGATCCGCAAGCCGCACTACATCGCGGGACTCTGGCGCCCGCCCGGGGGAGGGACCCGCCCGGACGAGCAGTTCGAGGACGGCGTCAGCCGTGAGGCCCTCGAGGAGCTCGGCGTCGAGATCGAGCTCGAACGGTTCCTGGTCGCGACCGAGGCGCGCTTTCGACACGGGAACGAGACGATCGACTGGCGCACCCTCGTCTTCTCGGCCCGCACGGAGGCAGCAGAGCTCGATCCCCTCGACCGGCACGAGATCGAAGAGGCCCGCTGGGGCACGGCCGACGAGCTTGCGGGCCCGATCCGCACGGCGCTGCTCGGGACGGGGCAGGCGCTGTGGCGCTACCGCGTCGCGCTTCACGACGCCGCGCTCGCCGCGCTTCGCTAGGCGGGCGAAGCGGCAGGCGGGAGGTTCTTGGAGAAGTACTTGAGCGCCGTCTTGGTCTTGGTCTGCTGCTCGCCCGAGAGCTCGACTCCACGGTTCCGTAGGAACGCCCGGCTGTCCAGCGAGGTCTGGAATGCATCCCCCGGCGCGCATTTGGTCGAGAGCTCGAGGATGCGCGAGTTGTCGGGGTAGTTCCAGAGCTCGGCGACGATCCTGCCTGCGTAGTCCGCCGGCTTGAACTTCAGCTTGAGCACGAAGATCGGGCCCAGTACGGCCAGGTCGTCGAGCTCGATGCCCTCGGGAGCGTGCTCGATGAAGAACGCCCGCTGCTCCTTGGTGAAAAGCTTGCGCAGAGGCCGGCCCTTCTCGAGGGTCTTGCGGACCGCGGTGGGTCCCAGCGCGGCCTTGAGCGAGGCCGAGCAGACGTACCCACCGGGCATCGCGTCGACCTCGACGACGAGGTTGGGCGAGGCGCGGAGCTTGTCGGGCAGCTCGCTCGGAACGACGGGGCGCAGCTTGACGACCGAGTCGTCGCCCTTGCGTTGGACCCGGCGGGCCCGCGCGACGACGCCGTGCTTGTCGAGCAGCAGGTCGGGCGTATCGAAGAAGAACACCTGGCGGATCTCCGCGTCGAGCGGGTCCATGCCGAGCGCGGAGACCGTCGAGCGGTGATCGGCCTCCGGCACCGTCAGTTTTAGCTCGACGCTGTCGGCGTCTTTGATCAGCCCGAACATCTGCTCGAGCTCGTCGTCGATGAGCGGCTTGGGTCGGGTTGCGGTGGTCATGCGTCGATCCTACGCCTCTCCCGGCTCCCCGGGCGGCAAACCCGCCGTCGCGAGCCGTGTGTTCGAGTAGCGCTCGTCGTCGGTGAGCTCCCGCGAAAACCAGGCCGGCGCCGAGAACGCCTCCGCGGCATCGACGTCCTCGAACTCGACCTCGACCGTCATCAGCCCGGCGAGCGCTCCCTTGTAGACGTCAATCTCGGCCGTGTGGCCGTCGACGGTGGTGGTGAGCCGCGTCTTTTCGAGCCGCCGGCCCTCGGTGACCGGCCAGAGCTCCTCGAATGACTCCCGTCCCAGCGGCACCTCCACCTCGTCCCGGATCAACCCGTGGCCGCGCTTGGCGGTGATCAGGAAGCGGTCGGCCCTCCGGCGAAGACGAACCTGATCCTCACCGGTCGCCAGGTAGCCCTGCGCGATCTCGTCCTCGGAGTCGATCTCGAGCTCCGGCGGGAGGTGCTCGACGAGGAACTTCCGCTCGATCTCGGCCGTCACGAAGCCTCCCGGCGCAGGACGTCCCAGGCCAAGCGCACGTCCTCCTCGGTCGTTCGCGCGTTGCCGACGGCCAGGCGGAGGACGAAGCGGCCGTTCAGGCGCGTGCCGGAGAGGAAGACCTCACCGCTCGCGTTGACACGCTCCAGGAGCGCCTCGTTCTCCCCGTCGCCGCCCTCGCGCCGAAAGCAGACGACGGAGAACGGCCGCGGTGCGCACAGCTCCCAGCCGGGCTCGTCCCGCACCCAGCTCTCGAAGCGTTCTGCCAGCTCGATCCCGTTGCGGATGACCTCCTGCAGGCCCCGGCGACCGTGGCAGCGCAGGACGGTCCAGAGCCTCAGCGCACGGAAGCCGCGGCCGAGCTCGACGCCGTACTCGCTGAGGCTCACCACCTCGTCGCTCGTGCGGAGGTACTCGGGAACGAGGCTGAACGCTGCCCGAAGATCGTCCGGGCGGCGCGTCCAGAGCGCGGAGCAGCCTTGCGTCATCAGCAGCCACTTGTGCGGGTTGACGACGAGCGAGTCCGCGCCCTCGATCCCCTCGAACGCCCACCGAAGCTCGGGGCAGACCATCGCGCACCCGGCATAGGCGGCGTCCACGTGCAGCCAGGCGCCCGCCTTGGCACACGCCTCGGCGAGCGGCGCCACCGGATCGACCGACGTGGTCGAGGTCGTCCCGACGGTCGCGACGACCGCGCAGGCCCCGTCGAGGTCGAGCGCCTCCGGGCGCAGCCGGAACTCGGCATCCACCGGCACCTTGCGCAGCTCGAGCCCGAGCAGTCGACAGGCCCGCTCGACCGACGAATGAGCCTGCTCGGAAGCGAGCACGACCGGATCGCCCGGCCGTGCCTCCCGTGCCGCGGCGAGCGCGCCGAGCGTCGCGAGCGAGGCGCCCTGCTCGAGCTGGCCGTGCCAGCCCGGCGGCACTCCCAGTAGCTCGGCCAGCCAGCCCACGGTCACCTCCTCGAGCTCCTGGAGAGCGGGCGAGGCGCGCCACAGGATGCCGACCTGGTTGAGGCCGCCCGCCAGCAGCTCCGCGAGCACCGCCGGCTCCGAGCCCGTGGTGGCGAAGTAGGCGAAGAACCGCGGGCTCTGCCAGTGGGTCATCCCCGGCAGCAGCGTCTGCTCGAGATCGCGCAGCACGGCGCCGAACTCTTCCGGCCCCTCGGGCGGCGAGCCGGGAAGCGCTGCGCGCACCGCTCCGGGCTCGACCTGCGCCAGCACCGGAAGGTCCCGCACACGCTCGAGGTACGCCGCAACCCAGTCCAGCGCCTGTGCGCCGTCCTCGCGGAGGCTCACTTCTTCATCAGCTTCTTCAGCTGGGCCAGCGTGCGGGTATTGACAACCTGGTCGGCTCCCAGCCAGGCCCTGCGTGCCTGCGCGACACCGAACTCGACGTAGTCGAGCGCCTTCACCTGGTGAGCGTCGCTCGAGACGACGACCGGGACACCCGCCTCCCCGGCCACGCGCGCGTTCACGTCGCGGAGATCGAGCCGGTCGGGCTGGGAGTTGATCTCCAGGAAGGTGCCGGTCTCGACCGCTTTCACGAGCACCCGCTCGAGGTCGATCTCCATCGGCTCGCGACGGCTCAGCTTGCGACCGGTCAGGTGGCCGATGCAGTGCACGTGCGGGTTGTCCATCGTCACGAGGATCCGCTCGGTCGGGTCGCGGTCGAAGGCAGTGTGGATCGAGGCCACCACCCAGTCCCGTTCGGCCAGCACCTCGTCGGGTACGTCGAGCGTCCCGTCCGCCTTGATGTTCGCCTCGACGCCCTTCAGGAGCTTCATCGGTGCCACCCGCTTCGCTGCCTTGTCGATCTCCCTCGCCTGCTGCTCCATCCGCCCTTCGCGCAGGTAGTGGGAGTGGTCGGTGATCGCGTAGTACGCATAGCCCTTCGCCTTCGCGGCGTCGACCATCTCGGTCAGGGTGTTCTTCCCGTCCGCAGACCAGTGCGTGTGCGTGTGCAGGTCGCCCCGCAGCTGCCCGACTTCGACGAGCTCCGGCAGCTCACCCTTCCGGGCGGCCTCGAGCTCGCCGGCGTTCTCGCGCAGCTCCGGCGGGATGAACTGGTACCCGAGCCGCTCGTAGAGCTCCTCCTCGCTCTGGGTGGTGAAGACCTCGCCGCTCTCGACCTCGGTCACGCCGTACTCCGAGACCGAGAGCCCACGGCGAACCGCGTCCTCCCGCAGCGCGACGTTGTGCGCCTTCGAACCGGTGAAGTGCTGGAGCAGGTTGCCGTAGCACTCGGGCGGCACCACCCGCAGGTCGAAGCGGAAGCCGTCGTGTGAGACCACCGTGGCCTTTGTCGGCCCCTTGGCCACGACCTCGGAAACCCAGTTCAGGCTCGTGAAGTACCCGGTCAGTGCGACCGGGTCGCTCGCGGTCGCGATGATGTCGAGGTCGCGGACCGTCTCCTTCCGGCGCCGCGCGCTCCCTGCCTCCGAAACGCGATCCGCCGCCGGATGCTCGCGCAGGACCTCGACCACCGCGAGCAGCGCCGGCAGCGCTCGGCCGAGCAGCGTCCGCGGCGGCCCGGTCGCCTTCTTCTTGCGCCCGACCAACTTGAGCACGTTCTCCTCGAGCTTCGCGCCCAGCCCCGGAAGCGTCCGCAGCCGCTGCGACCGCGCTGCCTCCTTCAGCTCCGCGAGCGTCGTGATGCCGAGCTCCTGCCAGATCTTCCGCACCGTCTTCGGGCCGAGCCCCGGGATGTTCAGGAACTCCACCACCTCCGGCGGGATCGCCTTGCGCCGCTTCGTCAGCGCCTCGATCTCGCCCGTGTCGACGATCTGAACGATCTTGTCCTGGATCGTCGCGCCGATCCCCTGCAGCTCCTTCGCCTTGCCCTCGAGCGCGAGCTGGGCGACCGGCGTGCCGCTCTCGCGGATCCGGGTCGCGGCCCTCCGGTAGGCGAGCACGCGGAAGGCGGGCTGACCCTCGATCTCGAGCAGGTCGGACAGGAGCTCCAGCTGCTCGGCTACATCGGCGTTGCGGGGAAGCGTCTTCGTCTTCGCCACTGCAGCGATCATAT
The DNA here is from genome assembly GCA_036265535.1 of Gaiellaceae bacterium. Classification (GTDB taxonomy): domain Bacteria; phylum Actinomycetota; class Thermoleophilia; order Gaiellales; family Gaiellaceae; genus AC-32. The sequence goes on along the minus strand of DATAOV010000001.1, from coordinate 95,758 downwards.
GGACGTGCGCGCTATCGTCTGCCTGCCCACCTACAACGAGCGCGAGAACCTCGAGGCGATCGTCCGCGCTCTGGGTGAGCAAGAGGTGGCAGTGCTCGTCATCGACGACAACTCGCCGGACGGAACCGGCGAGCTGGCCGATCGGCTCGCCCGCGAGCTCGACTACGTCGAGGTAATGCACCGGGAGGCCAAGGAAGGCCTCGGCCCCGCCTACCTCGCGGGCTTCCGCCACGCGCTCACCGACGGAGCGGAGCTGATTCTCGAGATGGACGCCGACTTCTCGCACGATCCGGGCGACGTCCCGCGCTTGGTGCGCGGGGCCGGCGCGGCGGACGTGGTGCTCGGTTCCCGTTACGTCCGGGGGGGCTCGATCCGCAACTGGGGCCGCTGGCGCCGGTTCGTCTCGGCGGGAGGGTCGGCCTACGCGCGCCACGTCCTCGGCGTGCCGGTCCGGGATCTCACGGGCGGCTTCAAGTGCTTCCGGCGGGAGGTGCTCGAGACCCTCGACCTCGATGCCATCACCTCACGCGGCTATGCCTTCCAGATCGAGACGACCTACCGCGCGCTCCGGGCCGGCTTCCGCGTAGTCGAGGTGCCGATCGCCTTCGCCGACCGCGAGCGAGGAGGCTCGAAGATGAGCCGCGGCATCGTGCTCGAGGCGATGTGGAAGGTGCCGCTGCTGCGGCTCCGGGCGCTCACGAGGCGGCTGTAGCATTGAGCTCGTGAACGAGCTGACCGACGCGACCTTCGAGCTGGAGGTCCTGCAGGCGGAGACCCCGGTGATCGTCGATTTCTGGGCGCCCTGGTGCGGGCCCTGTCGCGCGGTCGAGCCGGTGCTCCGCCAGCTCGAGGAGGAGTACGGCCCGAGGGTCAAGTTCGCGAAGCTCGACATCGACCAGAACCTCCAGACCGCCTCTCGTTACGAGGTGCTCTCGATTCCGACGGCGATCCTCTTCGACGGCGGAGAGCCGCAAGAGACCGTCATCGGCGCCCGGCCCCGCTCGCACTACGAGCAGGCGTGGGCGCAGTGGCTCACGCCCGCCTGAGGCTTGCGCTGCCGTTCTCAGCCCGTGCGGGCATCTGAAATGACCAGTCGATCCGTCAGGGAGTTCACGCCCGCATGGGTTTCGCGGACGGCTCGGCGCGCGCCTTCTTCAGCTGAGCCTGGTCCTCCTCGTCCAGACCACGCGGCGAGGTCCCGATGCGCGGGTCAAGCCAGGCGTAGAGCAGGTCCACGACCAGGTTGAAGATCAGGATCGCCACCGTCACGAGGACGATGATCCCCAGCAGCGGTGGTAAGTCCTGGCGCTGCAGGCTGCGCACCGCAAGCCTCCCGATCCCCGGCAGGCCGAAGACCGTCTCGACGAACACGGAGCCGCCGAAGGCGATGCTGATGTCCATCCCGAGCATCGTGATCACCGGCAGGAACGCGTTCTTGAGCACGTGGTTGCGCACGACCCTCAGCTCGGAGGCGCCCTTAGCCCTCGCGGTCATGACGTAGTCGTTGTCGAGCGTCTCACGGACGCTCGCGCGGATCATGCGCACGTAGAGGGCGGCGAACAGCATCCCGAACGTGATCCAGGGCAGGATCAGGTGGTAGGCCCACTGGCGCGGCCCGCCGCAGATCTCGCTCTTGCCCGCATAGAAGAAGTCGCAGTACCCGCCCAGCGGGAACAGGTTCAGCTTGTGGCCGAAGACGTAGACAAGGATCAGCCCGAGCCAGATCGGATGCACCGAGATCCCGATCAGGACGAAGAGCATGGTGGCCCTGTCTAAAAGCGAGCGCGGCCGGAGCGCCGAGAGGATCCCGATCGGGATCGATACGAGCATCCAGAAGACCGCGCCTCCGAAGAGCAGCGACGCCGTGATCGGGGCCGCGCGCTTGAGCTCGTCGTTCACCGCCTCACGGCTCGTGGTCGAGCGTCCGAGGCTCTGGACGGTGACGATGCGCCAGAGGAACACGCCGTACTCGTGCCAGACCGGGCCGTGGATGCCGGTCGCCTGGTTGACGCCCGAGGTGATGTCGCGGCCCTGGACATTGCTGTTGCCGGGGCGATTCGTCGGGATGACGAAGAAGAGGACGTACGTCGAAAAGGTGACGGCGATGAAGACGACCACCGCCCACGCCAGCCTCTTCAGCACGTAGGGAAGCACTGCCGCCCAGTACGTTGCCTGCTCGGGGTCGGTTCAGCAAGCCGTGAGGAGCGGGGGCTAGGTGAAGTGCTCCCAGCCGCCGAGCTCGACGGGTTCGCCGTCGAGCAGGGGCTCGACGCCCTCGCCTTCCGAACACCGGCCGATCTGGGCGAAATCGAGCGGATCGGGCGTCGCCGCCAAGAGCTCGTAGTCCTCCCCGAAGCCGAGGTCGGCGATCGTGGCGCCGGGCGCGAGCGGGACTCGCTCGAGCTCGATCACGAGGCGACAGCCCGACCGGTGCGCGATGTGGCGGGCGTCAGGGGCGAGACCGTCTGAAAGGTCGATCAGCGCGTCGGCGCTGGCAGCCAGCCGCCGACCCTCCTCGAGACGAAGCGGCGGGCGTGAGTGGCGTTGATCGCGGAAGGCCGCGCCCGCGCCGCCGAGCGGGCCGGTCACGACGAGGACGTCGCCCGGTCGCGCGCCGGCCCGCCCGGGTACACGCCGCGAGCGTCCGAGCGCCGTCACCGAGAAAAAGAGCCGCTCGGAGGCAGTCGTGTCGCCGCCGAGGATCGGCACACCTGGCTCGTTGAGGCCCTCGTAGAGCTCGATGACCTCTTCGAGCGAGGTCTCCGGCGGTGCGCCGAGGCCGACGATCAGGCCCTCGGGCTCGGCGCCTGACGCGGCGAGGTCGCTGAGGTTGACGGCCGCGGCGCGGTAGCCGAGCTCACGGTAGGTCGTCCAGCCCAAGCGGAAGTGCACCTCCTGGACGAGCACGTCGTGCGTGACGACTCGGCCGCCCGAGAGCTCCGCGGCGTCGTTCTCGATCCCGCATGCGAGGCCGCGGCGCTCGAGCTCCGCAAGCAGGCCCAGCTCGCCGAGCTCAGAGAGCCGCATCGACTGCCGCCCGTACCGCGAGCGCTTCGCGTGCGGCCCGCACGACCGCGACCCCGGCGGCGCCTGCCTCGATGCACGCGCCCGCGTTCGTCGCATCGACACCTCCGATCGCGACCACCGGGATCGCGACCGACTGGCAGATCGCGCGCAGACCGTCGAGACCAATCGGAGAGTCGGCGTCGGGCTTCGTCGGGGTCGTCCAGATCGGACCCGCGCCGATGTAGGCGGCACCTCGAGCCTCGCCTTCGCGGGCCTCGACGACCGAGGCGGCCGAAGTGCCGAGCAGCAGGCCGGCACCGAGCGCACGCTCGGCTCCGTCGTCGTCGCGCCCGAGGTGAACGCCGTCGGCGCCGAGCTGCAGCGCCGCCTCCACGTCGTCGTTCACGACGAGGGTCACCGGCAGATCACGGAAGCCGCGTCCGGCCTCGACGATCTGCTCGGTCGGAGCCTTCACGCGCAGCTGGACGACCGTCGCGCCCCCTGCGACGGCCTTCCGAGCCGTTTCGAGGTCGCTCACGACGGCATGGAGCTTCACTCGACCTTCGCCCGGGAGTCGAGCGTCGCCGGATCGAGGTCGTAGAGCGCGTCGTAGAGGGCGACGTGGAAGGAACCGGGCTTTTCGGCCTGGCGGGCCGCGTCCTCGCCTGCGACGCCGAAGGCCACCAGTGCCTCGGCCGCTGCCTCGAGCGGGTTGTCCGCACGAACGGCCAGGAAGCAGCCGGTGATGGCGGTGGACATGCACCCGGTGCCGGTCACCGTCGCCATCAGCTCGTGTCCGTTGGCGATCCCGAGCATGCGTTCCCCGTCCGAGACATGGTCGACCGGTCCCGTGACCGCGGCAATGCAGCCGAGTGCCTGCGCGGCCTGGCGGGCGAGCTCCGGCCCGCCGCCGTTGCCGACCGCTTCGACGCCGCGGATCTCGCCCTCGCGGCCCGCGAGCGTGGCGATCTCGGCGGAATTGCCTCGAACCACCGCGAGCTCGAGCCCGTCCACGAGCATGCGAGCCGTCTCGGTGCGGTAGGCGGTCGCGCCCGCCCCGACCGGATCGAGCACCACGGGGACCCCGGCGCCGTTCGCCGCCCGGCCCGCGCGGAGCATCGCGTCAGTCCACTCGTCTGAGAGCGTGCCGATGTTGAGCACGAGGGCCGAGGCGGCCCGGGCCATCTCCTCCACCTCCTGGACGGCGTGGGCCATCACCGGCAGCGCGCCGAGAGCGAGCGTCGCGTTCGCGGTCTCGTTCATGACCACGAAGTTCGTGATCTGGTGAACGAGCGGCTTGTGCTCGCGAATCGCGGCGAGGTCGGCGCCGACGTTCACGCGACGCCTCGCAGGACGTCGACCGGTCCGTCCCCCGCACCGAGGTCGGGATGGCCCTGCGCGACCGACCGCGAGGCTGCCTCCGCCGCTCCGATGGCCGCTGCCTCCAAGCTCTCCCCCCGGGCGAGCAGCGCGGCCAGGGTGGCCGAGTGCGTACAGCCGGCGCCGTGAGTGGAGGCGACCTCGTGACGCTCGACCGGGATCGCGAGGTGGCAGACCCCGTCGAAGAGCTGGTCGACCGGCTCGCCGTGTCCGCCGGTCACGATCACCGTCTTCGCGCCCAGGTCGTAGATCCGCTCCGCCAGCTCCTCCTTGGAGCCGGCTCCGACGAGCACCTCGGCCTCGGCGACATTCGGCGTGACCACCGTCGCCAGGGGGAAGAGCCGAGCGACCAGTGTCTCGACCGCGTCCTCCTCGAGCAGGCGCGCTCCGGAGCTTGCGACCATCACCGGATCGACCACCAGCGGCACCGGGTTCGCCTGGAGGAAATCGGCCACCGTCTCGATCAACGCAGCCGAGAAGAGCATCCCCGTCTTGGCCGCATCCACGCCGAGGTCGTCGAAGACCGCCTCCAGCTCGGCGCGGACGAACTCCGGCGGCAACTCGTGCACCGCGGTGACGCCAACGGTGTTCTGCGCGGTCAGGGCGACGATCGCGCTCATGCCGTGCGCGCCCGCGGCCGCAAAAGCCTTCAGGTCGGCCTGGACGCCGGCGCCTCCGCCCGAGTCCGAGCCGGCGATCGTGAGACATCTCGAAACCACAGCACTCCCTTCGCCGGTGCGAACCGGATCAGGTTCGACGGGTGTGATCTCAGCCCCTGAGGGCACCCCGGAGCGGCAAGGCTACCATCGGTGGATGGCCATCAGCGTTGCCCGCTGGGACGACCTGCTCGCCGGAGAGGAGCTCGCCCACCTCGGCACCGAGGCGGCCCGGAAGCCACGGCTCACGCCGCTGCCGGAGGATCTCCACCCGCGAGTGCGAGACGCGCTCGAGGCGCAGGGAGTGGACGCGCTCTACGCGCACCAGGCCGCGGCGTGGGAGGCGGCCCGGCGGGGCGAGCATCTCGTGATCACGACCGGGACCGCGAGTGGGAAGACCCTCGCCTTCAACCTGCCGGTCCTCGACGCGCTGGCGCGCGAGCCGAAGCAGCGTGCGCTCTACCTCTACCCGACGAAGGCGTTGGCGCAGGACCAACTGCGCTCGCTCGGAGAGCTGAAGCTGCCGAAGCTCCGCGCGGCGATCTACGACGGGGACACGGCCTCGGAGCACCGCTGGCAGGTGCGCAAGTGGGCAAACCTCGTCCTGTCGAACCCCGACATGCTCCACGTAGGCGTCCTCCCCCATCACGACCGCTGGGGCGACGTCCTCTCGAACCTCGCTTACGTGGTCGTCGACGAGGCGCACGTCTACCGCGGTGTGTTCGGATCGCATGTCGCGAACGTCCTGCGACGCCTGCGACGGCTCGCGCGCGTCTACGGCGCCGAGCCGCAATTCCTGCTCGCCTCGGCGACGATCGCCAACCCGGGCGAGCTCGGCGCTCGGCTGCTCGGAACCGAGACCGCGGTGATCGGCGACGATGCGGCGCCCCGAGCCGAGCGCACCGTGGCGCTCTGGAACCCACCGCTCACCGACGAGGAGCTGGGCTTGCGCGCGAGCCCGCTCGGCGAGGCCTCGAGGCTGATGGCCGACCTCGTCTCACGAGGCCTGCGAACGCTCTGCTTCGCCAAGAGCCGGCGTGCGGCCGAGCTCGTCCACCGCTTTACGGCCGACCGGCTCGGCGATGCCTCGGCTCTCTCGCCCTACCGCGCCGGCTACACGCCCGCGCAGCGGCGTGAGATCGAGCGGCGGCTCCTCGAGGGTGAGCTGCTCGGGGTCTCGGCGACGAACGCGCTCGAGCTCGGGATCGACATCGGGCTGCTCGACTGTGTGATCTCGGTCGGCTTCCCCGGGACGGTCGCGTCCCTGCGGCAGCAGTGGGGGCGGGCGGGCCGAAGAGGCCACGGGCTGGCGGTCCTCATCGCGAGCGAGGACGCGCTCGACCAGTACTTCATGCGCGAGCCGCAGGCGCTGCTCGGTCGCAGGGTCGAGGCGGCCATCCTCGACCACGAGAACCCGCGCGTGCTCGACGGCCACGTCCGAGCGGCGGCCTTCGAGGCCCCGCTCGACGACCGCGACCGCGCCCTGCTCGGAGACGCGGCCCTGGAGCGGGCAGCCGTGCTCCCGGAGCTTCGCAACACCAAAGCAGGCTACGTCTGGGCCGGCCGTGACTACCCGGCGGCGCGTGTCTCGCTCCGCTCGACTTCGCCGGAGGCGTTCTCGATCGTCGACGGCTCTAGCGGAACGCTGCTCGGAATCAGCGAGGAGGCGCGCGCGTATTCGACCGTCCACGGCGGTGCGATCTACCTCCACCTCGGCGATAGCTACCGGGTGCAAATGCTCGACCTCGCCTCGCGCACCGCGGTCGTCGAGCCCTTCAGCGGCGACTACTACACCCAGGCGAAGAAGGAAACGGCGACCGAGATCGTCGAGCCCATGCGCCACGAGCAACGGCTTGGGCTGCCGCTCTCCTTCGGGCGCGTACGGGTCACCGAGCAGGTGGTCGGCTACCAGCGCAAGTCGATCCAGACCCAGGAACGCATCGACCTCGTCGCGCTCGACCTACCGCAGACCGAGTTCGAGACCGAGGCGATCTGGTTCCTGCCCGAGCCGTGGATGCTCGACGGGCTGGAGGAGATGCCGCGGCTGCTGGGCTCGCTCCACGCAGCCGAGCACTCGCTGATCGCGCTGCTGCCACTCTGGGCGATGTGCGACCGCTGGGACATCGGCGGGCTCTCGACGAACCTGCACTTCCAGACCGGCCGGCCGACGATCTTCGTCTACGACGGGCATTCTGGCGGCGTCGGGATCACCGAGCGGGGCTTCGAGGCCTTCGAGGGCTGGGTCGACGACACCGCGAAGCTCCTCGCCGGCTGTCCGTGCGAGCGCGGATGTCCGTCGTGCGTCCAGAGCCCGAAGTGCGGCAACCTGAACGAACCGCTCGACAAGGCCGGCGCACTCGCGCTGCTGGAGCGGATGCTCGAGCGGGCGTAGAGTCTGCCTGTGGTCGTCCTGCTGCTGCTCATCCTCGGGCTCTTTTCCGGCTTCGGGACAGCTCAGGTCGACACGGGCGTGACGAGCGCCATCCCGGCGACACGCGTCCCGAACGTCACGGGGCTGGCCCCGGGCGCTGCCGCACGGCGGATCCGGCGGGCCGGGCTTGTTCCGTCGCCGGCGCGCTGCAGCGCCACCGCGGCGATCTGGGCGGTCAGGAGCCAGCGCCCCGCGGCCGGCAGCACGGTGTCGCGTGGAACCAGCGTGCTCTTGCGTCTTGCGCCGGCGCAGCGCCGCACGCCCTGCAACGCCTACAGCGGCACCCTGCCCTAGCCGCGGTCGCCGTGGAAGAGCCATGCAAAGAATGGCACCGAACGCGCGGAGCGGGACTTCCATTCCGCTTGGCCCGAGAGGAGTCTCACCGGTCAGGAGCGTTGCAACGGCGCCGCGAGCGATTCGCCCTTACCGTTTCTCACCCGGGGAGTTGCGCGCGGGTGTCCTCCCATTACTTCAGGAGGAGGAATGGGACCAACATCAGGAATCCGGTTCCTGCGAGGCCATACCTGCGGGCGACGCTCATTGGTGCGATCTCCGTCGGTCGACCCTGACGCCCCGTCCACGAGTGGTAGTGGCGGCCGAGGATCCACTCACGAATGAAGGTCCAGAAGTAGATCACTTTGTTCCACCAGTTCGCGATCCAGTAGCAAGGAAAGCCAATGATCGCCTGCTTCCACGTGATCGTCCGCGTGACGATGATCAGCGAGATCGCGAAGTGGATCACGATGCTGACGCCGAGCCACCGAATCGTCCCCGGATCGTGGATCACCCAGAAGAGCGCGACCACATACATGATCGGCAAGGTCAGAAGGTCGAACAGAAGTGACCCGACGACGAGCAGCGCGGATGGAGATCTCAGCACCTGTCGGTTGTGGCTCTGGAAGTTCTGGAAAAAGCCAGACGCCCACCTCCGCATCTGCTTGGTATAGACCGTGAACGTTTCCGGGTCGTAGGTATACGCGAGCGCGTTGTGACAGAACGTCGTCTTATAGCCCGCGTCGTACAAACTCCACGTCAGATCCATGTCACACGTGATGAGCTTTCCGGGGAAGCCGCCGATCGCGCGAACCGTTTCGGTTCGCAGTGCGTACGCGCAGCCCGATAGAACCATCAGCCGGCCAACCTGAGCCTGGCACCATCGCCACCAGAATCTCCCGAGCGCATAGGCAAACCGGCGGTTAGCGACCCAGAAGCCTCGTTGCTGGGGCATTGGAAGCATGTTCGCGCAGGTCGCGTCTGCGCCGTCCTCCAGTTCGGCTACGAACTTCTCGACGACGTCGACAGCGATGATCGTGTCGGCGTCGATGCAGAGGAGAACATCGCCCGTGACATGCGGGAGACCGACGTCCTGCGAGGCAGCCTTGCCGCCTTGCTCTGTCTCGATGACGACAGCACCGTAGGCGCGTGCGACATCTGTCGTGTTGTCGGTACACGAGTCAGCGACAACGACGATCTCATCTACCGGCCGCGTCTGACTCAGCACTGCGTCCAGGCACTCTTGTAGAACGCCCGCTTCGTTGTGAGCGGGAATCAGAACTGAGATCTTCACACCGTAGTCGGCGTCAGTGCGCGTTCTGCGCGTGCGCGATCACCTTGACCAGATAGCCAAGGCCTCCCTTGGCGGAAGCGACCAGGGTCAGGACCAGCGAGCCGATCCCCGAATGGGAGTGACCATACATGCGGCATCTTCCTTTCTGTAAACGACCCCGCCTGCGAACAGACGGTTGCGGCTAGTCGTGCGGCAGTGGTGTCTTCGGAGACTCCGCCCACGTACCTAATGCCTCGCGCGAGTGAACCGTCCCCAAAGAACGACGGGAACTTCGCCGTTTCTGTCGGCAGACTTCAAACGACCCGCGTGCCCCCGGGCGTGGAAAAGGTACGTTTGCAAGCCGGCCTCCGCACGGCAACGTGCAGCGGCGCGGCACGCACTCGCCACTGGCTGCCTCGCTCCTGCCATTGGGCTCAAGGATTGACGGCTGGCTGTCGAACTTGAGCTGGTGTGGTCTACGGCCTAGGAGGCGTGCTGATGGCGGTTGAGGAGTATGCCGGTGCAAGTGGTGAGCAGGAGATGGAGCGGCGACCGTCGTTGGTGTCGTTGCTAGTGGAGGCGGGGGTCGCCTCGGAGGACCAGTTGCAGCTGGCGTTGGCGGAGGGGCTGGCGACGGGGGAGCGGTTGGGCGAGGTGGTGGTTCGGAAGGGCTTGATCGATCAGGTCGGGCTCGCGCGCATATTGGCGCGCCAGTGGCGGCTGCCGTTTCTGGACGATGCAGAGGCACAGCCGAAGCGGCAGCTGTCGCCTGGGTTTGCGGCTGCGCGGGCGGTTGAGCTGCGGGCGTGCCCGATCACGGGCGGCGGGGCCACCGCCTTGGTGGCGGTTGCCGAGCCGAGCGAGGAGCGGTTTACGGCCGCGCGCGGGCAGCTGGGCGCCGAGGTAGCGTTCGTGGTGGTGGCGGAGGCGACGCTCGAGCGGCTGTTCCAGCAGCTCGAGGGAGACGGGGAGGGCGAGCGAGCCGAGGCTGCTGTCATGGTCGGCGTCGCAGGCGCGGTGGCGGCCGAGGAGCGGGAACGGCCGCTCCAGCAGCTGCTGGGCGAGCTCGAGCTCGCGAGCGAGCGGCTGGCCGAGCTGCGTGCCCGTGCGGAGCAGCTGCTCCGCCAGCACGAGCAGACGCAGGCCGAGCTGGATGCGAGCCACCGCGAACTCGAGCAACTGCAGGGGCAGCGCCGTCAGGACCAGTCGACGATCGCCCACCTCGAGCGGCAGCTGGCGGAAGAGCGGCAGCGGTTGGACGCCGTGAAAGCCAAGATTGGCGAGCTGAGCGAGACGCTCACGGACGCCTGACCGAACAGCGGATGCCAGCGCTCGCAGCCACCGCACTCCCCACCTCGGCGCTGGGCGCCGTGGCGCTCGCATCCGCGCCACGGCTGGCGGCGGCTGCTGTCGCAGCGATGCTGGCCGCGATCCTGCTGCTGGCCGCCCGCCGGCACGCTCTCCGTGAACGCGCGGGCGGCGGTGCCCGCGACGCCTCACGGCGCCGCTGGCTGCGCCTCGGCGGCCGCCAGTTGCACAGCCAGCTCGAAGAGCTGCAGGCGCAGCTCCAGGAACACCGCCAGCAGCTCGCGCAGCTCCACCAGCAGCAACAGGAAATGCAAGCCGACGAGACGCGGCTGCACTGTCGCCTGTCCAAGCTCGAGCAAGAGCTACACGAACAAGGCCAAGCGCAACAGCAGGCGCTCCAGCAGCGGCAGGCAAAGCTCGAGCACGAGCTGGACGCACTCGAACACACCCTCAACGGCAGCCTGAGCAGCTGCGGCTGTGCAGCATCTGCGTCGAGGCCGCAGCGACGACAACCGCAGCCGCTCTAACCCGCCGACCGAGCGGCCACGTCTTGAGCGAGTCGAGCCACCGCGTCGCGTCGAGAGAGGAGGTTGCGCTTATGCGGGATTTGCTTCGCGAAGCGCTTGACCTGGGGACTGAGCGAGTGAGACCCTCAGGACGCGAGCAACAAAGGTGGACGATGTCGTGCACGCGGTGTTGCTCGGGCTCAGCTCGTCTTCCGCGCGGGCTTGTGCGCAGCGTTGAAAGCAGGCCTGCACGCGGCCGGTCGGTCACTGTCTGCTACAGGTCCGGTTCCTCACCACGGGGTTCACGCACCGGGAGCGACCAAGGGTCGGGGGTGCCATGGACGTGACGGCAAGAGCAGAAACGACACCACAGCAGGCGAACGGCGTCGCCAGCGGAAGCGCCGGGCCATTGCAAACATCCTTCATTCCAAGGTAGTGATGCTGGGGCCGAGCAGGCACGTCATCGTAGGTCTCGTGGCCGTCGCCGCAGTGCTGGCTGGTCGCGTTGCCGGCCCGTCAGGAGCAAGCAAGCCCATCCTCTCCTCGACCCTTGCGTGTAGCACCGAACGCGGGACCGTGAAGACGCTCGCAGACCGGCCACGGCTCCTTCCGCTCCGGAGTACCACGATCGCCTACCTCATCAATCGTCGCCGTCCACGCAGACTGCCTCGTACGCGCCTGCCGTTCGAGCGGCAGGTCTTCCGGGTGAGAGCGGCCGTGACGCTCGTCCGAACGGAGTCCGACTCCGATCTTCGCCTGGTCATTCGGCGCGGCGGAACGCACATGATCGTCGAGGCGCCCTCGTCTTCATGCACGAAGCGGGCCACGCCGACGCGGCGTCGCCATATGCGACAAGCGCGGACTGCCGCACGTCTTTGCAAGAGCGCAGTCGTGACCGGGGTCGCCTTTTTCGAGCACCGGCATGGACAGGCCGGAGCCGCCTCGAACGGGATCGAGCTTCATCCGATCCTGGGATTTCGCTGCCGATCGACCCCGGGAGCTCCCGCGCCGACTCGTCCCCCGCCGCCTCTCCCGCCGCCTCCGCCGCCTCTTCCGCCGCCTTCACCGCCTCCGTCCGACCCCGTAATCGCGGCCGCCGGCGACATCGCCTGCGATCCCTCCGACTCGTCCTTCAACGGCGGAAACGGCACGAGCGACGAGTGCCGGCAGAGGGCGACCTCGGAGTTGATCGCGAACACCGGTGCCGCCGCGGTTCTGCCGCTCGGGGACAACCAGTACTACTGCGGCGGCTACAACGCATTCCTCCGGTCCTACGACCTCAGCTGGGGCGGCTTCAAATCGATCACCCACCCGAGTGTTGGCAACCACGAGTACCTGACCTCCGGTGGGACGGACTGCAATTCGGCGAACGCGGGAGCCAACGGCTATTTCACGTACTTCGGCGCGGCCGCCGGGCAGAGGGGCCAGGGCTACTACAGCTACGACGTCGGCAGCTGGCATCTCATCGCTCTCAACTCGAACTGCGGCGACGCGGGCGGTTGCTCGGCCACGAGCCCGCAGGGGCGGTGGCTGGCGGCCGATCTGGCCGCACATCCGGCGACCTGCACGCTCGCCTACTGGCACATCCCGCTCTACAGCTCCGGCGGACGCGCGAACGGCAACTCGAGACCGTTCTGGCAGCTCCTCTACGACAACGACGCCGACCTGATCCTGAGCGCGCACGACCACACCTACGAGCGCTTCGCGCCCCAGACGCCGAACGGGGTCGTTGACCAAGTCCAGGGCATCCGCGAGTTCATCGTCGGAACCGGGGGCGCCAACCACACGTCGTTCGTGACGACCGCCGCGAACAGCGAGGTACGCAACGACACCACGTTCGGCGTCCTCAAGCTGACGCTGCATCCATCGAGCTACGACTGGCAGTTCGTGCCGGAGCCGGGGCAGACATTCACCGACTCGGGCACGACCGCCTGTCATGACTAGACCGGAGAGCGCGCGATCGATCGGCAGTTTGGTTGGTGAGTCTTGGTGAGTGGCGTCCGGATGTGAAGGAAACGAAGCGGCTGCCTGCGTTGGGCGCGGCGCCTAGGCGGAGGGCGATCGGCTCGTCATCGTCCCCCGGTAGAACCGGGTCGATTCGTGCCTGCCTCGTTCGTCGTACTCTCACAACGACCAAGGAGGACGCAATGCAGTACATGCTGCTCATCTATGGCGACCAGAGCTCGTGGGACACCCGCACCGAGGAGGAACGCGGCCAGATCTTCCAGGCCTACGGCGCCTTCACGCAGGAGCTTCAGGACAGCGGCGCCATGGTCGCCGGCGACGCGCTCGAGCCGACGGAGACCGCGACCACCGTGCGCGTCCAGAACGACGAGGTGCTGACGACCGACGGCCCCTTCGCCGAGACCAAGGAGCAGCTCGGCGGCTACTACCTGATCGAGGCCGACTCGCTCGACGAGGCGATCGGCTGGGCGGCCAAGATCCCGGGCGCTCGCCACGGCTCGGTCGAGGTGAGGCCGGTGATGGTCTTCGAGGAGGACGGCTCATAGTCGAAGCCGTCTTCCGGGAAGAGTGGGGGCGCACGCTCGCGATCCTCGCCCGCACGCTCGGCGACGTCGAGCTCGCCGAGGATGCCGTGCAGGAGGCCTTCGCGACGGCGCTGGAACGCTGGCCCCGCGACGGCGCCCCCGCCAACCCCGGGGCGTGGCTGCTGACGACGGCACGCAACCGGGCGATCGACCGGATCAGGAGGGAGCGGACGCTCGCGCGCAAGACCGAGTTGCTCGCCGCACTCGAGCCGACAGAGACGAAGGAGGCAGACCCCATTCCCGACGAGCGCTTGAGCCTGATGTTCGCGTGCTGCCATCCGGCGCTCTCGACCGATGCGCAGGTGGCGTTGACCCTTCGCGCCCTGGGCGGGCTCAGCACCGAGGAGATCGCGCGCGCATTCCTCGTTCCCGAACCGGCGATGGCCCAGCGCCTCGTCCGCGCCAAGCGGAAGATCCGCGCGGCGGGGATCCCGTTCCGCGTGCCGTCCGATCACCTGCTGCCGGAGCGCCTCGGCGCGGTGCTCGCAGTGCTCTACCTGATCTTCAACGAGGGCTACGGGCCACCGCCGCGCGCCGATCTCTGCGAGGAGGCGATCAGGCTCGCGAAGGTGCTCGTGCTCCTGATGCCCGACGAGCCGGAGACTCTCGGGCTCCTGTCGCTGATACTGCTGCATGACGCGCGCCGCGACGCGCGGCTGGACGACGACGGCCACCTCGTGCTGCTGTCCGACCAGAACCGAGCGCTCTGGGACGAGAAGCGCATCGAGGAGGGACGACGCGTGCTCGAGCGAGCGCTGCCGCTGCGCAAGCCGGGGCCGTACCAGCTGCAGGCGGCGATTGCCTCGCTCCACCTCGAGGACGAGACCGACTGGCCGCAGATCGCAGCGCTCTACGGACGGCTCGCCTGCTTTACGCCGACTCCTGTGGTACAGCTGAACCGTGCCGTCGCGGTCGCCATGGCCGAGGGACCGGAGCGCGGGCTCGAGCTGATCGACGGCATCGACGGGCTCGACCGCTACCGACACCTGCACTCGGCCCGCGCCGACCTCCTGCGCCGGCTCGGCCGCAGCGGCGAGGCGGCCGCGGCCTATAGGCGGGCGCTCGAGCTCGCGGCGCAGCCGCAGGAACGCGCCTTCCTGGAGCGGCGGCTGGCCGAAGTACGATCTTCTGCGTGACGGTCGAGCCGAAGCTGTACGGGTGCCAGTCGATGACCGGCGAGCTCCGGCGTGTGCTGGTGCGCAGGCCGCAGCCGGAGGATCTCCAGGAGTGGGTGACGTGCAGCTGGCGCGCGGAGCCCGACGCGGCCGCGATCGCACGCGAGCACGAAGCGTTCTGCGAGCTGCTCGAGGGAGCCGGCGCGGAGGTCGTGCTCGCAGAGTCGCCCGCCCGCAACCCAGACGCGATCTACACCTACGACCCCGCGCTCGTCGCCGACGCCGGCGCCCTCCTCCTCCACCCCGGCAAGAGATGCCGCCGCGGCGAGGTTGAGGCGATGGCCGCCGACTTCGAGCGAGCCCGCGTGCCGGTCGTCGGCCGGCTCGAGGATCCCGAGCGGGCGGAGGGCGGCGACTGCTGCTGGCTCGACGAGGACACCCTCCTCGTGGGCCGCGGCTACCGGACGAACGAGGCCGGGATCGCCCGGCTACGCGAGCTTCTCCGAGGAGTCGAGGTGCTGGCCTTCGATCTCCCGCACTGGCACGGCCGCGGCGAGGTGATGCACCTGATGTCGTTGATCAGCCCGCTCGCCCCGGACCTCGCCGTCGTCTATTCGCCGCTCCTGCCGACCCGCCTCGTACAACTGCTCGAGGAACGCGGAGTCGAGCTCGTCGAGGTCCCGGACGAGGAGTTCCACTCGATGGGCTCCAACGTGCTCGCCCTCGCCCCGCGGGTTGCGCTCGCGGTCGACGGCAACCCGGAGACGCGCCGCCGGATGGAGCGGGCCGGCGTCGAGGTCCTCGTCTACGCGGGCGAGGAGCTCTCGAAGGGCGACGGCGGCCCGACCTGTCTCACCCGGCCGCTGCTGCGCGCCTAGGTCTGCGGAGGAGCTCGCCGCCGCAGTTCGGGCAGCGCTCGCCCAGCTCGTCGGTGCAGGCCCGGCAGAACGTGCACTCGTGCGAGCAGATGTACGCATCGCCGTCCTCGGTCAGGCCGGTTCCGCAGCGCTCGCAGGACCTCCGCATCTCCAGGGCCACAGCCGCGATAGTAAGGCATGGCCGACCGGCAGGCTCGCGGCGGAACGCTGGTCGTCGGCGGAGGCTTCCCCGGCGGCAACGTCGCCCTGCCTGCGCAAGCGCGGCGCCACGATCGTCAGCCCCGAGAACTCGGGGCTCTACACGCCGATGCTGCCTGAGGCGGCCTCGGGAACCCTGGAACCGCGCCACGTGGTGGTCCCGCTACGCGGGATGTGCCCGCATTCCGAGCTCGCGCTCGGGCACGCGACCCACCTCGACCTCGAGCGTACTCGTGTGCAGGTGGAGACCCTCGAAAGGCTCTCGATGCTCGGCCGCCCGGAACGTCTCGACGATGCGTGACGAGCTCGCCCACGCCTACGCCTTCCTGGCGCGCGGCGACATGGGCGGGAGCCGGACGGTCGACTCGCCCTACGGCCGAGCCGTCTACACCGACGAGGTGCCGAAGCGCTCGGACTGCAACTACCTCTGGGTCGAGCGCGAGGCCGGCCCCAAGGAGCTCGTGGCCGAGGCGGAACGGCTCGAGCGGCGCCTGATCTTCGTCCCGGACAACGAGCTGGGAGCGAAGCTTGCGCCCTGGTTTGCCGAGCACGGCTGGCGCATCGACCGGCACCTGGTCATGGCGCAGCTGCGGGATCCCGACCGATCGGCCGACCTTTCGCTCGTCCGCGAGCTGGACGAGGAGGCGCTCAGGCCCGCCCGACGCCGACTGCTCGAGGACCAGCCCTGGGCGAAGCCCGACGTCGTCGACCAGCTCTTCCGGGCGAAAGCGCTGATCGGCGAGCGGGTGACCGCCCGCTTCTTCGGCATCCAGATTGGCGGCGAGGTCGTCAGCTACACCGACCTCTACACGGACGGTGCCGACGCTCAGATCGAGGACGTCGGCACACTGCCCGAGCACCGCGGCAGCGGCTACGCGACAGCGGTCATCCTCGCCGGGATCGCGCACGCACGGGAGGGCGGAGCCGACTTCGTGTTCCTCGTGGCGGACGCCGAGGACTGGCCCAAGGAGCTGTATCGCCGCCTCGGTTTCGACGAGCTCGGCCACTACACGAAGTTCTTCGCGCCTCGCACGTAGACTCGCGGAAGTGCCTGCTGCGCTCGATGTCCGCGGCCTCGAGAAGCGCTACGGGCCCACCGTCGCGCTCGCGGGCGTCGACCTCGAGGTCGGCGAGGGCGAGCTCGTCGGGCTGCTCGGCCCCAACGGCGCCGGCAAGTCGACCCTCGTCAAGATCGCCTGCGGCCTCGTTCGTGCTTCCGGCGGAACGGCGCGAGTACGCGACGCTCCCGCAGGCTCGAGAGAGGCACGCCGCCGCGTCGGCTATCTCGCCGAGCTCTTTCGCTTCCCTGGGTGGTACTCGGCGGACGAACTGCTCGAGCTGCACCAGCGCCTGTCCGGCTCGACAGGAGGCCGGGCCGAGCGCGACGAGCTCCTGGAGCTCGTGGAGCTCAGGGACGCACGGGCGCGCCGCGTGGAGCAGATGTCGAAGGGCATGCAGCAGCGCCTCGGCCTCGCGCAGGCGCTCGTGGGCGCCCCGCCGCTCCTGCTCCTCGACGAGCCGACGAGCGCGCTCGATCCGGTCGGCCGGCGAACCGTGCGCGGCCTACTCGAGGAGCTGCGCCGGCGCGGCACCTCGGTCCTCCTCAACTCGCACCTGCTGAGCGAGGTCGAGCTCGTCTGCGACCGGGTCGCCATCCTGCTGCGCGGCCGACTCGTCGCGGAGGGCTCGCCCGCCGAGCTCGCCCGCGCGCGTGGGGTGGAGATCGAGACCGACCAGGGCGTGGAGATCTTCGAGGGCGCCTCCCGCGAGGACGCCCCGAGACTCGTCGCCGACCTGGTCGCGGCTGGGAGGCAGATCTACGGCGTGCGCGCGCTGACCTCGACGCTCGAGGAGACGTACCTCGAAGCCGTCGGCGGCGAGACGTCGTGAGCTCGATCCCGACCATCGTCGGCTACGGCCTGCGCGAGGCCCTGCGGCGGAAAGTGTTCGCGGTCGTCCTCCTGCTGACCCTCGGCTTCCTCGGGCTCTACTGGCTCGCGAACCACTATGTCTTTCGCGACGTCGAGAACATCACTCCGCCCGCGGGAATCGACGCGCGCGCCTTCGCGGGAGCGTTCATGTTCGGCCTGGCGATGTTCGCGACCCTCTTCCTCGGGGTCGTGCTGGCCGTGTTCCTGACGCTCGGCGTCGTGCGCGGAGATGCCGAGCGAGGGCTGCTGCAACCGCTGGTCGTGCGGCCGGTCGGCCGCTCGACACTCCTCTTCGCCCGCTGGCTGGGCGCGGTCGCGGTGTGCGCGCCGTACGTCGGCGCCGTCTACGCGGCGGCGATGGTGATCACCGGCCTCACGGGGCACTGGTGGCCCGATCGCATCGTCGTCCCGGGCGTCGAGCTGGCCGGCGGCGTCGCGATCGTCGCCGCGCTCTCGCTGCTCGGCTCGGTGTTCCTGACCTCGACGGCCAACGGGATCGCGATCTTCATGATCTTCGGCGCCGGGCTCGTCGCCGGGCTCCTCGGCTCGATCGGCCACGCGCTCAACTCGCACACCCTCCAACACTCCGCCAAGATCGCCGCCTGGGCGATCCCCTTCGAGGCGCTCTACCAGGACGGGCTACGGCAGATCACGGCCAACACCACCGGGTTTACGGGCTTCCTCCTCCAGCTCGGGCCGTTCGGCGGGGCCTATACGGGCGGCGCGCTCCTGCGCCTCTGGGCGCTCGCCTACCTCGCGATCGTCGGCCTCCTCGCCGCCGCCGGGTTCGCCCACAAGGACCTGTAGCTCACCACGACGTCTTCCGGAGGCTGCGGGCAAAGGCCGCCCGCTGCTTCCGTGCCTCCGAGCGCAGTCGCGCGTCCTGCTTCATGGCCAGCCGCCTCAGCTCGCGTTGGAGCTGGCGGTAGCTCTGGAGCCGCTCGCGTGGGAGACGGCCCTCGTCGATCGCCGCCTGCACGGCGCAGCCGGGCTCGCGCAGGTGCGCGCAGTCGTTGAAGCGGCAGTCGGCCGCAAGCTCGTCCACGTCCGCGAAGGCCTCCTGGATGCCGTCGTCGGCATCCCAGAGCTGGATCTCGCGCAGACCCGGAGTGTCGACGAGCAGCGCGCCGCCGGGCAGCCGGATCAGCTGGCGGCTGGTCGTGGTGTGCCGGCCACGCCCGTCCTCCGCGATCTCGTGCGTCACCTGCAGCTCTTCGCCGGCGAGCCGGTTCGCCAGGGTCGACTTGCCCACCCCTGACGAGCCGAGCAGCGCAACCGTCTTCGCGCGAGACAGATAGGCAGCGAGCTCATCGAGCCCAGCCCCACTGAGGTTGCTGACCGCGTGGGCGGCCACGCCCAGAGCGACTTGCTCGACCTCGAGCAGCGCCGCGCCGACGTCGTCACAGAGATCGGCCTTCGTCAAGACGAGCACCGGCGTGGCCCCGCTCTCCCAGGCGAGGGTGAGGTAGCGCTCGAGCCGCCGCAGGTTCAGGTCGCCGTTCAGCGCGCTGACGACGAAGATCGCGTCGAGGTTCGCGGCCAGCACTTGCTCCTCGGTCGGCGACCACGCGGCCTTGCGCGAGAACGCCGAGCGCCGCGGCAGGACCGCGTGGATCGTGTCGTCGCGAAGCACGACCCAGTCGCCGACGGCGGGCAGCTCCGCGGCCGAAGCGGCCTCGTGGCGCAGACGGCCGGTCAAGCGAACACGCCGTTCACCGGCCTCGACACGCACGTCGTAGCCGCCGCGGTGCTGCGCGGCGACACGGGCCGGCTCGTATTCCTCTCGGTATGGCTCGAACGAGGCGGCGAAGCCCTCGTCCCAGCCGAAATCGTGCAGGTTCACGCGAGTCTCCTTCGGGATGGGGTAAACGGACCGGACACGGCCCGAGACTCGGGAGCTCGCTACAAAGGTGTGGTTCGGCTAGCCGGGAGCCTCAGGCTCTGCGACCGGAGGGTGCAATCGACGTCATGGCGCACCTCCTTTGCCGGACAGCAACGCGACAGAGCCTAGCAGCCCCTAGCGCAGGGTACGAAGCGCAGCGCCCAGCGATTGCCTCACCCTCAGGACGCCTTCGAAGAGGTCGCCGTGCTCCTCGACCCGCTTGCGCACCACGTCCGTCGTGAAGGCCGCCGGGTCGAGCGACTCGTCCACCTCGTCCCAGCGGAGCGGCGTCGAGACCGGCGCGCCGGCCTTCGGGCGCACCGAGTAGACCGAGGCGATCGTCTTCCCCTCGCCGTTCTGGTTCGCGTCGATCAGCACACCTCTCCGCTTCGCCTTCGACCACTCCGTCGTGACGAGCCCGCGGTGCGTCGAGGCCAGTGCGCCGGCGACGATCTCAGCGAACTTGCGTGTGTCCTCGTAGGTATGGCGGCGGTCGACGGGCACG
Source organism: Gaiellaceae bacterium (assembly GCA_036265535.1). Taxonomy (GTDB): domain Bacteria; phylum Actinomycetota; class Thermoleophilia; order Gaiellales; family Gaiellaceae; genus AC-32. The sequence goes on along the minus strand of DATAOV010000001.1, from coordinate 75,867 downwards.
AGCACGTGGATGCCGTCGGCGCCGCTCGTCTTGCAGAACGACTCGAGCCCGAGCGCGTCGAGCGCCTGCTTGACGAGCAGCGCCACCTGCACGGTCTCGGGGAAGCCGACGTCGTCCGAGGGATCGAGGTCGAAGAGCACGAAGTCCGGCCGGTCGAGCTTGTCCACCCGCGAGTACCAGGTGTTGAGGTCGATGCAGCCCATGTTCACCATCCACAGGAGTGCGAGCTCGTCGTTCACGAGCGGAGCGCTGATCGTGCGCCGCTGCCGCGGCTTCTCACGGGTCGTGACTTCGATCTCGACCGTCGGGATCCACTCCGGCATCCCTCTGGGCGCGTCCTTCTGGAAAAAGTGCTTGCCCTGCCAGCCGTCGGGGTAGCGCTTCATCGTGAACGGCCGGTCCTTCACGTGCGGCACGACCACCGACGCCACGTCGCGATAGAAGGCGAGCAGGTCGCCCTTGGTGATCCCCTCCTCCGGCCAGAACGGCTTGTCGAGGTTCGAGAGGCGCACGGCACGCTTGCCCTTCTTGATCACGGACGGCATCGCCGCCGCCGGCGCCTCACCCGGCAATTCACGCCTCACCTCCTCCGCGCTCTTGTCCTCGCGCAGCCCTTGGTAGACCGGAGCGCGCAGCCGGCCGTCGTGCGTCCACTCGGCAAACGAGACCTCGGCGACCAGCTTCGGCTCGACCCAGAGGACGTCGTCCTTTCGAACGCGCGGCAGCTTCGGCACCTGCGGAAACGGCGACCCCTTCCGTTCGAGCGGACGGAGCTTCTTCAGCAGCCTCTCGATCTCGGCGTCGTCGAAGCCGGTGCCGACGTTGCCGACGTACTCGAGGCCGCCGTCACCCTGCACCGCGAGCACGAGCGAGCCGAACGACCATTCGCGGCGCCCCTTCCCGCGCGTGTAGCCGGCGATCACGAGCTCCTGCTCGAAGTGCGCCTTGAACTTCAGCCAGTCGCGTGAGCGCTTCCCCGGCAGGTACCTCGAGTCGAGCCGCTTGCCCATGATCCCCTCGAGCCGCCGCTCCCGTGCCGCCCGCATCAGCGCCCGGCCGTCGTCGAAGGCGTCCGAGAATTGGACGGTGCGGTTGCGCCTGTCGAGCAGGTCCTCGAGGCGCGCCCGCCGTTCCGCGAGAGGCAGGTCGACGATCGGCTCGCCGTCCACTTCGAGCAGGTCGAAGACGTAGTACACGATCGGCGTGCCCGGCTTGGCCTGCTGCATCGCGGAGAAGCTCGGGCGGCCCTCCTCGTCGAGGGCGCAGACCTCCCCGTCGACGATGCAGTCCGGGGTCTTCGTCGCCTTGACGAGCTCCTTGGCGACGTTTGCGAAGCGCGCGGTGTAGTCCTGATCCTTGCGCGTACGCAGCTCAGACTCGCCGCCGACGACGTACCCGATGATCCGGTAGCCGTCCCACTTGATCTCGAACTCCCACCCTTCGCCGCGCGGCATGCTCTTTTCGTCGGAGAGCGTGGCGAACATCGGCGCGTACTTGCGGCGCGAGCCCGTCGCCGCACGGCCGTCCTCGCTCTTGCGGATCAGGAGCCAGTTCTTCGGGTCGCCGTCGAGCTTGGCGGGCACGAGCGTCCAGACGCCGTCGAGTCGCTCCCCGTGCAACCGGACGGTGAGGCCGCCGTCGCGTTTTTCCTCGACGAGGTCGTAGATGCCGCGGTCCCAGATCTCGACGGTGCCGGCGCCGTACTCTCCTTTCGGGATCTCGCCCTCGAAGCTCGCGTAGTCGAGCGGGTGGTCCTCGACGTGCACGGCGAGATGGCGCTGTCCCGTCTCGAGCGGGATGCCCTTCGGCACAGCCCAGCTTGCGAGCGCGCCGTCGCGCTCGAGGCGAAAGTCGTAATGGAGCCGACGCGCGTCGTGACGCTGGATGACGAAGATCGGAGCCTTCGTCTTGCGCTTGCCGCTGAACGGCTCCGGGGTCTTCTTCGGGTCCCGCTTGCGGCGGTATTCGCGGAGCTTCGGCTCGGCCACCTGCCTAGCTTGCCTTGCGCGCGCGTTTCCGGCCAGGCGAGCGCTTCTTCGCGTCCTGCTTCTGCGTCCGCTCGACCGACTCGCGCAGGGCGGCCATCAGGTCGACGACCTCGCCCTCTTCCTCGGGCTCCGGCTCGGGCAACGCCTTGCCCTTCGCCTTCGCGCGCAGCAGTTGGAGCAGCTCCTTGCGGTAGGTGTCGTCGTACTTCTCCGGGTCGAAGCTCGCGCTCAGGTTCTCGACGAGCGACTTCGCCATCTCGACCTCGGGCTTGCGCAGCTTCGTGCTGCCGTCTACCGACTCCGGCTGCCGCACCTCGTCTGCGTAGTACATCGTCTCGAGCAGGAGCGTCCCGTTCCACGGGCGCAGCGCGGCCAGATGCTGCTTGTTGCGGATCACGATCTTGGCGATCGCGATCTTGCCGGTCTCCTCGAGCGCCCGGACGAGCAGCCGGTACGGCTTCTCGGCGCCGTCCTGAGGCTCGAGGTAGTACGCCTTGCGGAAGTAGATCGGGTCGATCTCGTCCAGGTCGACGAAGTCGCAGATGTCAATCGTCTTCGTCAGCTCGACGTCGAGCCGGTCGAGGTCCTCGTCCTCGAGGGGCACGTAGCGGCCCTTCTCGACCTCAAAGCCACGGACGATCTCGTCGTTGTCGACGTGCTCGCCGGTGTCGCGGCGCACCTTGTCGTAGCCGATCGGAGCCAGGTCGCGCTTGTCGAGAAAGTGGAAGCGCAGCTCCTTGGACTCGGTCGCGCTGAACATACGCACGGGCACGCTGACAAGGCCGAAGGAGATCGTGCCGGTCCAGAGCGAGCGCGCCACGACTCTCTGCTACCCGCTCGATACGACCTCGAAAACGCAGTCGTGTTTCGATTTTCGCAGCCGGCGGTATTACAGATCACAACTCGGGGTCGTATTCTTCAAAAAGCTTCTCCACCTAACGGGGGGTTAGGGTCGAGGCCGCCTACAAGGCGGCCTCGGCATGTGTACGGTCAGGGGATAAGCCTGTGGAAGATGTGGAAAAGCGCCGGTCTTGCCCCGGTTCCTAGCGGGTTGCCGGCACTTGACCGATTGTGCGGAACCGCACACGGCGACGCCGGCGTAGATCGTCACCCGATTGACCTTCGAGCTCCTCGAGCGATTCGCCGAGCGCATCGCCGAGCAGCCGCGCCGCCTCGTCATGGTCGGTATGCGCACCGTCGCCGGGCTCAGGCACGATCGCGTCGATTACGCCCAGCTCGAGACAGTGCGCCGCGTCCGGCTTGAAGGCCGCGGCCGCCTTACGAGCCTCGCCCGCGTCACGCCAGAGGATGGCCGCACAGCCCTCGGGCGAGATCACGGTGTAGATCGCGTTTTCCTGCATCAGCACGCGGTCGGCGAGCGCCGTTGCGATCGCGCCACCGGAGCCGCCTTCCCCGATGACGCATGTGATCGCCGGCACACCGAGCCGCGACATCAGTGCCTGCGAGCGGGCGATCGCGCCGCCCTGCCCATGCTGCTCGGCGGTCACGCCTGGGTAGGCGCCGGGAATGTCCACCAGCGTCACAACCGGGAAGCCGTGCCGGTCGGCCAGCTCCATCGCGCGCATGGCCTTTCCGTAGCCCTCCGGGTAGGCCATCCCGAAGTTGCGTCGCGTGCGCTCCTTGACGTCGCGGCCCTTCTGGTTGCCCACGAGCACGACCGTGCGCCCGCGGAAGCGGCCGATCCCCGCCACGAGGGCCGCATCGTCGCCGTGTTGGCGGTCGCCGTGCAGCTCGAACCACTCCTCGAAGAGGCGCTCCACGTAGTCGAGCGTGTACGGCCGATCAGGGTGGCGAGCCAGCTCGACCGATCGCCAGATCTCCTCGTCACTCGGCTCGCCGCCGATGCGGTCGAGCTGCTTCTGCAGGCGCTGAAGCTCACTCGAGAGCTTCGCGCCCCGCAGGAGCGGCAGGCTCCTCAGCCTGCTCAGCTGCTCCCGCAGCCGCAGTTCGGCCTCACCTGCCATTGGCGAAGATGCGGAGCAGGCGCCCCAGCGTGGGGCGCAACTCAGGTCGAGGGACGATCGCGTCGACGTGGCCGTGGCGGTAGTTGGACTCGGCGAGGCCGAAGTCCTCGGGCAGCCTCTCGCGCGTGGTCTGCTGGACGACCCGCGGACCGGTGAACGAAAGCAACGCGCCGGGCTCGGCCACGAGGACGTCGCCGAGGCTCGCGAAGCTAGCGAGCACGCCGGCCGTGGTCGGGTGGGCCATCACGCTGATGAGAGTGCCACCTGCGTCGTGCAGGTCCTCGACCGCACAGACCGTCTTCGGCAGTTGCATCAGCGACAGGATCCCTTCCTGCATGCGCGCGCCGCCCGTGGTCGTGACGGAGACGAGCGGAACTCCACGCTCCGCCGCCCCCTCGCACGCCCGCACGAACTTCTCGCCCACGATGCGGCCCATCGAGCCGCCCATGAAGCCGAACTCCATCACGGCCAGCTGACAAGGTCGATCTTCGATCGACCCGCGCCCGATCACCATCGCCTCGCCGAGCCCCGTCGCGAGCTCTGCCTCGGCTAGCCGCTCGGTGTACTGGCGCAGGTCGAAGAAGTCGAGCGGATCGTCGGAGCGCAGCTCGGCGGCCTCCTCCACGAAGCTGTCCTGGTCGGCGAGCTGGCGGATCCGCTCCCGCGCGTGGACAGGGAAGTGGTGGCCGCAGTGGGGGCAGACGTTGAGGTGCTGCTCGAGCTCGTCGTCGCGGTAGTGCGAGTCGCACTTCGGGCACGTGTTGGGATGCGGCCGCCCGTCCTGCGGAGGAGCGTGCTTGTGCTCGATGGAGACGTCGATCCGTTCGGACACGCGCTTGCGAGTTTAGACCCGGTGCTCCGGCCAGGAGTTACAGCCCGAGTGCCGCGCAGAACCGGCCGAGCGCCTCCACGTTTGCGGGCTCGGGGGCCAGAGCGCTGAAACCGGCGCCGAGAACCGTCGAGCGCTCCCGTACCCGCCAAAGCAGGTCCTCGACCTCGACAGCGGTGAGCCCACCGGGCTCGGGCATGAACGGGCGGATCTCCGCCGGGTCGAGCGAGTCCACGTCGAGTGCGATGTACGCCCCGTCGGCGCCGTCGAGTGCCGCCTCGAGCTCGCTCGCGTCGGTGCGTAGCCCGATCGAAGCGATGTACTCGCGCTCGGGCGGATCGAGGTTGCGGGAACCGAGCAGGATCACGTCCTGCGGCTCGACCGCCCCCGAGTCGAGCAGCATCCGCAGCGGCATGCCCCAGAGATTCCCGGACGGCGAGCTCTCGGGCGTGTTCAGATCGCCGTGGGCGTCGAACCAGACGAGCGCCAGCCGTCCGTTCCGGGCGGCGAGGCCCTCGACGGCCCCGATGTGCGCGCAGCAGCAGCCGCCGAGCACGAGCGGGCGCTCCGGAAGGTCCATTGCGATCGCCAGGTTCTGCTCGCCGAGCGAGTCCTCCTCGACGACGGCCGCCTCCGGGTATGGCAACGGGAGGCGCGCCGCCTCGGCCATCGCATCCCCGCCTTCCCCCCAGGCGCGGGGCACGCGGACGAGGCCGGCGCCGAACTCGCGGCCGCAGGCATGGCACTCGTAGCCAGGACCAAGCGCAACCGCCGTGAACGTGTGGCAGTCCGGGCAGCGGGCGCGTAAACGGCTCATGCCTGCTTCTCGTACGCGTCGTTTCGGCGCACAACCTGCATTCCAGCTCGCTCGTACAGCGACACCGCCCCGGTCGTGCTCTCGGCGTCGACCCCCAGCCCTACCCGGGTCGCGCCGCGCCGGCCGAACTCGCCGAACGACTGCAGCAGGAGCGCGAGCCCAAGACCGCGACGCCTCCAGGGCGGCCGAACACCGAGCACGTCGACCCACCCGAAGCTGGGGTCGCCTGATTGGTGCCAGCGACTGAGCGCAACCCCGGCCAACTCGCCACCGTCCTGCGCCAGCCACCAGAGCGACGGGTCGAACCGGGGATGGTCGGGCCCGCCGTGACGCCATGCCTCCATCGACTGGCGCCGGAAGTCCCAGTGATCGGCGAAGGCGTCCGCGTGCGTCTCGTAGACCCGCTCCTCCTCGCCGGGACGAAACGTCCGCACGGTCATGCCGTCGGGCCAGACGGGCTCGGCCGGTTCGTCGGCCAGCTCGATTTGCATGTGGAAGAAGTGGCGGACGCGGACCCATCCGTCCCGCTCGAACACGCCGGCGAGCGCCGGCTCCTCGCCCTGCGTATAGCTCCGAAGCACCGCCCCGGGAGCCTCTCGCCGAGCATGCGCCTCGACCGCCGAGAGCAGCGCTTCTGCGGCATCCGGGTCGGTCGTGCGCACGTCGACTTCGACCAGCGTGCCGTCGTCGCGAGACACGGCATCCGCGTATCCAACGAGCCGTCCCTCCTGCTCGGCAACCTGCATCCACACATCGGGCAGCGTGAACCAGTGCCGCAGCTCGTCCTCGTCCAGCTCCCGCTCGCCGAACGCGGCCCGGGAATGACTCTCCAGCAGGGCCGTGAGCGCGGGTACCTCGTCATCGAGCGGGGTGCGCAAGGCAATGGTCACGGCGGCGCCAGCTCGTCAAGAGTTGCGGGAAGGCTCCCCAGGTCGGACAGCTCCCGGGTCGGTCTCGGGCCGGCGGCCTCGCCGAGCCGGTTGATCCAGATCGAGCGCAGACCGAGCTCGTTCGCAGGCCCGATGTCGTGGAACAAGCTGGCCGCGACGTGGATGTCCGGCGGGCGACCGACCTCTCGCTCGAACGTGCTCCAGTGCGCCAGCCCGGGCTTGTACGACCCGACCTCGGAGGCCACGATCGCGAGCTCGAACGTCACGGCGAGCCTCTCCATCGACGCCTCGATGAAGTCCCTGTCGGTGTTGGAGAGGATCGCGAGCTTCCAGCCACGCTCGCGCGCCTCGGCGAGTGCGCCCGGAACCTCGGGGAAGGGCAGCCAGTTCGGAAGCGAGCGCGCCAAGCCGCCCTCCTCGCCCGGCGGCGCGCCGAGCCCGCGCATCGCCTCGGTCAGCACCTCGCGGTAGGAGCGAGTGCCGTCGGCTTCCAGCTCGGGCTCAAGCTCGTGGTAGCGCTCGAGCAGCTCGTCGGCTCGCTCCTCGTCGAACACCCGCGCGAGCTCGCCGCGAATCCCGCCGTTCCAGTCGATCAGGGTGCCGTAGCAGTCGAAGGTAGCCCAGCGCTCGCCCGCCACTCGACGAGCTTACCCGCTCGTAGACTCGGCCCATGGCGCACGGGGAGCTCGCTCTCGAAAGCACGCTCGTGTCGCTGTTGGTCGTCGGCAGCGGGTGTGTCGTGCTCGGCGGCTACATCGCCTACTACCGCCTGCGCGGGCCCCGGCTGCTCGACTTCCACTACACCACGGTCGTCTCCGAGAGCCCCGTGACCGCGATCGACCGGATCGAGCAAGTCGTCGGCGGGCAGCCCCACTACAGCTACCGACGGGTGGGCCTGGACACGCTTGAGATCGTCCGCAGCGACCAAGAGCCCGATACCGATGCAGACAATGAGCTCCCCGAGATCGCCGGCGTGATCCTCGATCTCCTGCGGGCCACCGCCCATCGCGTCGACACGGGAACGGAGGTGGTTCTGCACGGTCGCGCCGAGCGTCGCTTGATTCGGGCAATCAGGGCCGCGCTGAGCCGGGCGCCCCGCTAGAGAAGCACTTCATACGGGAGGCGCTCTAGTCCTCGAAGCGGCGAACGACGATCGTGGCGTTGTGGCCGCCGAAGCCGAACGAGTTCGAGACCGCGGTGCGCACATCGGCTTCGCGCGCCTCGTTCGGGATGTAGTCGAGATCGCACTCGGGATCGGGCTGGTCGTAGTTGATCGTCGGGGGCAGCGCACCCCGGTTGACAGCGAGGATCGAGAACATCGCCTCGACCGCGCCGGCCGCACCCAGACAGTGTCCCGTTGCGCCCTTGGTCGACGAAACCGGCGTCTTGCGGGCGTTGTCCTCGCCGAGCGCAAGCTTGATCACGCGCGTCTCGGCGGCGTCTCCGAGCGGCGTCGAGGTTCCGTGGGCGTTGATGTAGTCGATCTCGTCCGTCGAGACGCTCGCGTCGCCGAAAGCCATCGTCATCGCGCGCGCCGGGTTGACGCCGGAGGGATCGGGCTCGGTGATGTGCTGCGCGTCCGAGGAGACGCCGTAGCCGAGCAGCTCCGCGTAGATCTTCGCCCCACGCGCCATGGCGTGCTCGAGCTCCTCCAGCACGACCACCGCGCCGGCCTCGCCCATCACGAATCCGTCCCGGCCGGCGTCGAAGGGCCGGCTCGCCGCCTCCGGATCCTCGTTGCGCCGCGAAAGCGCACGCATGGCGCTGAAGCCGGCGATACCGACCTCGGTCACCGGCGCCTCGGTGCCGCCGCAGAGCATCACGTCGGCGCGCCCGAGCCTGATCGCGTCGAGCCCGTCCCCGATCGCCATGTTGGAAGCAGCGCAGGCGGTGCACTGCGAGCTGAGCGGCCCCTTGGTTCCGAGCTGCATCGAAACCCAAGCGGCACCCATGTTCGGGATGATCTCGGGGATCGAGAACGGGTTCACCCGGTCAGGCCCACGCTCGAGAAGCTCGCTGTGGCAGTCCTGAAAGGCCTTCAACCCGCCGATCCCGGTCGCGATTGCCGCCCCGATGCGCGCCGCCTCGGCCTCGATCTCGATCCCCGAATCCTGCTCCGCCTGCCGGGCCGCAGCGACGATCAAGTGCGCGAAGCGGTCCATGCGCCGGGCCTGCTTGCGGTCGATGTACTCGGTCGGCTCGAAATCCTTCACCTCGCAGGCGAAATGCACGTTGAAGCGGCTCGAGTCGAACTGCGTGATCGCTGCCGCGCCGGAACGTCCGGCCACGAGGTTCTCCCAGGTCGAATCGACGTCGTTGCCGAGCGGGGTGACAGCGCCGAGACCGGTGATCACGACCCTGCGCCTCCCGTTGAGACTGCCTGCGTTGCTCACATCACATCCCTAGACCGCCGTCGACGAGAAGCACTTCGCCCGTGATGAACGAAGCCTCGTCGGAGCAAAGGAAGCGTACCGCCCCGGCGACGTCTTCCGGCTCGCCGAGCCTGCCGAGCGGTGTGTTGCTCAGCATCGCCTGCCGCGCCTCCTCGGGCAGGACGTCGGTGAGACGGGTGTTGACGTAGCCCGGCGCGACGACGTTCGCCCGCACGTTGCGGCTGCCGAGCTCGCGGGCCAGCGACTTCGTGAAACCGATGATCCCCGCCTTCGAGGCCCCGTAGTTCGTCTGCCCCCAGTTGCCGTGGACGCCGACGATGCTGGAGACGTTCACGATCGAACCTGCACGTCTCTTCATCATCCCGCGCACGGCCGCGCGGGAGGTGTAGAAGACCGAGGACAGGTTCGTCTCGAGCACCGCCCGCCAGTCGTCGTCAGGCATGCGAGCCAGGAGCCCGTCGCGTGTCACGCCCGCATTGTTCACGAGCACGTCGAGATCGCCGGCTTCCTCGACCAGCCGCTTGGCGTCCGCGGGGTCGGACACGTCCGCCTGGACGGCGCGGCCGCCGGCCTCCTTCGCTATGGCCTCGGCCTCGTCGGCACCCGAGTGGTAGCCGACGACCACAGCCGCGCCGGCGCCTGCCAGCTCGAGCGCGATTGCGCGTCCGATCCCGCGTGAGCCGCCGGTAACGAGCGCCGTCTTGCCCTCGAGGGAACAGAACCCCTCAGGCAGGACGGAGCGTCTCCCGCAACTTCTCGAGCGACGCCAGATCCGCGACCGGAATCGCCTTCACGCTTCTATCGATCCTCTTCAGTAAACCGCTGAGGACGTTTCCTGGGCCGACCTCGACGAACACCTTCACGCCCTGACGCATCAGCTCGCGCGCGGCCTGCCTAAAGCGAACCGGGGCCGTGAGCTGCTCGACGAGCAGCGAGGCCATCCGCTGCGCGGGCTCGATCTTCGCCGTCACCGTTGACATGAACGGGGCAATCGGGTCGTTGATCTTGGCGCGCTCGATCGCCGGGCGCAATCGCTCGGCGGCACGAGCGATCAGCGGGCTGTGGAAGGCCCCGGAAACGCGCAGCTTCACCGTCCGGGCAGCTCCCTGGAGCTGGGCCTCGGTGCAGCACTCGTCAACGGCCGGGTCCTGGCCGGAGATGACGATCTGGCCCGGGCAGTTGTAGTTCGCCGGCCAGACACCCGCGATCTGTTTGCACAGGTCCTCGACGACCGCATCCTCGAGGCCGAGAATGGCTGCCATCGAGCCCGGGTTCTCCCGAGCGGCCTCGGCCATCGCCAGGCCGCGCTCGCGGACGAGGGCGATCGCGTCCTCGACCGAGAGCGCCTGCGCCGCGGCCAGCGCGGCGAACTCGCCGACCGAGTGACCGACGACGACGTCCGGCTCGTAGCCCTCCGCCCGGAGCGCCGCGAGTACTGCCAGGCTCGTCGCCACGAGGGCGGGCTGCTGAACCTCGGTTTGGACGAGCTCAGCCTCAGGCGCCTCGAAGCAGATTCGGACGAGATCCAGCCCGGAGGCATCGCTCGCACGCCGGTAGATCTCCATCGCCTCGGGCACCGCCAGGGCGATCTCCCGACCCATGCCAACGGCCAGCGAGCCCTGGCCGGGGAAACAAAATGCGACTTTTTGCCCGCTCATCCCATTCCTCCGTCGGTCCATTCGATCAAACCGGAGCCCCATGTGAGCCCGGCACCCATTCCCGTCATCAGCACGAGCTTGCCTTTCGACAGTCGCCCGTCGGCCTTCGCGTCCGCCAGGGCGAGCGGAATCGAGCCCGAGGACGTGTTCCCGTAGCGATCGACGTCGATCACCGTCTTCTCCTCCGGAATCCCGAGCTTCTGCCTCGCGTGCTCGATGATCCGGACGTTCGCCTGGTGCGGCACGTAGACGTCAACGTCCTCGATGGTGAGACCGCATTCGGTCAGCACCGACTCCGCCGACGAGACGAGGACGCGCGTGGCGAACTTGAACACCTCGCGGCCGTTCATCTTCACGAAGTGGAGCCGCTCGGCCACGGACTCCTCCGTCGCCGGCGAGCGGGAGCCGCCGCCGGGCAGGTAGAGCTGAGGGCCGCCGGAGCCATCGGCGCCTAGCTCGAAGCCGAGGAAGCCTCCGTCTGCGACGCGCTCGAGCACGATCGCCCCCGCTCCGTCGCCGAACAGGACCGCGGTACCGCGGTCGCTCCAGTCGAGGATCTTCGAGAGCACATCGCCCCCGACGATCAGCGCCTTCTGCGCAAGCCCGCCGGCGAGCATCCCGTACCCCTGGGCGACGGCGTACATGAACCCGGTGCAGCCGGCGGAGAGATCGTAGGCGGCCGCGTTCTCGGCGCCGAGCTGGTCGGCCAGGATCGCGGCCGTCGACGGGAACGCCATGTCGGGCGTGACCGTGGCGACGATGATCAGATCGACCTGCGAGGCGTCGATTCCCGCGTCGTCGAGCGCCTGGTGCGCGGCGGGGAGGCACAGGTCCGAGAGCGCCTCCTCGGGCGCAGCGACGCGGCGCTCGCGGATGCCGGTGCGCTCGCGGATCCACTCGTCCGAGGTGTCCATCATCGTCGAGAGCTCGTCGTTCGTGACCACGCGCTCCGGAACGTGGCAGCCGAGGCCCGTGATGGAGACACGGACGCCGTCGACCGTCCCGATCATCGCTCCCGCTCCACCGCGAAGGTCAGCGTTCCCCGGGCCGCGAGCTCCTCGCCGACGTGCGCCGTGGCCTTGCCCTTGCCGATCGGGCCGCGCACGGTCTCGAGCCTGCACTCGAAGAGGAGCTCGTCACCTGGCTCGACGATCCGCTTGAAGCGCACGTCGTCGATCCCGGCGAAAAGCGCGAGCCGGCCGCGGTTCTCATCTTGAGAGAGCACCGCAACCGCGCCCGTCTGGGCCATGCCCTCCACGATCAGGACGCCCGGCATGACCGGCCTGCCCGGAAAGTGGCCGGCGAGGTACCACTCGTTGGGCCGGACGGTCTTGCGCGCGAGGACGCGCTCGCCCGGCTCGAGCTCGAGCACCTCGTCGATCAGGAGGAATGGCTCCCGGTGAGGCAGGATCGCCTCGATCTCCTCGCGGCCCAGGGTGGTCACGCTGCTTCTGTTTTCGAAAGCCGTGCGCGCAGGCCGGCGCGGGCGCGGTGCGCGTAGCATTTCGCGGTCCCCACGGGCATGCCCTCCCGCGCCGAGATCTCGGCGAACGAGAAGCCGAGCGCGTCCTTCAGGACGACCACGCTCGCCTGCTCCTGCGAAAGACCCGCGAGGCCCGCGCCGAGCTCGTGCCGAAGCTCCGCGAGGTCTGCCTCCCTGGCCGGATCGCTCTCGCCCGAGACACGCTCGTCGTCGAGCAGCGGCTCACAGCGACGTACGCGCTGGCGGTCGGCGACGTCCCGGCAGGTGTTGACCACGAGCCGGTGGAGCCACGTCGCGAACTGTGACTCACCGCGGAACTGGCGTAGCCGGAGGCAGAGCTTGGCGAGCGCCTCCTGGGCGGCATCGCGAGCGTCTTCGGGATCGGCGAGCACTTGCGCGGCCAGGCGCTCGACGCGCGGAGCGTGCCGCTCACAGAGCGCCGCCAGTGCCAGGCGGTCGCCGTCCTTCGCTCGCTTGACCAGGATCGGGTCACTCAGCTTCTCGTAGACGAGCGGCCCCTCGGGCCACGGGTCCTGACGAATCTGACGGCCCTTGCGCAAAGGAGGTTGCACGGCGGCCCTAGTCTACGTCCCGTGTCCGACTCGCTCGCGCCGGAGGCCGTGGTTCCGCGGCTGCGCGGGCGCTTCGGCCGGGACTACGCGTACGTCGAATCGACCCCGTCCACTCAGCTGCTCCTGCATCCCGACGCCCCGGAGGGCGCGCTCGTGATCGCGGGCGAGCAGACCGAGGGGCGAGGGCGGCTCGGGCGACGTTGGTTTGCTCCGGCCGGAACCAGCCTCCTCTGCTCGCTCCAGCTCAGACCGAGCATCTCGCCGGAGCGGCTGCCGGAGCTGACGGGAGTCGCCGCGCGCGCGTGCGCGGAGACATTGGCCGCGATGACGGGTCTCGAGCCGGAGGTGAAGTTCCCGAACGATGTGCTCATCGGCGGACGCAAGGTGGCCGGCATCCTCGCCGAGGCACGTGAGGGCCGCGTGGTGCTCGGTGTCGGGATCAACGTCAACCTGGCCGAGCACGATCTCCCGACGGAGGTCGACCTCCCGGCGACCTCGCTGCTGGTGGAAACCGGCCGAGAGCTCGATCGCGCCGCGCTGCTCGTGGACCTGCTGGTCCGGCTCGAGCGCCGCTACGACCTCTGGCTCGGTTAGGGCCGGCGGATCTGCCGACTCTGGTTGCCGGCCGCATCGCGGGCGAAGGCCCGCAGCGTGCGGATCGAACCGCTGTGACCGACGCGCAAGAAGCCGGCACGCTTGACGACCAGCACATGGGCGCGGCCGTTCAGGACGACTGTCAGCCGGCCGGGCTCGCTGAGCCAGAACCGCAGCAACCGGAACGAGGCGAGCCGCAGGATCGGCGCCTTCGTGTCGACGCGGACGAAGACGGACTGTTTGACGGTGAGCAGGGAATCCGTCGCAACGACCACCGCCGAGTAGCGACCATCTCGCAGGCCGCGTCCGTCCCAGTCGACCCGCTGGGGGCCGGCCTGGAGATCGCCGTCGAACGGCGTGGCAACCAAGGTTCCGGAGCGCAGGATCCGTAGTTGGACGTGGGCGGGCGCATTCAACCGGAACGAGAAGGCGAGCGTGTCGAGCCGGCCGTCTCTGTTCGGGGAGATCACTGCAGTGCTCGTCGCGAACGAGGCGAGCGTCCGGTCGACGGAGATCGGTCGGACCGACTGCACCTGCGTGCCACGGTCGTCCTTCGCGGCGATCGCGAGCCGGTAGCGCCCGTCCGGCAACGTGACGCTGCTCCAGACGAAGCTCTGCGTGCCGGCCCCCTTGCGCTGAGAGAAGAGCGTCTCCACGGTGTCCCCGAGGCTGTCGACCACGGAAGCGGTCACGAGCGCCGGGGCGGTCAGCCGATAGGTGATCGTCGCCGAGTCGCCGCGGCCGTCGCCGTTCGGGGTCACGATCGCCGGTGCGAGCTTCAACTGCTGCAGGGCGAGCGGCGCGGGCGCGGTGCCGATCGTCCCCGTGGCCGAGCGCATCTGCGGCGAGCTGATCGTCCACGTGTACCGACCCGAGGGCGCGCCGCCGGCGTCCCAGGTCCAGTCGACGTTGGGCCCGATCCCGCCCCCGCTCGCGACGACGGCCTTGCTCTGATCCCGGACCGTCACGACCCAGGCAACCCGGTCCGAGAGCCTCGCAGTGAAGCGCACCGGCCCGCCGAGCGTCCCGGTCACCGCCGGCGAGTAGAGCTTTGGCAAGCCGCTCTGCGCTACCGCGTCCCGGATCGAGGGCAGCTGCGCGTAGAGGCCCTGGCCGGGACAGCTCGTCGGATAGACGTCGCGATGCCCTGAGACCGCGCGCAAGGTGACCGCCCTCCCGGCCCCGTAGCGCGGGTTGCCGGACGAGATCCTGACGACGCTGGAGAGCGGGTCGACGTGATCGAGGTCGAGACGCCAGGCGATCAACGAGACGAGGGCCGCGCGCGCCGCCGGCGTGATCCCCGCCGAGCTGAAGTCCCCGATCACCGCGATCCCGACCGAGCCGGTGTTGAAACCCTGCGCATGGGCGCCGATCACGGCCCTCGTCATCCCGCCGAAGCGGCCTTCGAAGATCTGGCCGTACTTGTCGACGAGAAAGTTGTAGCCGATGTCGTTCCAGCCGTTGCCCTTCACGTGGTAGAGCTCGATCGCCTTCACGATCGAGGCCGACTGCGCCTTCGTGTACGAGTTCGAACCGGCCGTGTGGTGGACGATCGCGAGGTGGACCGAATCCGCGTAGAACGGCGCCCCACGGCGGATCGACTCATCCGCCTGCCAGCCAGAGCGGGTGATGATCGCCGGCGTCCCGGCCAAATGGACGCGCTCGGCCGAGAGGCGCTGCCTCGGACTGCGCATGAAGTACGCCCGCATCCTGGCGACGCGACCCACCGCCCGGTACTGGATGCCGTTCGCGGGGCCCGTCCAGAACGGGCTCGCGACGCGCCAACCGCGGGTCGCCCGACGTTCTGGGCCGTTGTCCGGGAGCGCGTCTTCGGGCGAGAACGCCCGCCACGCGCTCCAGCGGCCGGCGAGGTTCCTCGTCCGGTACTTGACCACCCCGGGCCCTTGCCAATGCAAACCGACGAGCTCGAACACACCCGTCGAGACCGCCCGGCCCGACGGCTGGGGAGATAGATCTCGCGCCACCAGGCCGGCGCCAAGTGCGGAGCCGGGGAGGGTGGCAGCGAGGACGGCTGCGACGATGAGCGGCCTCATGAGCGAGCTGACCCGCTTCGAGGCTCGCACACGCCTTCCTGGCCCGCAAGGGAAAAGCGGACGCGCTGATAGAATTCTTACGACTGTGAAAGGGCCGTTTCTGCGGGCATTTTTCGGCTTGATGGCCGTGGCGCTCGCCGTTCCGGCACTTGCCTTTGCGGCCGACTCCGGCCGACCGCGAGTGCTGGCGATCCACTACGTGCTCGAGGTCAACCCGGTCACCTCCAGCTACCTCGACCACCAGCTCCACCGCGCCCAGAAGGACGGCTACGACGCAGCGGTGATCGTCCTCGACACTCCAGGCGGCCTCTCCGAATCGATGCGGACCATCGTCAAGACCGAGCTCGGCTCCAAGATCCCGGTGATCGTCTACGTGTCACCGCCGGGCGCGCGAGCAGCATCGGCAGGCGTGTGGATCGGCCAGGCGGCGGACGTGCTCGCCATGGCCCCGGCAACGAACATCGGCTCGTCGACGCCGATCAACGGCAACGGTGCCAACCTCGGCAGCGACCTCCGGCGCAAGGTGCTGAACGACGCGGCCGCGTCCTTGCGCGGGCTGGCCAAGTTCCACGGACGGAATCAGCGCTGGGCCGACCTGGCGGTGCGGAAGGCGTCGAACCTAACCGCGGAGCAGGCCCTCCGCATGAACGTGATCGACGACATCGCGCCGAACCTGCCCGCGTTGCTGCGCAAGATCGACGGGCGCAAGACGGTGGGCAAGGGATTCGTCCTCCACACGGCCAACGCGCAGATCGTCGACGTGAACCCGGGCTTCTTCACGCGCCTGCTGAACGCACTGATCGACCCGAACCTGATCCCGCTCCTCTTCCTCGCCGGGATCGCAGGGATCGGCTTCGAGATCTTCCACCCCGGCGTCGTTCTCCCCGGCGCGCTCGGCGCGGTCGCGCTCCTGACGGCCCTCTTCGGCTTCGCCGTCCTACCCCTCAGCTGGACTGGGCTCGCCCTCCTCATCCTCGGCGCCGCGCTCCTCGTGATCGACGCGCACGTTGTCAGCCATGGCACGCTCACGGTCTCGGGCCTGATCAGTCTCGTGGTCGGCTCCCTGATGCTCTTCCACAATGCCCCTGCGCCGTACAACGACGTCAATACCCCCGTGGTCGTCGCCTTCGCAGTGTCTCTCGGGCTCGTCTGGGTTTTCGCGCTCACGAAGGCGGTGCAGGTACGACGAAGACCGGTGGCAGCCGGGCCGGAGACGATGGTCGGCGAGGTCGGCGAGGCCCGCCGCGACGACCTGGTGTTCGTACACGGGGAGCTCTGGCGCGCCCGGCCTCGATCCGGCGAGCAGCTGCGGCCGGGTCAGCAAGTTCGCGTCGCAGGTGTAGGGCCCGAGCTCGTCCTCGAAGTCGAACCGCTCCCGCCCAGTAGGATCGCGTCGTGACCGCCGCACTCGTCGCCGCCGTCGTCGTCCTCTTCCTCGTCCTGCTGTTCCTCGTCTCGGCGATCAAGGTCGCGCGCGAGTACGAGCGCGGCATCATCTTCCGCCTGGGCCGCTTGCTTCCCGAGCCCAAGGGCCCTGGCCTCTTCATCCTGATCCCGGTCGTCGACCGGATGGTGAAGGTCGACCTGCGCACGATCACGCTCAACATCCCGCCGCAGGAGGTCATCACCAAGGACAACGTGCCGGTGCGGGTCAACGCCGTAGCCTACTTCCGCATCGTCGAGCCCAAGAACGCGATCGTCCAGGTCGAGAACTTCATGGTCGCGACCTCGCAGATCGCCCAGACGACGCTGCGATCGGTGCTCGGCCAGCATCTTCTGGACGAGCTGCTCTCGGAGCGCGACAAGATCAACGCAATCCTGCAGGAGATCATCGACGAGGCCACCGCGCCCTGGGGGATCAAGGTCTCGATCGTCGAGGTCAAGGACGTCGAGATCCCGTCAGGGATGCAGCGCGCGATGGCCCGACAGGCAGAGGCTGAGCGTGAGCGGCGGGCGAAGGTGATCGCGGCCGAAGGCGAGTTCCAGGCCTCGGAGCGGCTGAAGGACGCCGCGCTCGTGATCGAAGACCACCCGATCGGCCTGCAGTTGCGCTACCTGCAGACGCTCGTCGAGCTCGGCTCCTCGGCGTCCACGACCATCGTCTTCCCGGCGCCGATCGACCTGCTGACACCGTTCCTCGAAAAGCTCAAGAGCTGAGCATCGACCTACGGGTCGACCCGCTCTCCGGGCGCCGCGTCGCGATCGCGCCGGGCCGGTCCGGGCGCCCGGGCGCCGGCGCTCCGGTACTCGAGCCGACGACCCCGGAGGAGCTCGAAGCCTGCCCCTTCTGCGAGGGCAGGGAGGATCGCACTCCGCCCGAGGTGCTCGCCCTGCCGCCGGAGGCGCGGCAACCGGACACGCCGGGCTGGACGGTACGCGTCGTCCCCAACAAGTACCCGGCGTTCGACCACCAGGAGGTGGTCATCCATTCGCCCGAGCACCGGCGCTCGATCGCCGAGCTCGACGACGACCGGCTGGAGCTCGTGGCCGAGGCCTGGCGCCTGCGGTCCGAGGCCGCGCGGGAGTCCGGCTACCCGCACGTCTTCGCCGGCATCAACGAGGGGCGGGCGGCGGGCGCAAGCCTTCAGCACACCCACTCGCAACTCGTGTGGCTCCGAGACGAGCCGCCCGTCGCAGCCACCGAGCGGGCCGAGAGCGATTGCCGTGTCTGCCGGTATCTGCGCCGCGAGCGGGATGAGGGCACGCGGGTAGTCGAGGAGCGAGGCGGGCTTGCCCTGTTGTGCCCGTTCGCGAGCCGTTCACCGTACGAGTGCCTCGTCGCACCGCTCGAGCACGAGCGAGACGGCTTCGCCAGCGACCGCCTGGGTGCCGGCCTCGCGCTCGCTGCCGAGGCCCTGCGACGGCTCCATGCGCTCGACAGGCCACGGCCGGCGAACCTCTGGCTGCACGAGGCCGGGCATTGGCACCTCGAGGTGCTGCCACGCCTGACCGTCTTCGCGGCCGTCGAGCTGGGCGCCGGCCTCTACCTGAACACGCTCGCGCCGGAAGAGGCGGCGCGGGCTCTGCGCGGCTAGTCGACCGCCGCTACTCGGTTCGTCTCTCGAAAACGGCGCGCGGCCTCGATCGCCGCGCCGAGGTTCAGCCCCTTGTCCTTCGCCTGCTTGATCAGCATCACCGTCTCGAGCGCATCGATGTCGTAGATCCGCTGCTTCTTGCCCTTGGTCGGGATCTGCGCCTTGTTCGTCCAGTAGTCGAGCTGCATCTTGGAGATGCCGGCGATCTGGCAGACCTGGCCCAGGTAGAGCTCGATCTTGTCGAGGTGCTCCGCGATATCGATCGGCTCGAGGAACTCAGCTGCCTTGTCGTATGCCATTCTCTGCCTCCGCCTGCGAAAGCTTGTCCCTCGAAACTTATAACAACCTGCTTCGCGTTTGAGAAGGGCGGCAGCGGAACCTACTGCAAGTTGCCGTTTTCTGCAGTCGGAGGCTCGGGCTTGGGCGTCGCGCTGCCCTCAGGCACATCCAAGGCAGCCGCATCATCCGACTCGGCCACGAGAGCGATGCTCGAGACCTGCTCGTTCCCGCGGAGCCGCATCACGATCACTCCCTGGGTCGAGCGGCCGAGCCGCTTGATCTCCTCGACCGGCATGCGGATGACAGTGCCACCGTTCGAGATCAGCATCACCTGGTAGCCGTCGCGGACCGGCATCGCGCCGGCGAGCTGGCCGCGGGCCTTGGTCAGCTGCACCGTCTTCACCCCGAGGCCGCCGCGCCCCTTGACCGGGTAGTCCTTGATCCGCGTCCGCTTGCCGTAGCCCTGATCGGTGACGACCAGCATGTCGAGCTCGTCGTCGGCGATCCCGGCCGAGATGACCTCGTCGCCCTTGCGCAGCCCCATGCCCTTCACCCCGGAGGTGGCGCGGCCCATCGAGCGGACTTGGCTTTCGTTGAAGCGGATAGCCTGACCCTTGCGGGAGACCAGGATGATGTCGTCCTCGCCGGTCGAGTGGAGCACGTCCACGAGCGAATCGTCGTCACGCAGCTTGATCGCGATGATCCCGTCGGCCTTCAGGGGCGTGTTGTACTCCTCGAAGCGCGTCTTCTTGACGATCCCCTTCTGGGTCGCGAGCACGAGGTATTCGGCCTCCTTGAAGTCACGCGTAGCGATCACCGCGCGCACCTGCTCGGCCTGGGCGAACGGGAGCAGGTTCACGATCGCGCGGCCCTTCGACTGGCGCGTCCCGAGCGGCAGCTCGTGCACCTTCAGCCGATAGACCTTTCCGACAGAGGTGAAGAAGAGCAGGTAGTCGTGGGTCGAGGCGACGAAGAGGTGCTCGATGTAGTCCTCGTCCTTCAGATCCATGCCCATCACGCCGATCCCGCCTCGTCGCTGCTCGCGGTAGGTCGTGACCGGCAGCCGCTTCACGTAGCCCGACCGCGTGATCGCGATCACCATGTCCTCCTCGGCGATCAGGTCCTCCAGGTCGAGCTCGCCCTCGGCAGCCACGATCTCGGTGCGGCGGTCGTCGCCCTTGCCGTAGACCTGCTTGATCTCGAGCAGCTCCTCACGGATCAGACCGTCGATGCGCGATTCGTCGCCGAGGATGGCACGCAGCTCGGCGATCTGCTCCTGCAGGTCCGCAAACTCGTTCTCGATTCGCTTGCGCTCGAGCCCCGTCAGCCGCTGGAGGCGGAGGTCGAGAATCGCCTGCGCCTGGATCTCCGAGAGCTCGAAGGTCTCGATCAGACCGGCACGCGCGGCGTCCGGGTCGGCTGAGGCGCGGATCAGCGCGATCACCGCGTCGAGGTTGTCGAGTGCGATCAGGTAGCCCTGCAGAACATGCGCCCGGGCTTCGGCCTTGCGCAGCTCGAACTTCGAGCGGCGGGTGATGACCTCGCGCTGGAAGTCGAGGTAGTGCTGGAGCATGTCGCGCAGAGGGAGCGTCCGCGGCACGCCGTCCACCAGCGCCACGCCGTTGTAGCCGAACGTCGTCTGGAGCGACGTGTGCTTGAAGAGCTTGTTCTGGATCACCTGCGGCACGGCGTCGCGCTTCAGCTCGATCTGGATGCGCATGCCCGACTTATCCGAGAGGTCCTTGACGTCGTGGACCTCGGGAATGACCTTGTCGTTGACGAGATCGGCGATCTTCTTGATCACGCCCTCGTCGCCGCCCTTCTTCACGCCGTAGGGAAGCTCGCTGACGATGATCGCGGTGCGGCCGCCGCGTAGCTCCTCGATGTGGGTTCGCGCGCGCTGGACGACGCGCCCCCGGCCCGAGCGGTAGGCCTCGCGGATGCCCTCGCGGCCGAGGATGATCCCGCCGGTGGGGAAATCCGGGCCTTTGATGTGCTTCGTCAGCCGGTCGACGTCGATCGTCGGCTCGTCGATCAGCGCCACGAGCGCGTCCACCACCTCGCCGAGGTTGTGCGGCGGAATGTTGGTCGCCATACCGACTGCAATCCCCGACGAGCCGTTCAGAAGCAGGTTCGGCAGGCGCGAGGGCAGCACCGAGGGCTCGCGCCGCGTCTCGTCGTAGTTGGCCTGGAAATCGACGGTGTCCGCGTCGATGTCGCGGAGCATCTCGGTGGCCAGACGCGCGAGCCGAGCCTCGGTGTAGCGCATGGCAGCGGCGGGGTAGCCGTCGATGTTGCCGAAGTTCCCTTGACCGTCGACGAGCGGATAGCGCATGGAGAACGGCTGCGCGAGCCGGACGAGCGTGTCGTAGATCGACTGGTCGCCGTGCGGGTGGTAGTGACCCATCACGTCACCGACGATGCTGGCTGACTTTACTCGCGAGCGCGTCGGCTGCAGGCCGGCCTCGAACATGGCGTAGAGCACGCGGCGGTGCACCGGCTTGAGGCCGTCGCGGACGTCCGGAAGCGCACGCGAGACAATCACGCTCATCGCGTAGTCGAGGAAGCTCGAGCGCATCTCCTGCTCGAGCTCGCGGGACTCGATCCGACCCGGGCCCAGCGGTTCTACGGTCGCCACTAGTCGCCCGTCCTACACGTCAAGGAATCTGACGTCCTTTGCGTTCTGCTCGATGAACTCCCGACGGGGCTCGACCTGATCGCCCATCAGAATCGAGAAGACCCGGTCGGCGGCTGCGGCGTCCTCCACCTCAACGCGGATCAGCATCCGGCGGCTCGGATCCATCGTGGTCTGGGCGAGCTCCTCGGGATCCATCTCGCCGAGGCCCTTGAAGCGGCGCGGCTTGAGACCTTCCTTGGCCAGTCCGAGCGCCTCCTCGCGCAGCTCCTCGAACCCCTCGGCCACGGCCTTCTTGCTCCCCAGCTCGAGCCGGAAGGGCGGCGGCCCCACGATCTCGACGAGGCGCGCGTAGGTCTTGCGCAGATTGGCGTAGACGGGCGATGCCAGCAGCTCCGCCGGCACGACGATGTGGGTCGCTGCGCTCGTCTCGCGCTCGGTGACCTTGATCCGCGCGCCCTCGTCCGTCGTCTCGACGACCGCCACCTCGTAGCCGTTCGGCTCGAGGTTCGAGAGGGCGCCCTCGACCTCGCCGGTCGCGGCGGCCTCGGTTTCGACGAGCCGATGCGCCGTGACGAATCCCGCGGGGCCGTTGCCGAAGTCGGCGCGCAGGCGCGAGGCCCAACCCTCGAACTCGTGCAGCGCCCGGCTGAAGCGCGCGTAGCGCGCCTCGGTCAGTTTCTGCGTCATGCCTTCGCGATCGGTCACGTCGATGTCCTTGACGCGCTCACGGACGAGGAGCTCCTCGAAGTGGGACTCCTTCTCGACGTACTGCTCGCGGCCGCCGATCTTCACGGCATAGAGCGGAGGAACGGCGATGTAGACGTGCCCCTGATCGACGAGCTCCGGCATCTGGCGGTAGAGGAACGTGAGGATCAGCGTGCGAATGTGCGAGCCGTCCACGTCTGCGTCGGTCATGACGATCACGCGGTGGTAGCGCAGCTTGTCGATGTCGAACTCGTCGCCGATGCCAGTGCCGATCGCCGTGATCATCGACTGGATCTCGGTGTTGGAAAGCACCTTGTTGATTCGGTTCTTCTCGGAGTTGATCACCTTGCCGCGCAGCGGGAGGATCGCCTGGAAGGTCCGGTCACGCGCGTCGACGGCGGAGCCGCCCGCCGAGTTGCCCTCGACGAGGAAGAGCTCGGCAGAGGCCGGATCGGTGATCTGGCAGTCCGCAAGCTTGCCCGGCAGCGACGAGCTCTCGAGCGCGCTCTTGCGCCGCGTCAGCTCACGCGCCTTGCGGGCGGCCTGCCGCGCCCGGGCCGCGGAGATCGCCTTGTCGATGATGCGCCGCGCCTCCGTTGGGTTCTCCTCCAGGTATTCGGCCAGCCGCTGGTTGACGGTCTGCTCGACGAGCCCGCGTACCCAGGGATTCCCGAGCTTCGTCTTCGTCTGGCCCTCGAACTGCGGGTCGCGCAGCTTCACCGACAGCACCGCAGCGAGGCCCTCGCGCACGTCCTCGCCCTCGAGGTTGTCCTCCTTCTCCTTGAGAAGCCCCTTCGCGCGCGCATAGTCGTTCAGGGTGCGAGTCAGGGCGCCTTTGAACCCGGATAAGTGCGAGCCGCCCTCGGTGGTGTTGATGTTGTTGGCGAAGGAGAAGACCGACTCCTGGTACGAGCTGTTCCACTGCATGGCCAGCTCGACCTGACCTTCGCCGTTGTCGCCCTCGAAATAA
This sequence comes from Gaiellaceae bacterium, assembly GCA_036265535.1. Lineage (GTDB taxonomy): Bacteria > Actinomycetota > Thermoleophilia > Gaiellales > Gaiellaceae > AC-32. The sequence continues at coordinate 52,977 of DATAOV010000001.1, read as the reverse complement.
ACGATCCCCTTGTGCACAGGGTCTTTCGACTTGTTGACGTACGAGACGAAGTCGCGGATCCCGCCCTCGTAGTGGAACTCGTGCTTTTCGTCACCCGAGCGCTCGTCGTAGAGGATGATTCGCAGTCCCTTCGTGAGGAACGCGGTCTCGCGCAGCCGCTGCACCAGGGTCTCGGTCGACCACTCGATCTCCTCGAAGACGTCGCCGTCGGGAAGGAACGTGATCGTCGTGCCCGTGTCCTTTGCGACCCCGAGCTTCTTCAGGTCGGTCGTGGCCTCGCCGCGGGCGAATTCCTGGCGCCAGATCTTGCCGTCACGGTGTACGTCGACCGTCAGCCATTCCGAGAGCGCGTTCACCACCGAGACGCCGACACCATGGAGACCACCGGAGACCTTGTAGCCCTCGCCGCCGAACTTTCCGCCGGCATGGAGCTTCGTCAGCACGACCGTCAGGGCCGGCAGGCCCTGCTCCGGCATCACGTCGACCGGGATGCCCGAGCCGTTGTCCGTGACGGTCACGGAGTCATCCGGATGAATGGTCACCTCGATCGTGTCGGCGCGCCCGGCGAGCGCTTCGTCGACCGCATTGTCGACCACTTCGTAGACGAGATGGTGGAGCCCTCGCGCGCCCGTCGAGCCGATGTACATGCCCGGGCGCAGGCGGACGGGCTCGAGACCCTCGAGAACGGTGATGTCCTTAGCGGTATATGTAGCCTTAGCCATGAAAAAAGCCCTGCAAGTGAAGCATTTCCGGGCTTACCTAAGTGTATCAGACCGCACGGTCGGCAGCGGCCCTTGCGAGGCTCGCCCGCGCAGCTTTTTCTACCGATTTGCGGAGATCTTCCGACTCGATCCCTGCCGCCCAGTCGCGGGCCTCGCGCACCTGCTCGAGCGTTGCTTCCGGAAGCCGCGTGGCTCGTCGCTCCTCTGCCGCAGGAGCGGCCTCCGGAAGAGGCCCGGGCACGAATCGCAGCTTCCTGGGAGTGCCCTCGTCGAGAACCTCCTGCAATCGGCCGGCGATCTCGCTCTCCAGCTGCTGCAGCTCGAACGCCCAGGCGGACGAGCTGGCGTTCACGTGCAGGGTTCGGTCCCGCGTGAGCCGGGCAGGCCACGCGTTGCGAGCCACCGTCTCGCCGACCGCCTGCGGCCACACGGCCACGAGCTCGGCCATCTCGCCTGCAGTGCCGAAACGGCCCAGCTCACTGCGCACCGCGTCGCCGATCCGGTCCATCACGCGGCCCTTACCGCGCTCGTGCCCTCAGACGACTGAGCCACCTCGAGTGTCTGCGCCGGCTCGCCGGGAAGCGAGTTCCGGCTTGCACTCGTGACCAGCGCCTGACCACCGGCACGAAGACGGTCCGCGAGGATCCGGCGGCGGCCCGGATCGAGCTCCGAGAGTACGTCGTCCAGCAGGAGCAAAGGCCTCGTGCCACGGCGCTCCTCCAAGAGCTCGGTCTCGGCGAGCAGCAGCGCCAGCACGGCCAGGCGCTGCTCACCCTGAGAGCCGAAGGCCCGCAGGTCGCGATCGCGGGAGAGCACGCCGACGTCGTCCAGATGAGGACCGAGGCCGGTAGTGCCCCGCTCGAGGTCGCGGTCGACCCGCGCCTCCAGCTGTTCCACGGTCGGCGGCTCGCCGTCGTACCGAAGCTCCGCACCGTCCACACCAAGCTCGCCCGCGCGCTCGGCGAAGTGCGGTTGCAGCGCCCCGACGGCCTCGTGTCGGCCGGCCACGAGCTCGGCGCCCAGCCGACCGACCTGGTCGTTCCAGGGCGCAAGTGCCTCCCGCGTCGAGAAGCCCTGGGCAACTCGCCTGAGTGCCGCATTTCGCTGACCGACCGCAGCGCCGTACTCGGCCGAGAGCCCCGCGCGAGACGGAGCGAGCCGCCCGAGTGCCCGGTCGAAGTACGCACGCCTTGCGGCCGGGCCACCCTTGACGATCACGAGGCGGTCCGGGGTGAAGACGAGTGTCGTCACCTCCCCACGCAGCTGCTCGGCTGCGCGCAGGCGCGCGCCGTTCAGAGTCGCCCGCTTCCCCGTCCCGACCTCCAACATGACCTCGAGGTCGAGCGGAATTCCTGCCCGCTCACCGCGCAGCGCGATGCGCGCCGCGTCGCGGCCGAAGCGGACCAGCTGCGCGTCGACCCGCGTCCTCGGCGAGAACCCCTGCGTCCCGACGTGGAGCGACTCCAGCAGGTTGGTCTTGCCGGCCCCATTCGGCCCGGTCACGAGGACGAGGCCCGGCTCCAAACCCAGATCGAGCTTTGAATAGGAGCGGAAGTCCCGGAGCGAGAGTCGACCGACGATCAGCCGGCCAAGGCACCGCTTGCGGTGCCATTCTCAGGGCGTGCCGGCTTGGCCGGTGCGCCAGTCTGAAGTGACCGGTCGGAGCCTCTTACCATGTAGCTACCCCGCCAATCGGATCGGCATGATCAGGTACAGGAAGTCGTCGCTCTCGCCCTGGATCAGGCCCGGGCGCAGCGGGCTGATCAACTTCAGGCGCGCCTGGTCTCCGATCACGGACTCGATCCCGTCACGCAAGAACTCCGCGTTGAAGCCGATCTCGAGCGGCTCGCCGCTGAAGGCGACCGGGAGAGACTCCCGCGCCTCACCCACGTCCTGAGTCTGAGCCGAGACGGTCAGCTCTCCGTCGGCGAAACGCAGTCGAAGCGGTGAGTTGCGCTGTGCCATCACCGCGACTCGGCGAACCACCTCCAGAAGCTCGTCCCGCGGCAGCGCGATCTCGTGGTCGAAGGTTTCCGGAACGAGCTGCTTGTAGTTCGGGAACTGCCCGTCGATCCGGCGCGTGGTCAGAAGCGCGTCCCCGGTGGCGAAGACGACCTGGTTCTCGTGCACGCCGAGCTCGATCGAGTCGCCGGTCTGCGCGATCCGCGTCAGCTCCCCGAGCGCTCGTGCCGGAACGATCGCCTCCAGCTCGGGCACCGTCCCTTCCAAAGGTGTCTCCTTGACCGACAGGCGGTAGGAGTCTGTCGCAGCCATCACGAGTTTCCCTGGTTCGAAGCGCATCAGGACACCGGTCAGCACCGGGCGCGACTCGTCCCGTGAGGCCGAGCGGCTGACACGGGCCACCGTTTCGAGAAAGCTCTCGCGCTCGATCTCGTTACGTTCGGCGGCTTCGGCTTCCGGCAACCGCGGGAAGTCCTCCGCGTTGTAGGTATGGAGGCGATAGGTCGCCGAGCCACAGCGGATCTCGACCGCCGCTTCCTCGAGCTTGTGCTCGAGGGTCACCTCGGCATCTGGCAACAGCCGCGCAAGTTCGAGCAGGAGCCTCCCCGGCACGACCACCGAGCCGTCCGACTCCACCCGCGCCTCGAGCGAGGTGCGCAGCGAGAGCTCCATGTCGGTCGCGGCGAGGTTCAGCTTGCCGCCCTCGGACTCCATCAGGATGCCCGCCAGGATCTGCACCGTCGTCCGCGTCGAGACACCGCGCGAGACGATCCCGAGCGCTCTCGTGAGCTCGTCTCGCGAGCAGACCGCCTTGAGAGTTCCCTGTGCGACCACAGTTTCTGCTTCCATCATTTATGAAATTCCTTTGTCGTAGTCATAGAGAGTGTGGAGACCGGGGATGACGCCCCGATTCCGCTGCGGGAGCGGGTTTGCGCTGTGGGCGCGTGTTGGGGGCAAAGGAGCCTTGTCTACAGGGGCCGTGCCGTGCTGCCGATCGCTCCACAGTCTCATCGGGCCTGCTTGATCCGAGCGGTCAACTCTTGCACCAGGTTGTACACAGACCGGTCCTCGCGGATCATGCGCGCGATTTTCGAGGTCGCGTGGATCACCGTCGTGTGATCGCGGCCGCCGAACTGCTTACCGATCTTCGGGAGCGAGGAGTCGGTCAGCTCGCGTGAGAGATACATCGCGACCTGGCGCGGGTAGACGATGTTCTGTGAGCGCTTATCGCCGCAGAGCTCGCTCAGCGAGAGGCTGAAGCGCTCCGAGACGAGCTCCTGAATCCGCTCGATCGTCACCTGCCGCACCTCGCCTTGCGGAAAGACGTCCTTGAGCACGTCCTGGGCCAGGTCTTCGGTCATCGGCCGCCCGGTCAGCGAGGAGAACGCGACCACGCGTGTCAGCGCGCCCTCGAGCTCACGGATGTTGGAGGAGATACGCCCGGCGATGAACTCGAGCACCTTGGGATCGGGCACGTGGATGCGGTCGGTTTTCACCTTCTTGCGCAGGATCGCGATCCGCGTCTCGAGGTCGGGTGGCTGGATGTCGGTGATCAGGCCCCATTCGAAGCGTGAGCGCAGTCGTTCCTCCAAGGTCGAGATCTCCCGAGGGGGTCGGTCGGACGAGATGACGATCTGGCCGCCGGCCTCGTAGATCGAGTTGAAGGTGTGGAAGAACTCCTCCTGGATCCGCTCCTTGTGCTCGAAGAACTGGATGTCGTCGATCAGGAGCAGGTCGTAGGCGCGGTAGCGCTGCTTGAAGCCTTCGATCCGCTTGTCGCGAAGGGCATTGATGAAGTCGTTCATGAAGGTCTCGCTCGTCACGTAGCGCACGGAGAGCTCGCCCTGGTGCTCGGCGACGTACTGGGCGATTGCCTGCAGGAGGTGGGTCTTGCCGAGCCCCGTGCCGCCGTAGATGAAGAGCGGGTTGTAGGCCTGTGCAGGCGCCTCGGCGACCGCGAGCGCGGCCGCGTGGGCAAAGCGGTTCGACGAGCCGATCACGAACGAGTCGAAGGTGTACTTCGGATTGAGCCCGATGCCGAGCGACTCGCGGCGATGCCTTTCGACCGGGGCCGCCGCCGGCTCTCCGGCCGTCTCCTTCACCGTGAGCTGGATCTGTCGCTCGTGGCCGGTCGTATCGCCCACCGCGGCACGGATCAGGCCGATGAAGTGGCCTTCGATCCAGTCGCGCGTGAAGTCGTTCGGGACGGCGAGCACGAACACGTCGTCGTTGAGCTCGAGCCCCTCCACGTGGTCGAACCACGTGCGGTACGTCGTCTCGTTGAGGGCGCCTCTGAGCCGACCAGAAACCTCGCTCCAAAGCCCTTCCGCAGTCAGCTCAATTGAGGGCTCCACGCCGCCGGCCGTACTCCTTGTCGAGGAACGCGCGAGCGCCGAGCATAGCAGCGTCCGCGCAGCCTCACAATAGGGGCGCAGAGGTTGTCAGAGTGGACAAAAAATGCCTCATTTGCAGGTAAATCCTCGCCCTCCACACCGACGTCCACAGGTGTGGACGGTCTTGTCGGCCAAGGCGACGCTTGCATCGCTCCGACCGGCTTTTGCGCCTCGTTTCGGCGGGCGCTTGTGACCCCCTGCCCCTCGTCTATACTGGCCGGACGCCGCCCTCGGACGGGCGGTCTTTTCTACCCTCTTCGGCTTGTGAAACGGACCTATCAGCCCAACGTGCGCAGGCGGAAGCGGAGGCACGGCTTCCGCGCCCGCATGTCGACGCGCGCCGGCCGCGCGATCCTCAAGCGGCGCCGTTCCAGAGGCCGGAAGCGCCTGTCGGCCTGAGCTCGCTGGACGCGCGAGTGCAACGCCGCCATCGCCTCTCGCGCTCGCGCGACTTCGACGCGGTCTATCGCCATGGGCGCTCCGTCTCGACGCGGTTTCTCGTCCTCTACTGGTTCCCCCGTGAAGACGGGGCCGACGCTGGTGCCCGGCTCGGTCTGGCGGTGCCAAAGGCGGTCGGCACGGCGGTCGTCCGCAATCGAATGAAGCGCCGGCTCCGGGAAGCCTTCCGCGCGCGCCTGTCGGAGCTGCCTCAGGATCAGGACTACGTGCTCGTCGTCCGTCCCGGGTTTGCGGAGGCGGTGGAGGCACGAGGTTCCGAGTGGCTCGGGGAACGAGTCGAGGAGATTCTCGGAAAGGCGGCCGCGTGAGGTACGCGCTCCGGGCTCCGACGTACGTGGGGATGGCGCTCGTTCACGTGTATCGCTGGACCTTCGGCGTGCTCTGGGGCGGCTCGTGCAAGTACCACCCGAGCTGTTCCCAGTACGCGCTCGACGCGCTGCGCCACTACGGCCTCGTGCGCGGTTCGATCCTCACCGGCTGGCGTCTTCTGCGCTGTAACCCCTGGAGTCACGGCGGCGTCGACTACGCCCGGGACCAAAGGCTGTTCCGATGATCCTCCACCTGATCCTGCTCTCGCCGCTGACCCCGATCGAGGACATTCTCCGTCACGTCCTCAACTGGTTCCACGGGTCGGTCGGGCTGACGTGGGCGTGGTCGATCGTCGCGCTGACGGTGACGGTGCGCTTGCTGCTCGTGCCGCTGACCGTTCGGCAGATCCACTCGATGCAGAACCTGCAGCGCCACGCGCCCGAAATGAAAGAGATTCAGAAGAAGTACAAGAACGACAAGAAGCGGCAGCAGGAAGAGCTGATGAAGTTCTACCGGGAGAACCAGATCAACCCGGCCGCCTCGTGCCTGCCGCTCCTGGCCCAGTTCCCGGTCTTCATCGCGCTCTACTTCGTTCTGCGCGAGTTTTCGAAGCATCCACCGGGCGGCGATCTTTCGTGGCTCGGCCACAACTTCGTCCCGGACATCACGGCGCACGCAAACGCGCACTGGTCGGGTTACCTGCTGCTCGCGGTCTACGTGGCGAGCCAGCTCGTCTCGACGATGCTGATGTCGAGCACGATGGACAAAACGCAGCGGATCATGCTCATGGTCCTGCCGATCGTCTTCGTCACGTTCCTGCTCAACTTCCCGGTCGGTCTCGTCATCTACTGGGTGACCACGAACCTCTGGACGGTCGGTCAGGGACTGATCACGCGCCGGCTGATGCCGAAGCCCCAGGCACCCGAGCGGCGCTCGTCGCGCACGCCGGCGAAGGAGAGCGAGCCGGAGCCTCCGCCTCCGCCTGCCGAGCCGGCGCCGGCCTCCGCCGCGGCGCCCGCGCAACCACGCAGGGTGAAACGCAAGAAGAAGAAGGCGAGGCGATGAGCGAGGCACTGCAGGTCGAGGCCACCGGTGAGACCGTCGGGGAGGCCAAGTGGTCGGCGCTGCGGGAGCTCGAGAAGCTGCAGCCCGGGATCGACAAGGCGGCGGTTCGCTTTCAGGTCGTGTCCGAGGGTGAGCGCGGGCTTCTCGGGGTCGGGTACGCGCCGGCGCGCGTGATCGCAAGCGTGGAGGCCGTCGCTGCGCCTGCGCCCCCCGAGCGGGCCACGGACGGCGAGAGTGCCGAGGCGGCCGAGGTGCGGGAGGTCCTCGAGCGAATTCTCGGCGCTATTCGGGTGCGGGCGCGGATCGAGCTCGAGGAGGACGAGGGGACGCTGACGGCGACCTTCGTCGGCGCAGAGCTCGGTCTCGCGATCGGGAAGCACGGCCAGACCATCGACGCGATCCAATACCTGGCGAATGCGATCGTCTGGCGCAACCGCGGCGACGAGCGCAAGCCGGTGATCGTGGACGCGGCCGGTTACAGGGCCCGGAGGCAGTCGAGCCTCGACGCGCTCGCGACTCGTAGCGCCGAGCAGGCGGTTTCCTCGGGTCAGCCGGTGGAGCTCGACCCGATGACAGCCGTCGAGCGCAAGGTCGTCCACGTCTGTCTGCAGGATCATCCGGGCGTGACGACGCGGAGCGAGGGCACCGAGCCCAATCGCTTCGTCGTGATCGATCCCGCTTGACGGATCCACGCATCGAGCGCTGGCTCGAGTCCCTCGTCGCAACTCCCGGCCTGACCGCTGTGCGCGATCTCGCCGAGGCCCGGCGGCTGCACGTCGAGGAGAGCCTGACCGCGCTGGGAGTTGTTGAGCGCTTCGAGGGACCGATCGTGGACGTGGGCTCCGGCGGCGGTGCGCCCGGGATCCCGCTCGCTGCGGCGCTTCCGTTTCGCAAGGTCACCTTGCTCGAGTCGCAGCGGCGCAAGTGCGACTTCCTCGAGCGCTGGACTGCCGAGTTCCCGAATCTGCTCGTCATCTGCGGGCGCGCCGAGGAGCAACCGGTCGATGTGTACGGAGTTGCGGTGGCGAAGGCGCTCGCGCTCCCGCCGGTCGCGGCCGAGTGGTGTCTGCCGCTCGTCGCTCCCGGGGGCGCTGCCGTGCTCTTCGTGGGGCCGAGCGCCGAAGTCGAACGCGTTACGGCGGTGGCCGAGCGGCTTGCAGCGGAGCTCGTGGAGTCGCCTCCCGGGATGCTCGTCCTGCACAAGCTCGGAGCGACTCCCGTGGGCTTTCCTCGTCGCACGGGGACGGCCCGAAAACGTCCGCTCGCCTAGCTAGCGTGGACGTGTGCCCGGCAGGGTCTATGCGCTTGCGAACCAAAAGGGCGGCGTCGGCAAGACCACGACCGCGATTAACCTCGCCGCGTGCCTCGCGGAGGCCGGCGAGAAGACGCTCGTCGTGGATCTCGACCCGCAGGCGAACGCAACCTCTGGGCTCGGCGAGCGCGCGAACGGCACCTCCTCGCTCGACCTGCTCGACGGCATCCCGCTGCCGAAGCTCGCCAGGCCGACGCGCTTCGCGCGCCTCGACCTCGTGCCCTCGCGTCCCGAGCTCGCCGGTGCCGCAGTCGAGCTGGCGCGGCGCGCCGACGGCGAGCGCTATCTCGCCGATGCTTTGGCCGGGGCAGGCGACGGCTACGCCTTCGTCTTCGTCGACAGCCCGCCCTCGCTTGGCCCGCTGACCGTCAACGCGCTCGCGGCTGCCGACCGCGTGCTCGTCCCGGTGCAGGCGGAGTACTTCGCGCTCGAGGGGCTCGCCCAGCTGGTCGGCTCGGTCGAGCTCGTCCGCGCACGGCTGAACCCGAGGCTGAGCCTCGGCGGGGTGATCCTGACCATGGTCGACCGCCGGACGCGCCTGGCGTCAGACGTGTCCGCGGAGGTGCGCCGGCACTTTGGCGAGCTCGTCTTCAAGACGTCGGTGCCGCGCTCGGTGCGCGTGGCAGAGGCGCCGAGCCACGGCCTGCCCGTGACCGCCTACGATCGCGAGTCGGCCGGCGCCGACGCGTACTGGAAGGTGGCGATGGAGCTTGTCGGCCGTTCCTGAACCCGAGAGGCGCCGCGGACTGGGCCGCGGACTCGAGTTGCTCGTCGGCGGCCCCGGCCAGCCTGAGCTCGCCCATCTTCCGGTGGAGACGATTCATCCGAATCCTCGCCAGCCGCGGAAGCGGTTCGATCACGAGGCGACGAGCGCACTCGCCGATTCGATCCGCGCTCAGGGGCTCGTCCAGCCGGTCGTGGTTCGCCCGCGCAAGGCCGGGGGTTTCGAGCTGATCGCCGGCGAGCGGCGCTGGCGCGCAGCCCGCGAGGCCGGCCTGCCTACGGTTCCCGCGCTCGTGCGCGAGGCCGACGACCGCGACACGCTTCTGCTCGGTCTGGTCGAGAACGTGGCGCGGGAGCAGCTGTCGGCGGTCGAGGAAGCCCGGGCCTACGCGCTCCTGCTGGACGAGTTCGAGCTCTCGCTCGGCGAGCTGGCCGAACGGATGGGCAAGGCGAAGCCGACGGTCTCGAACCGGCTGCGGCTGCTCGAGCTTCCGGACGACGTTCTCGCGCTCGTCGAGCGGGGCGAGCTGACCGAGGGTCACGCGCGCGCGGTGCTGGCGGTTCCCGACCAGGACGGCCGCCGTCGCCTCGCGCGTCAGATCCTGCGTCGCGGGATGTCCGTTCGGGCCGCCGAGCGCGCTGCGCGCTGGGCCGGCGCGAAGACGAAGCCTCGCAAGACGCCCAAGGTCGACCCGGCGCTCGCCGAGCGGGCCAGGAAGGCGGCGGAACGCGCAACCGGGTTCCCGGCTCGCGTCGTCTCCGGCCGCCTCGAGCTCGCCTTCACCGACGAGACCGAGCTGGCCGAGCTGGCCGAAGCACTCGAACGCCTGGTCTAGCCGTATCCGCGTGCGCGGGGCGGGCGTTGACTCAGTGTCATGTTGCGCACCTGGCACGAGAATCTCGAGTCGCTCGAGGCGATCAAGCAGGACGAGCTCACGCGCGACCTCGTCCTGCGCATGTCGGCCCTGTCGCAGGCTGGCAAGCTCGGCCCGTTTCTGTTCGAGCTGGCCCAGGACGCGGAGCTCGACGAGATGACGAAGGGCACTCTGGCCGAGATCGCGGAGGACCCGAGTTTCCTGCTGACGGTTGAGGACTACCTCGACCGCACCGAGATCCTCCACTAGCGGCCCGCCGTTTCGGGCCGCGGAAGACGCGAGGTGGGCGATCGTGGATTCGAACCACGGACCTCCGCCTTATCAGAGCGGCGCTCTAACCAACTGAGCTAATCGCCCGGGTCGAGCAGTGTAGCCGCCCTCGCTCAAGGGATGTAGGTGCTCCGAACGGTGCCGATGACCGTGTCGAGAACTGCGGCTATGAAGATCGGCGACCTCGTCCTCTACCTGGGTCGGTACTACTACTTGCGTGGCCTCGACCCCATGAGCGTGTCCAACCGGCAGGCCTTTCTCGAGGATGCCGCGACCGGGAAAGAGCGCACCGCGCCGGTCGACGAAATCGAGCCGGGACCGCCGAGCGGACGGTCGGAGCCGGGTGGAGTTTGACCCGGTACCCTCTGGTTATGATCGAAGTCGGGGACGACGCCTGATGCACGAGATGGTCATCTACGGCGTGAGTTTCGACCTCGTCGGCAAGCAGCCGATCGTGCTTCTCAAGACTGCCGACGGGAACAAGTTCCTCCCGATTTGGATCGGACACCCGGAGGCCGCAGCGATCCTGATGAAGCTCCAGGGAGCGAGCACGCCGAGGCCGATGACGCACGATTTGGTCACGGAGATGCTCAGCCAGCTCGACGCGCAGGTCGTCCGTATCACGGTGACCGAGCTGAAGGAGAACACCTTCTACGCGAGCATCACCGTCCAGCAGAACGGCTCGGAGATCGAGATCGACTCGCGCCCCTCGGACGCCATTGCGCTGGCCGTTCGCGCCGAGGCGCCGATCTTCGCCGCCGAGGAGGTGATCGAGGAGTCCGCGATCGAGTTCGAGGGCGAAGACGTCAACGAGGAGGAGATCGTCTCCGAGTTCAAGCAGTTCCTCGAGAGCGTCACCCCGGACGAGTTCGCCGAGGCCTCGGAGGAAGACGACTAGCGGGACTCTCCGCGCTCGACCTCGCGCTTCGTCAGGCCGAGGATCTCTTCGAACAGCTCGTTCAACCCGTCTGCGGATAGCGGCCCGCGATTCGCGCGCGCCAGGTACTGCAGCATCCATTCCTCGCGCTCCGGGTCGACGAACGACATGCCGCGCGACTCCTTGTAGCCCTTCAGCCGCGCCACGAGCTTCAGACGCGTGTTGATCGCCTCGACGATCGCGCGGTCGTTGTCGGAGATCTGCTCTCGCAGCTGGCGGATCAGCGGATCGGGTTCGCTCATCACGGTCTGCCTTCCAGCTTGACGTAAACGGGCTTCGCGCTGCCGTGCATGTTCAACACGCGGTACGGATACGTGACCCGGGCCTGGACCGGATCGCCGAGCGCAGGCGTCTCTTCGCGCACGTAGACGTAGATGCCGCGCCGGCGCTCGACGACTCGTAGGATCCGTAGCGAGTAGCCGGTCGAGGAGCGCGGGCCGAGCGCGATCACGACCACTTGGTCTCTGTTCCAGTCGTGCGGCGGGATCCTTGGCGTGCGCCCGGGCATCGTTGCCTCGAGGAGCCGCAGGAACGGCGCCCGCGAGTGGTAGACCGCCGTGACCCTGCGGGTGAACTCGACTCGTCCCAGCTGGGAGGTGATGTCGGTGTAGGGGACCGGCGCCGCCTTGCCGGTCCAGGCCTGGGTGTAGAGCAGCCAGCCGGCCGCAGCCAGGGCGAGCGCCGCGACAAGGATGGCGCTACCAGTAGATGTAGATCGGGGTGCCGTAGTCGATCAGTGTGTACACGCGGTGGGCGACCCAAAGCGGTATCCGCACGCAGCCGTGGCTTGCAGGATACGGCGGGACGGTGTGGTACCCGTGGATCGCGAAGCCGCCGACGAAGAAGGACGAGTAGTACATCGCGAGGGCGTTGAAGCCCGGCACCCTGCTGTACACGCGCCAGTGGCCGAGCGGCGTGTTGCCGGTGGCGCCGGTCGAGACGGGGACGATCAGCGCCACCTTCCCATTGCGGACCATGAACAGCACCTGCCGCTCCTTGTTCACCTCGACGTGGTCGCCCGGATAGCGAGGCCGTGGATCCCGCGCACGCTGCAGCTCCGCCCAGAAGCGCATGTCGACTGCGCCCGTGCGGGGCAGGCCGTGCAGCTTCTGGAAGGCGATCACGGCGTCCACGTCGTCCCGTCCGAAGTAGCCGTCGACCTGTCCGAGTGCGTAATGGAGCTCGTTCAGCCGCCGGTCGAGCTCGTACACGCTCGCGCCGGCCGAGCCGGGGGACAAGACGGGAAGGAAGACGATTCGCTCGAGGGTTCGGCGCGCCTGGAGGTACCCGGCCGCCGGCTGCAGCGAGACCCGGACGCGATAGGCACCGGCATGAGCCGTGCTGAGGGCGATCCGGATTCGACCGCGACCGCTACGGGTCTTCACGAGCCGCTTTCCACGCCAGATCCGGACGGTCAGCCTGCCGGCGACCGCGGGGCGCGCGCGGGCAAGGAACGAGAGGCGCCGGCCTAGCTGGCCGGAGCCGAGAAAGGCGGTGTCGAGCCCCGGCCGCACCGCGAGTGACACCGCGTTGGAGACCGCGCCCGCGTAACGGACCGTGTAGCGCTTGTCCGGCGTTCCCACTCGCCCGCGGACGAAGAAGCGCCCGTCCTTGCCGGTCCGAATGCTCGCGATGCGCCGCTCGCCGCGGAAGAGGCCGATCAGGACGCCCTTTCGTGCGGGCACGAGCTGTCCGTGGAAGCGGAGCTTCTGCTGGTAGTGCCCGATCCGTGGCGCGGCCAGCGTGAGCCCGATCGAAGTTACCGTCAGGGCGGCCTGTGCGGTCTCTCCTGTCGAGGCGGTCGCCGTGACGCGGGCGGTGAACGTGCCTGCGGCGTAGACGTGCTGGACGGTGGGCCCGTCTGCGGTGGTGCCGTCGCCGAGATCCCAGTGATACGCGGCAGCGTCGCCGGTCGCGGCGAGTGCCACCTGAAGCGGAGCCGGCCCACTCGAGGGGCTCGCCTGCACGCTCACGGTAGGCGGTGCCGCCTGCGCTGCGGGAGCGAACACCATGGCCGCCACGAACATCGCTACACGCCGCACTGTCCGGAGAATAGTGACCTACCTGGCGAACGCCACCGTCAGCGCGAGAGCGTTGAACGTCCCGTGCAGGAGCATCCCGGGGTAGATGCTCCCGGTTCGCAGGCGCAGGAACGCGACCGCCGCGCCGAAGAGGAAGAGCGCCGTGAAGCCGTTGATCAGCCCGTGCGCGGCCGCGAACGCGATCGAGGTGCCGACGAATGCGAGAGCGGTGCTGATGCGGCCGAGCAGCGCGTAGCCGACTCCGCGGAAGGTCAGCTCCTCGACGACCGGCGCGACCAGGACAACGACGGCCGCGTTCAGGACGAAGGGCACGGCCCGGTCGGGCTCCCAGCGCGGCGGCTCCAGCCCTTGCTCGCGTGTGGCGTGGAGAATCGATTCCAGGAGCGCTTCCGCGATGAGCAGCGCGATCAGGACCGCCAGCGCGAGACCGAGCGCCCGTGACCACGACTCAGGCCGGCGCAGGCCGAGCTCGCGGTGCGGCACGCCGTTGCCGATCCAGAGCACGATCGCCAGCGTGATCGCATAGAAGACGAGGCCGCTGATTGCGGTCCCGTACCGGTAGAGCGTGTCGGCCGGCGGCTTTCCTTCTGTGAACCGGCTCGCGTAGTTGAGTGCCGCGAGGGTTCCGACGAGCGCCAGCCAGCCGGCGAGCTTGCCGGTCACGCGTCGAGCACCGTGGCGAGCGGAGCCGGCGCGAAGCGGAGACCGGCGGCGCCCGCGCCAACTTCGTCCGCCTCGCTGTCGCCTACGTGCAGGGTTCGATCCCGGCGAACTCCGAGGCGCTGGACTGCCAACTCGAAAACGGCGGTAGCAGGCTTCGGAGCGCCTGCCTCGGCCGAGGTCACCACCGCCAGCCCTCCGAGTCCCGCCTCGTCGAGATGAGCGTGGAGGTCTACGTCCCAGTTCGAGATGACTGCCAACGCCAGGCCTCTCCGCTGCAGGGCACGCAGTGACCGCCGGGTCCCGGGCAGCGCCTCGAAGCGGATCGAGCCGACGAACGCCTCCACGAAGTCGTCCGGAGCGAGCTCGGCCTCGAGGGCACCGAGGAACACCCCCGTGCACTCGAGTCGTAGTCGGGCGAGGGTCTCGGCGTCGCGCCCCTCGTGGGCGTGCTCGCGGTAGTAGTCGACCTCGGTCGCGAAGGCTCGCGCGATCTCTTGCCCACCCCGCTTGATCCGACGTTCACGCAGGCATCGGTCGAGCTCGGGCACCGGGTTGGCGAGCTCCACGAGGGTGCCGTGGGCGTCGAGCGTCACCGCGTCGAGCTCAGCGAAACGCATCGGGGTGGAGGATCCGGGCGACCTCGACCAGCGACTTCCCCACGGCAGGCCCGGCCACGGTGATGCCCGGCGACACGACCTCGAAGCGCCCGCTCTTTACGGCCCGGAGCCGCTTCGTCTCGGCGCCCGCTCGCAGACCCGCGAGGGTCCGGCCGCTGTCCGCGGTCGCGAGGTAGACGTCTGGATCGAGCTGGGTGAGCCGGCGCAGCGGGAACGGCCCCGGTTCAGGGCTCGGTCCCGCCACGTTCTCGCCGTGCGCCGCCCTGATCAGGTCGCCGAGCAGGCTCCGGCTGGGAACCGTCGAGAAGTCCCCCGTGTCGACGAACACCGATACCACCGGCTCGCCCGCCAGCCTCGCGGCTACGGCACGCCTTGTCCTCTGGATCGCGGCCGTGACGCGCCGCGCGGCAACGGGCTGGTTCGTGAGCAACCCGATGTCGCCGGTCGCTTCGACCACGTCGTCCAGAGAGCTGTCCGGCTCGACGTAGATCGCCGCATGTGTTGCCGTGCGCGCGCGTGCGAGGTCGAGCGGGTCGGTGTCGCTCGAGGCGAGGATCAGGTCCGGGTGGGCGCGGCGGATCTCCCCGACGAGCGGAAGCCCGACGAGCGTGTCGTTCACGGTGACGGTCCGGCGCTGGAGCCCGAGTGCCTTCAGAAGCCGTCGAGGTCCGGCGCCGAGTGGGACGATGCGTCTCGGTACGGCCTTCGCCACCGTCGGCTGGTCTCCGGCTCCCTGAACGGTGACGGGGTAGACCTCGACAAGGGAGCCGGTCGGCTCCGCCCGCTCGCCGCAGGCGGTTCCACCCAGAAGCACGAGCAGACCCGCGAAGGCGAGCGCGAGCCTCATGCCACCCATTGCCACAGGGCCCATTGCACCACCGAGACGCCGAGCAGAAGTGAACTGACGGCGACGATCGCCGTGTGCGCCCGCGGTCGCCCGCCCAGCGAGGCGAGCGCCAGGAAGAACGGGAAGATCGTCAGGCCGAAGCGCGGCAGGGAGAGCAAGGGCCAGCGCTCGCTCGGCACGCTCAGCGGGATTGCGAGGCTGAGCGCTGCGAAGAGCCCATACGGCGCGCCGAAGCGCCGCCAGGCGATCACCGTCAACACAACGAAGAAGACGAGGAAGGCAAGGCACTCGAGGTTGAGCGTGGCAGTCCGGATCGGGTCGGTGTCCTGCACGGCCGTCCAGTAGACGCGCGTGTGCGATCCCGAGGCGAGCTGCTCGATCCCGGCCCAGCCGGCCCGGAGCCCGTCCCAGATCCCGCCGAGCGGGCCGGCGGGCGAGAGGTGCCGGCTCCACAGCCGCTGTGCGCGCAAGAAAGCCCATGGGTCGCCGTCGGCCTGCCAGAGGTAGAGCGGGTACGCGGCGAAGAGCAGCGGCGCGAGCCCGAGCCACGCCAGCGCGCGAATCCGATCCCGCTCACGCCATGCGAGCAGCCCAAGCGCCGGCAGCAGGGCGATGCCCGTCGGTCTGGTCAGGAGCGCGAGCCCGGCCACGGCGCCTGCTGCGGGAAAGCGGCGCCGCTCTGCGAGCAGGAACGCAGCCAGCGTCAACAGGAGGTACAGCGACTCGCTGTAGACGGCTTGGAGGAAGAGCGCGAACGGGAAGAGGGCGAGGTAGAGAACTGCGCGCCGGGCGCCGTCCGCACCGAGTCGCTCCTCGGCGATCCGGTGTAGGAGGAAGAACGCCCCCAGCGTCGCCGCGAGCGAGACGAGGATCCCGGCCAACACGTAATGACCGAAGAACATCCGGCCGAGCAGGCCGACCGTGGCCGGGTAGAGCGGGTAGAAGGCCGAGGCCCCGCCGGAGGCGGCGTCGTAGCCATGCTCCGCGATGCGGAGGAACCAGACGCTGTCCCAGCGCGCCCACACGTCGGTGACGGCGCCGAGGTCATGGGTGAGCGAGGGGTCGTCCCAGCGCGCCGCGCGCGGGTGCCTGTTGGGCACGAAGACGAACAGCGAGAACAGCGCTGCCGCCCAGATAGCCGCCCGCGTCCAAAGGAAGATCTCGGGCACGGGATTCGAGGCTCGGGGCAGTCGCAGCTCGCGGCGCGCCGTCCGCGGCTCTCGAACTCGTTGACCGGCGGACACGGCGCGCGATGATACTCGGATGGCGCGGCGCTACTTCACCCCGGACGAGGCCAACGCGTTGTTGCCGGAGGTACGGGAGGCCGCCGAGAACCTAGTTGGCCACAGGCGCGCCTTGATCGAGGTGACCGCCAAGCGCGTGCACCTCACCTCGCGGATCGCCGGAAACGGCGGCGATTTCGATCCACAGGAACCGCGCGAGCTGGAGGAGGAGCTCGAGCGCGAGGCCGGGGCGGTGGGGCACGCGGTCGAGCGTCTCGAGGGGTTGGGAGTGCTCGTCAAAGACGCCGACCGGGGGCTGGTCGATTTTCCCGCCCTGCGCGAGAACGGCGAGGAGGTGCTGCTCTGCTGGCAGGTCGGCGAGGACGAGATCGCCTTCTGGCACGGTCTCGAGGAGGGTTTCGCGGGCAGGAAACCCCTGCCACTCGACTAAGAGGGTTCGAGTGAGCGCTCTCGTCTCGACCGGCCGTTTCAGACGGGCGCACCGGCGAAGCCGGCACGCTCTGAGAACGGCACCGCAAGCGGCGCCTTAGCACTCCCATGCCGCTCTGGGAGCGCATGAGCGTGTTCGGCGGCGTTCTGCTCGCGACCCTCGTGGTCGCGCGTCTCGTCGATCGTTGGTTTGCCCGGCGCGACCTGCCTGCGGAGACGGTTACGCGATACCGCGTCCTGCGTCGCAGCGTGATCACGCTGATCATCTTCATCGGCGTGTTCTCGGCGCTGCTCGTGATCCCGCAGGTGCGTGCGGTTGCAGCAGGAATCCTGGCCTCCTCGGCCGTGATCGGGATCGTGGTCGGCTTCGCGGCGCAGCGGACGATCGGGAACTTCATCGCCGGCCTGCTGATCGCGTTCTCCCAGCCGATCCGGCTTGGCGACCACGTCGAGACCGAAGGGCTGACCGGAGTCGTCGAGGAAATCGGCCTCACCTACACGTTCATCAGGACTCCCGACAACGACCGGCTCGTGATCCCGAACGAGAAGATCGCCTCGGATACGATTCGAAATTCCTCCATTCGCAGCCGAAAGAAGCTCGCCCAGGTGACCGTTCCCGTCCCTCTCGACCGTGATCTCGACGCCGTCATCGGCCTCCTTCGCGCGGCTGCGGGCGACGAGGAGGCGAGGGTGCAGGTGTCCGACATCGATGACCGCGCCCATCTCACGCTCAGCGTCTGGGCTTCGGACGAGCCCGCCGCCGAGAAGCTCGCGAGCGAGCTGCGACTGAAGGCACACGCCCTACTGCGCGAGGCCGGGGTGTTCGCGTGAGCCCTCCGCCGCCGCGAGGCCGACGCGGCGCCGACGACGGCGAGTTCGAGGACATCCTCCGCCGAACGCGGCGTCGCCGGGCGATGGGCAGGGCCAAGCGGAAGCGTCGAACGACGCTGATCCTGGCGGTCGCACTCATCGTCGTGCTGGCGCTGATCGCTTCGGGAGTCGGGGCCGTGGCGGCCTTTCGGTCGAGCTGCAACCTCGACACCCTGCGGCCGGTTGAGATCGGCCAGAACTCCTTCGTCTTCGCCGCGAACGGCTCGCTGCTCGGCTCGATTCCCGCCGAACGGAATCGCACGCCGGTCAGGCTCTGGCGGGTGAGTCCCTGGACGCGGAAGGCGACCGTCGCGATCGAGGATCACCGTTTCTACAGCCACGGCGGGGTCGACTACGAGGGGATCGCACGCGCCGCCTGGAAGGACATCAGCGCCGGCGAGGTGGTGCAGGGGGGCTCGACGATCACGCAGCAGCTCGTTCGTAACCTCTACATCTCGAAGGAGCGGACCTTCAAGCGCAAGCTCAAGGAGGCCTGCCTCGCGATCAAGCTGAGCCGCCGCTGGTCGAAGGACCGGATCCTCAGCGAGTACATGAACCAGGTCTACTACGGCAACCACGCCTACGGGATCGAGGCGGCCGCTCAGACGTACTTCTCGAAGCACGCGCGGGACTTGAGCCTCGACCAGTCGGCGCTGCTGGCCGGGCTGCCACAGGCGCCGTCGTCGTACGATCCGCTGCACCGCCCCGCGGCGGCACTCGCCCGTCGCGACGCCGTGCTGCGGGCGATGCACGACTACGGCTACATCACCACCAAGCAGTACCGCGAGGCGGCGGCCGACCGCAAGCTCGGCCTCCGGCCCGGCAAGCTCTACACGCGCATTCGCGAGCCGTATTTCTTCAGCTACGTGCGCGACCAGCTGATCGCCGAGTACGGGTCCAACACCGTTCGCTCGGGTGGACTGCGCGTCTACACGACGATCAATCCTCGGCTTCAGGCCGCGGCGGCGCGGGCGATTAGGGACACGCTCTACCTGCGGAACGATCCGGCGGCCGCGATCGTCTCGATCAATCCCGCGACCGGTGCGATCCGCGCAATGACCGCGGTCACCCCCGGCCGCACCGGCAACCAGTTCAACCTCGTGGCCCAGGCGCGCCGCCAGCCGGGCTCCACCTTCAAGACCTTCGTCCTGACGGCGGCGATCGAGCAGGGCATGAACCCGGACTCGACCTATTACACCTCGGCGCCGTTCCACTACCAACCCGACCCCTACACGCCCGCGTGGGACGTCTCGACCTACGACCACTCGTACTCGGGGACGATCTCGGTCAGGAGCGCGACGCTCGCCTCCGACAACACGGTCTTCGCGCAGCTCACGCTCGACGTCGGCCCCGAGGCCGTCGCCGATATGGCACACCGGCTGGGGGTTCAGTCTGCGCTCGACGTCGTGCCGGCGATGGGCCTCGGCGCGGACGCGATCTCGCCGCTCGAGGAGGCGTCCGCCTACGCGACGCTCGCCGCAGGCGGCGTGTACTCGAAGCCGATGGCGATTCGCAAGGTCGTGCTCGCCAACGGGAAGGTGGACACCGATGCTGGTTGGGGCCAGCCACAGCGCCGGCGGGCGATCTCCGACGGCGTCGCATACGAGGTGACGCAGATCCTCCAGGACAACGTCCTCGAGGGCACGGGCGTCGGCGCTTACTTCGGCCGGCCAACGGCCGGCAAGACGGGCACGACCGACAACCACGCCGATGCGTGGTTTTCGGGCTACGTTCCTCAGCTCGAGACGACGGTCTGGGTCGGGTACCCTCAGGGCGAGATCCCGATGGAGAACGTCCACGGAATCTCCGTCGCCGGCGGCACGTTCCCGGCCACGATCTGGAAGCTGTTCATGGAGTCCGCGCTCCAGAACGCACCTTCGCTCGACTGGCGGCAGCCGGTGGACCCGGTCGTCTGGCGGCCCTTTACGCAGGGCCAGTACGCGTCGAGCCTCGCGCCACCGCCACCGCCGTACTACGCGCCGTCGCCGACCACCACCGGCACGACGAACAAGACGACTCCGCCCGCCCACACGACTCCGCCGCCGGCCCAGCGCCCCGCGACTCCGGAGCCGCCTCCACCGGTGGCCCCGCCACCGCCCACCGATCCTCCTCCCCCGCCTCCGCCGGAGTAGCGGCGTGCGGGTGGCGCTGCGCGCCGCGGTCGTCGCGATCCCGGTGTACCTGGGGGCCTGCGCGGTCCCCGACGGCGGTCTTTTCCGGGCGGCGCGATTCCGGGATCTGCACATCTACCAGGGCTACGCCGAGAAGCTCCTGGACGGGTCGTTGCCCTACCGCGATGTCTTTGTCGAGTATCCGCCGGGCGCCTTCGCGGTCTTCCTGCCGCCGACGGCCTTCGGTGCCAACCACTACAACGCCGCGTTCAAGACGCTGATGGCGCTCTGCGGCGCCGCGACGATCGTGCTTGTCGCGCTGGTGTTGGTGGAGCTCGGGTCCTCCCGGCGACGCCTCTACGCCGCAGTTGGACTGCTCGCGCTCTTGCCGCTCGCGCTGGGGCCGATCTGCCTCAACACCTACGACGCTTGGCCGGCGCTCCTGACCGTGTTCGCGCTGTGGCTGTTCTTGCGCGGATGCGACGTGCCGGGATTCGGGGTGCTGGGGCTGGCGATCAGCGCGAAGGTCTACCCGCTCGTCCTCGTTCCGTTGGCATGCATCTTCGTGTGGCGCCGTGCCGGCCCGCGGCGGGTGGGGGTCGGGCTCGCGGCACTGGTTCTGGTCGCGGCAGCGGTGGTCGCGCCGTTTGCCGTCTACGCGCCCCACGGTGTCTTCGAGAGCTTCCGCTCGCAGGCCGAGCGAGGCCTGCAGGTCGAGAGCCTGGGAGCTTCGTTCCTGCTCCTGGTCGACAGGCTGGGGCTGTATGACGCGCAGGTCGTGCGCACGACAGGCGTGGCCGGCCGCAACCTGACCGGCGGCGCAGCCGATTTGGTGGCTGCGGTAAGCCTCATGCTGGAGGCGCTCGCGGTTGCCGCCGTTTGGATCTTGTACGCGCGCGTGCGGGACCTGCGGGCGCGCCTGCCACTCGCCTTCGCCGCCGCGGTCGCAGGATTCATCGCGTTCACGAAGGTCTTCTCGCCGCAGTACCTCGTCTGGCTCGTGCCCCTGGTGGTGCTCGTCGACGGTGCGGCGGGTATTGCCGCGGTTTCCCTGGCCGCGGCGGCGCTCGTCCTCGCACAGGTGTGGTTCTTCCACTACGGGGCGCTCTTCCGGCTCGAGTGGCCGGTCTGGTTCCTGCTCGCGCGCGACCTGCTCCTGGTGGCGCTCTACGCGGTGCTGGCGGGTGCGCTGACTCGGTGGAAGATCAGGATTCCGTCGCGCTCGAAGACCAGCCGCCATTCCGGGTTGCGCCGCAGCCAGGAGAGCTGGACGGCGGTGGGCAAGGGCGCGAGCCGGTCGGCGTAACCGGGCGCGGTCTCGTCCGCGGCGATCCACTGCGCGTCCTGGAGATACGGGAAGCTGAGCACGCGGCGCCGGGCGGAGAGATGCGCGCCGAGCGAGTTGGTCGCGCTGACGACGGCGTTCGGCGGGATGAGCTTGAGCGCGCGGGCGGCGATCCGATCGTGCTCGCTCACCCGTGCCGCGTAAGCCTGGTGCTGCTCACCGCCCGGGAAGTAGCGCCAGAGCGGGATCGGGCCGAGGAGGTAGTTCGAGACGAGTCCGAGCGCGACGGCTGCGGTCGCGAGAGGCATCGCCGCTCCCGGCCGGCGGCGCACGAGGCGCGCTGCACCGAGCACGGCCGCAACCACCAGGATCGGCACCAGCCCGGCCGTGTAGTGAAAGCGGATGGACGTCTGCGTGGTGGCCGCGGAGAGCAGGTTGATGCCGAGTTCCGGGAGCGCCGCGATGAGCACGAGCGGGGCGAACACGACCAGCAGACCGAGCGGAAGGACGAGGCGCGCGAGGTACCCGAGGCCGCGGCCGGTGACAGCGGTCGTGACGATCTTCCAGGGATCGGTGATGGCCGTGTGGACGATCCCGCCCGGAGTGCTGCCCACCTCGCTGTAGCGCGTGAAGAAGCTCGAGGTTCCCGCCCGGTTGAAGTGCGGGATAACCACCTCGATCGCCAGGAGTGCGACCGCGGTACCGGCGACGAAGATCGCTGCCCCCTGAAGCCGGCGCCGATGTGAGAAGGCGTACCAGATGCCCAGTCCGGCCACCACGAGTGCGACCTCTTCCTTCGTCGTGGCGGCCAGGAGCCCGAAGACCGCGAACAGCAGGAGCCGGTCCTCATCGAGGTACCAGAAGGCGAAGAGCAGGAGCGGGCACGCGAGCGCCACCGGATGGAACTCGTTCAGCGTCAGCCACTGCGTCGGCGGGTAGAGGAGGTACGCGAGCGCGAAACCGAGCGCCGCGCGGTTCGAGGAGAGGTGCTTGGCCGCGAGCCAGTAGACGGGAAGCGCCCCGAGGGCGACCGCCGAGGCCTGGACGACGAGCAGCATGTCTGGGCTCGGCCAGACGAGCCAGAGCGGCGCGAAGGCGGCGAGGATCGGGTCGAAGTGGGCCCCCAGACGAGAAATCTGGTCGCCGCGGAGGCCGGTGATCTGGAGCGGATGCCCGTGGGCGGTCGACCACACCGCCTGCACCATGTTGCCGAGGTCGAAGCGTCCGGTCGAGAAGGCCCGGTGCCGAAGGATCGAGAGCGCGGAGAGCCCGGCCGCGTAGGCGGCGATCGCGGCCCAGAGCAGGACGCGTGGGCCGGTTCGGCTCACGCTCATGAGCTTCGCACGGCCTGCTCGAGCACTTCATGCCAGCGCCTACCGAGGACCTGCTCGCTCGCCTTGGCCTCGTAGACGGCTCGACCGCCGTCCCCGAGGCGACGCGCGAGCTCGGGATCGGCTTCGAGCCTCTGCAGCGCGTCGGCGAGCGCTGACGGGTTCCCCGGCGGGACGAGGAGGGCGCTTTGTCCGTGTTCGAGCAGCTCGCGGGCAGCCGGGGTATCGGCGGTGACGAGCGGCGTGCCGCACGCGAGCGCCTGGAAGGCCTTGTTCGGTATCACGCGCAGCGCCTTCTCCGAGGTCCCGAAGATCCCGAGCGCGGCGCCGGCCCGGTGCAGCTCGTCGGGCAGCCGCTCGTACTCGACCCAGCGGAGCCACTCCACGTTGTCGGGCTTCTGTTCGAGCAGCGGTTCGAGCTGGCCGCTGCCGACGATCCGCAGTCGCAGCTCCGGCGCCGCTCTTGCTGCGGCGAGGATCGTTTCCACACCGTGGAGCGGGATCAGCTTGCCGACGAAGAGCGCGGTGAACGGCCCGTCCGCTGCCCAGCCCGGCGTGAAGATCCGCTCCTCGGCGCCGACGAACGCGACTTCCACGCGGTCCGGCTGCAGGTCGGCCAGCTCGGCGAGGTGATCGGCGTTCGCACGCGTGTCCGCAACGACGAGGTCGGCTTCCCGCAACGCATGGCGATCGACCGCGTGCAAGAGCCGCGCGGGCAGCGAGCCGTCGCGGAAGCGCCCGCGGTCGGCCACGAACGTGTCGACGAGGGAGACGAGTGGGTTGAAGACGACCGGCCGGCCGCGTGCGGCCCTGCGGGCGGCGGTGAGGTCGAAATGGCCCGGGTAGCCGACGACGAGAACGTCGAAATCCCCGGGCGGCCGCCTGAGCAGCCGGAGTTCGGCGAGTGAGAGCCGCGCGATCGAGCCGATTCCGGCGCGCCAGCTCTGGCGGCTCCCCTCCCAGACGCCTACGTGGTGCTCCTCCACCTCGACCCCGACCCGCCGGAGGCACGAGATCACCTGCGCGTTCCGCGGGTAGTTGCGCTCGTAGGTACCGAAGTAGAGGACGAGCATCAGGCGAGCGGCCCAGCTACCTGTAATTCAGGTGCGCCCAGCCTCCTCCCCGCCGAGAGCGTATCGAGCGTGGACGCACGTGTCTGTGCCGATCTCGTGTCGGGAGGGCGACGACTCAGGAGAGGATCTCGTCGACGTGCAGCTCCATCCGCTCGCGCGCGTCCGCTCGTTCTTCGTGCTGGCTCGTGATCAGCTCGCTGATCAACCCGAGCGAGAAGAACTGCAGGCCGACGACGACGAGCAGCACCCCGAGGATCAAGAGCGGCCGTTGCCCGATCGCGTGCCCGTCGAGCTTGAGAAGCGTCAGGTAGACAAGCACCGCAAACCCGGCGGCACCGAGCAGTAGCCCGAGCCCGCCGAAGAGGTGCAGCGGCCGGTAGCGATAGCGCCCGATGAACGAGACGGTCAGCAGGTCGAGGAACCCGCGTACATAGCGCTCGACCCCGTAGCGCGAACGGCCGTGCTCGCGTGGACGGTGGTTGACCGGCAGCTCGGCAATCCGGTGGCCGCGATAGTGCGCGAGGACCGGAATGAATCGGTGCAGCTCGCCGTAGAGCCGCAAGCCTCGCACGACCTCCGCGCGGTACGCCTTGAGCCCGCAGTTCAGATCGTGGAGACGGAGCCCGGACACGCGGCCGGTGACCCAGTTGAAGATCTTCGAGGGGATGCGGCGGCTGAGCGGGTCGCGGCGGTGCGTCTTCCAGCCGGTGACGAGGTCGAAGCCCTCGTCGAGCTTGGCGAGGAGCCGGGGGATCTCGGTCGGATCGTCCTGGAGGTCGGCGTCGATCGTCACCACGATGTCGCCCTCCGCATGCGCGAACCCCGTGGCGAGTGCGGTCGCCTTGCCGAAGTTCCGGCGCAAACGGATGACACGCACGTTCTCCTTGGCGTCGTGCAGTCGGGTCAGCGCCGAGAACGAGCCGTCGCCCGAACCGTCGTCGACGAACACCGCTTCCCAGGGCTGACCAAGGGGCTGGAGCGCGGAGTCGAGCTCCTCGTAGAGGAGCGCCACCGTCCGCTCCTCGTCGTGAACGGGGATGACGACCGAGATCACGGCGGCTGAGCCTATCCACCGGGCGTACGGTATGCGGCGATCGTGGCCGACCTTCTGACGATCGAAGAGGCACAGCATCTGATTCTGGAGCGGGTGCGCCCGCTGCCGGTCGAGCGCGTCCCGGTCGAGTCGGCGGCCGGGCGTGTCCTAGGGGAGCCGGCCACCGCGCTGGTCGACCTGCCACCGTTTGCGAACTCCGCGATGGATGGATTCGCGGTGCGCTCGGCGGATACGCCCGGGACGCTGCCCGTGGTGGAGCGCATCCCCGCAGGCAAGCCCGCCGGGAACTCGCTCGGGGCCGGCCAAGCGATGGGGATCGCGACTGGTGGCGCTCTTCCTCAGGGCGCCGATGCTGTCATCCCCATCGAGTATGTTGTCGACCGTGACAACGCAGTCGAGATCGCCGAGTTCGTTGCCCCGGCCGCAAATGTTCGTCCTCGCGCCGGAGACGTCCGCGCCGGGGAAGTCGTGGTGGCGGCCGGAGCACGGCTTGGCCCGGCGCAACTCGGAGCCCTCGCTGCGGCCGGCGTGGCCGAGGTCGCTTGTGGAGCCCAGCCGCTGGCCGCCGTTCTCGTCACGGGAACCGAGCTTCGACGTCCAGGCGATCCGCTCGGCCCCGGCGAGGTCTACGAGGCCAACGGGCTGATCCTCGCCACGCAGCTCGCTTCGGCGGGTGCCCGCGCTGAGCGCCTGCCGGCGGTCGCTGACATCGAGGATGCGCACCGCGAGGCTATTGCTCGGGGGCTCGAACACGACCTGCTCGTGACCTCCGGCGGTGTCTCGGTTGGGCCTCACGACCTCGTTAGGCGAATGGAGGCTGAGCTCGGAGTCGAAGAGGTCTTCTGGCGGGTCGCGGTCAAACCCGGAAAACCGGTCTCGTTCGGGGTGCGTGACTCCACGCTGGTCTTCGGGCTGCCGGGGAACCCGGTCTCGTCCCTGGTGGGCTTCGAGCTATTCGTGCGGCCGGCCGTGGTCGCGCTCCAGGGCGCCTCCGAGCCGTTGCCGAGATTCGAGCCGGGGAAACTCGGTTCAGACGTACGAGTGAACCCGCACCGAGACGAGCTCGTTCGCGCTCGGACCCGGATCGGGGAGGAAGGGGCAGTCGTGCTCGAACCGCTCAGCGGGCAGGAGTCGCACATGATCGTCCGGGCGTCGGGAGCCGACGCCCTCGTGCTTCTTCCGCGCGGCGAAGGCGTGCTCGCGGCCGGTGCGTCGGTCCGCTACCTCAGGCTGGGCTGAGCTCGATCAGCCCTGTTGGGCCGCGAGCGGCGCGGCCGCGAGCGCCGTGGGCGGTGGCTCGAATGCGGCGCCGCCGCGCGGCTCGACGCGTACCAGCCGCGCGTAGGCGAGGTAGCGCTGCGACGCGAAGAAGCGTGGGTGGCAGGCCTGGAGCTCGACCACGTCGCGGCCGTGCGACCGCAGCACCGCGAGGTCGCTCGCGTCGACGATCTTGTGCCTGAAGACGCGGTAGAGAAAGGTGCCGTAGGGCATCTCGAGGGTCACGGAGTCGCCGCTCCGGAGGCGCTCGATGTGCGCGAACGGGGCGAGGTAGGTCGTCCGATGCCCGGCGATGTACACCATCTGGCCCTCACCCGGCATGTAGCTGCGGCGGTCGCGGCCGGGCCCCTTGGTGAGCGAGTCGTGGTCGGTGCCGTTGACGAGGATCATGTTCAGCCCGAGCTCGGGGACGCGGATCCGGCCGATCGCCTGGCCGCGTTGAGAGCGAAGCCTGTACAGACGCGCTTCCTGCGCGATCGTCTTCCGGGTCGTCGAGACCGAGACGCCGGCCCGCGCCAGCCGTGTCGGGTGGTAGTCGGCGAACCGGTGCTTGTAGCTCTGAGCGAGCTGGTGTTGCTTCCAGTGGGTGTAGAGGGCGGTGAACGGGTCCTGCCAGCGCCAGACGACGAGCACCCAGACGAGGAGGGCTACGCCTGCCAGGACCATCAGGGTCCCGGCGATCCTCGTTACTCGTCTCACGGTCACGCTTCCTCGGCCTTTCGTTCGCTTTCGGGCACGCGCTTCCTCGCCTTCCTAACTGTAAGCACGATGTGCCGGACCGCCTCTCGCACCGGCCCTCGGGGAGGCCGTTCCGAGGCGCTGGGGTAGGGCGCGTAGCGTCCTGCGGCGAGCGCTGAGACCTGCCCAGCCGAGGCCAACCAGCCGATGGCTATCACGATAGCCGGCAACTTCACGTAGTTGCTGGCGGTGAGCTCCGCGAGGTACCACGGCGCATCGAGGCCGAGGTCGTAGCGCAGCCCGAGCGACCCGAGCAGTAGCAATGGCCCGAGAAAGCCGACGGCCAGAAGCGCGGCGCGAGCCCACAGCGGCCTGCTGCGGAAGTTCGGCAGCCAGAGCCAGGCGTGCAGCGAGGGAAGTAAGAACACGAGGGCGAACGGGTTGGTCGCCACCACGAGCAAGGCGATCACGCCGAGGGCGAGCAGTGCCCCGGTCGTCCCTGCCAGCTCCTCGGTCGCGGAGACGGGTCGCCGCCGAACGAGCCGTGCCCGCGCTACGAGCCAGCCGAGGCCGCTCAGGATCACGAGCCCGATGAGCGCCAGGACGGGCCAGTCGGTCGCCGGCGCCGCGTCGACCGGTAGCGGGACCGACGGCGCATCGGGCCAGAAGCCCACGAGCGCGAAGAGCTCGAACAGGACTGCGACCCAGAGCCAGAAGCCGAAGCGGCTGCGATAGCTTCGTAGCGCCGGGGCCAGCGGGATGTGGCGCCGCCGGCAGCGCGCGAAGAGATCCACGGCTGCAATCAGGAACGGAACGAGAGCGGCGATCAGGACGAGCTCGATCGCCCAGCCTGGGAGGACGCGGGGCCCGAAGTAGATGTAGGTCGCTGTGCCGGGAGCGAGCTCGGCGCCGGAGTCGAGCCAGCGCAGGAGCTGTTCGGCTGCGCGGCCGAGTTGCGCGAGGCGCACTCCGTTGAGTCGAGACGGCTGGTCGGGAAAGGATGCTGGCGGCCGCTCACCTCCGCTCGTCAAGGTCACCGTCGGCAGACCGTGGGCCAGCATCGGTCCCTGCTCGTAGAGGGTGAACGGGAAAGCGAGATCGATCAGCTGGCCCAGGGCACCGGGATGCGCGGGTCTTCGGCCTGCCTGCTCGAGCACTCGTTGCGCCGCGGTCTCGACCAGCCCCGGCGAAGCGAGCCGCGGCTCGGTGCCCGCGAGCACCAACCGCGGTGGCCCGCGTCCCGCGAGCGCGGTCAGGTCGATCGCCGCGACTACCCGCTCCCGGTGCCGCTCGGCGAACCGCTTGGCGCCGAGAGCCCCGAACGCTCCGCCGTCGGTGGCGACGAAGACGAGGGTGTGCAGCGGACTGACCGGGCGTGCCCCCACCGGCGAGCCGTACGAACGCGCGAGCTGGATCAGGGTGGCGATGCCCGAGGCATTGTCGTTGGCGCCCGGTCCGGTGCCGTTGTCGTCCCGGTGGGCCATGACGACGATCTCGTCGGGAGAGCGCCCCGGGACGGTCACGACCTGGTTCTCGAGTGTCTTGACGCCGTGTCCCGGGAGCTCCGCGCGAAAGCGGTCGGGCTCGACCTTCAGGCCGTAGGGAGCGAGCTGCTGGCGTACGAAGGCAGCCGCGCCCAGCGCGCCGGCGGTGCCCGGCATCCGGTCGGGGTAGACCCGAGCGAGCTCGCTCGCCACCTCGATCGCCGCGAAGCGGTCGAAAGACGGGGGCAGCGCATCCTGCGGAGCCGGCAGCGACTCGGCCTTGTGCACGCTGAAGGCGGCGATGAGCAGGGGGACCCCGACGAGCAGCCAGGTGCCGCGGTACAGGCGTCCGCTGACCGGGCGCTCGAGCGAGCCTCGGCGCGAGCGTCGCCGCGCGTAACGGGGCGGGAGCGCGGCCATACCCTGGCTATAGTAGGACGAAGACCGACGTGCGCCGGCAGGCGCTGCCGATGCCCGACTCCTCCACCATCCTGCTCGTCGACGACGAGGACTCCGTTCAGAAGCTCCTCGCGTACCCGCTCGAACGTGACGGCTTCACGGTGGTCCAGGCGCGTGACGGCCAGGAGGCGCTCGATCGGTTCGCGGAGCAGCACGTCGATCTCGTCGTCCTCGATCTGATGCTGCCGAAGGTCGACGGGCTCGAGGTGTGCAAGCGACTTCGGGCCGCCAGCACCGTGCCGATCATCATGCTGACGGCGCGCGACGACGAGCTCGACAAGGTGCTCGGGCTTGAGCTAGGGGCGGACGACTACATCACGAAGCCGTTCTCGATCCGCGAGTTCCGGAGCAGGGTCCGTGCGCTCTTGCGCCGCGCCACGACGGCGCTTCCGACCGAAGACGAGCAGGCGATCGATACCGACGGACTGCGCATCGACCTCGCCAGGCGCGATGTGGAGGCGTACGGCAAGCCCGTCCAGCTCACGTACGTGGAGTTCGAGCTTCTACGGACTCTCGCCGCCCACCCGGGCCGCGTCTACACCCGGGAAATGCTGCTACAGGCGCTCTGGGGCGGGTCGGATTACCGCGAGCCGCGGACAATCGACGTGCACGTGCGCCACCTGCGCGAGAAGCTCGAACGCGATCCGCGCGCGCCGGAGTTCATCCTCACCGTCCGCGGCGTCGGCTACCGCTTCCGCCGATGAGTCACCCGATCCGGAGCGTGGGCGCCCAGCTCAGCCTTGCGCTGCTGCTGGTGGTCGCGATCGCGCTCGGGATCGTTTACGTGGCGGTGGTGCCGTCGCTCGAGAATCGACTGGTCAACACCAGGGTCGCGCAACTCGAGCGCGTGGCGGCGAAGCAGCGCTCGAGGATCACGCAGAGCGCGGTCTACGATCCCGACGTCGTTGCGGCGATCGCGGCCCGAACGGGTGCACG
The DNA here is from genome assembly GCA_036265535.1 of Gaiellaceae bacterium. Lineage (GTDB taxonomy): Bacteria > Actinomycetota > Thermoleophilia > Gaiellales > Gaiellaceae > AC-32. Next base: position 23,549 of record DATAOV010000001.1, on the reverse strand, counting down.
AGTGAGCCTGATGCAGCGGCTCTCGGACACACAGATCGTGGTCCAGGACTCGGTAGGCGGCGAGCCCTCGACCGACGTCGAGGACGACTCAGTCGCCGTGAAGGCGACGAAGACCGGCCGAGCGACGCACGGAACCATCCGCGAGGGAAACGACCACTATGCCGAGGCTGCGGTGCCTGTCTTGGAGGGCGGATACGTGCTGGTGCTGCGCGACTCTGTCCAGAACCAGTTCGGCAGTGTCCATCTCGTCCAGCGGCGGTTGCTGCTCGCAGCCGGCGCGGGGCTGTTGATCGCGCTGCTGCTCGGGTACGGCGGCGCCTGGATGTTCGCGCGCCGGATCCGCCGGCTCGAGAGTGCGGCCGACCGGATCGCGAGCGGGCGCTTCGACGAGCCTGTGCGCGACACGGGCGGCGGTGAGCTTCGCAGGCTGGCGGACGCGTTCGAGCGCATGCGGGTCCGGCTGGCGCAGCTGGACGACGCCCGCCGCGAGTTCGTCGCCAACGCCTCGCACGAGCTGCGCACACCATTGTTCTCGCTCGGCGGCTTCCTGGAGCTGCTCGACGACGAGGAGCTCGACGAGGCCACGAGGCTGGAGTTTCTCGGCTCAATGCGGGAGCAGGTCGTGCGGCTGACGAAGCTCGCCTCCGACCTGCTCGACCTCACCCGCCTCGATGCGGGCCGCCTCACCGTCGAGCGGGAGCCGGTCGACCTTTCGTCGCTCGCGGAGGACGTCGCCGAGGAATTCAGGCCGGTTGCGCGCGGGACGCAGCATTTGCTCGAGGTCTCGCCGTCGGAGCCGGCCTTTGCGGACGCGGACGAGCTACGGGTGCTCCAGATCGCCCGGATCCTCGTCGAGAACGCGCTTTTGCACACGCCCTCGGGAACGGCGGTGCAGATTCGAGCCCGGCTTCACGACGATCGCGCGGCGCTGGAGGTCCAGGACGACTCCGCCGGCATTCCCGACGACCAGCGCGACCAGCTGTTCGAGCGCTTCTACCGACTCGAGGGGACGCGTGCCTCCGGCAGCGGGCTCGGTCTTGCTATTGCGAAGGAGCTGGCGGAGCTGATGGACGGCACGATCGAGCTGGCCACGCCTCCGGGGCGAACGGTCTTCACGCTGACGCTCCCCAGCACGAGCGTCGCCGCGCCGCCACCGTTTCCACGGGAAAAGGCGCTTCCGACAGGTAGCTAGCTACAGTTCGACGGCTTTGCGAACCGCCCCACTCGTCGCAGTCGCGCTTGCCTGTGCCCTCACGGGCGCGCTGCTCGCGCTGGCGTTCGCGAAGGCGGTCGGCTGGGCGGGCTCAGACTCCACGACAACGGTCTTCCGCGCCTCGCCGTTGCCGGCTGTGACCGGAGCGGCCAGCCCTGCGGCGGTCGGGCCCGCTGCGAGGCCGCTGACCGGCAACGGCTTCGATCCGCAGGCGATCTACGCGCGCCGCTCGCCGGGCGTCGTCACGATCGTGGCGGTCTACGGCACCGATCCGGCCACGGCTCAGAAGGCCCAGGGGTCCGGGTTCGTGGTCTCGCCGAAGGGCTACATCCTCACGAACTCCCACGTGATCACGACCGCGGGCGACGGCGCGGTCGCCAAGCCGGCCGCCAAGGTCTACGTCGAGTTCCAGGACCACGACCGTGCGGAGGCGAAGATCGTGGGCTGGGACGTGTTCGACGACGTGGGGCTGCTCCGCGTCCAGCCGTCAGCGCACGCCCTGGCGCCGGTCCCGCTGGGCAACTCCGCGGCGGTCTCCGTCGGCGAGCCCGTTGTCGCGATCGGCAGTCCGTTCGGGAACGAGAACTCGCTGTCCGAAGGCGTGGTTTCTGCGACGAAGCGCTCGATCGACTCCCTGACCTCCGATTTCAATCTCGTGGACGCGATCCAGACCGACGCGTCGATCAACCACGGCAACTCGGGCGGGCCGCTGTTCGACGCGCGTGGCCGTGTGATCGGGATCAACGCCCAGATCCGCAGCACGAGCGGCAATGCCGAGGGTGTCGGCTTCGCCGTCGCGATCAACTCTGCGAAGCGCTCGATGGAGCAGCTGATCGCGAGCGGCTCCGTCTCGTACGCGTTCGTCGGCGTCGAGACCGAAGACCTGACGCCGGCGCTGGCGAAGCGCTTCGACTACCCGGTCGCACACGGCGCCGTCATCACGGGCGTCCTCAAGGGAAGCCCTGCCGCGGCCGCCGGGCTGCGTGGGGGCTCGGACACCGAGGACGTCCTCGGGATCGAGTTCGTGCGAGGTGGGGACGTGATCGTCGCCATCGACGGCCACCCGGTCCAGAGTTCCGAAGACATCGTGCGGATTGTCACGGAGACGCTCTCGCCAGGGCAGGTCGCGCACTTCACCGTCCGGCGTGGCAACAACACCCGGCGGATCGCGGTCCGTCTCGGGGAGCGGGCACAGAGCTCCTGATGACGATCGAACCCTCCCCATTCGCCGTGCTCGTGCTCGGTTCCTCCTGGTTAGGAGGGGCGCGATGGCGGGCACAGATGCGCCCATGAGCGACGAAGGCCACTCCGTCCGGCTGACGATTCCTGCGCGCCCGGAGTACATCACGCTCGGGCGCCTGGCGCTGACCGCGATCGCGGGCGTTCGACCGTTCTCCGACGAGACGCTGCACGACCTCAAGCTCGCGCTGACCGAGGCCTGCACCAATTCGGTCAAGCACGCTTACGTCGAAGGGGGCGAGGGCACGGTCGACATCCTCTACGAGCTTCAGCCCGACCGGCTCGCGGTCGAGGTCGGGGACGCGGGGCCGGGCTTCGAGCCTCAGGACGGCGACGGCGTAGGCGACGACGAGCTCGCCGAGGGCGGCCTCGGGATCGAGATCATTCGCGCCGTCACCGACGAGGTCGAGATCGCCGAGCGCGAAGGCGGCGGCTCCAGGCTGCGCTTCGTCAAGTTCCTCGCCGCGTAGTCCGACCGTTATTCTCGGCCGGTTCCGCTCCAGACCATGCTCCAGCTTGTCAACGTCGGACAGAAGTCGCTAGTCGATTACGCGACGATCGCGACCCGCGGCCTGATGGAGGAGATCCGCCGGCTGGCGGAGCCCCTCTCGGGCAAGCGGCTCGTGCACCTGTCCGCGACCGCGTTCGGCGGCGGGGTGGCCGAGATCAACTACGCGCTCGTGCCGCTGATGCGCGACGCGGGACTCGACGCCGAGTGGCGGATCATCAACGGCGGCGACGAGTTCTTCGCGGCGACGAAGACGATCCACAACGCCCTCCAGGGCGATCCGCAGGCCCTGACTCGGACGCAGCAGGAGGTCTACCGCCGTTACCAGTCGCTGAACGCGGAGGAGTTCGAGGACGACTACGACTTCGTCCTCATCCACGACCCGCAGCCGGCGGGGATGATCGAGCACTTTCCCGAGAGCAAGGCGCACTGGATCTGGCGCTGTCACATCGACCTCTCGCAGCCGAACCGGGACGTGCTCGCATTCCTGCTGCCCTGGCTCGCGCGCTACGACGCGGGGATCTTCCACATGCCCGAGTACGTACCGCGCACGGATGGAATGCCCCACGCCTACATCTGGCCGCCGGCGATCGACCCGCTGACTCCGAAGAACATGGCGCTTTCGCCCGAGGATGCGGCCTACATCGTCGACCAGTTCGGCATCGACCTCGAGCGCCCGCTCCTGACGCAGGTCTCGCGCTTCGACCCGTGGAAGGACCCGCTCGGCGTGATCGACGCGTATCGCCAGGTCAAGGCGGAGCACCCCGAGGTCCAGCTCGCGCTCGTCGGCTCGATGGCGCACGACGATCCCGAAGGCTGGGATTACTACAACCGCACCGTCGCCCACGCCCACGGCGACCCCGACGTCTACATCCTCTCGAACCTGAACAACATCGGCTCGGTCGAGGTCAACGCCTTCCAGGTGCACTCGGCTGCGGTGATCCAGAAGTCGATCAAGGAGGGATTCGGGCTGACGGTGACCGAGGCGCTCTGGAAGACGAGGCCGGTCGTCGCGGGCCGGGTCGGCGGGATCGTCGCTCAGATCCAGGACGGCGAGACCGGCTGGCTCGTCGATCCGGAGGATCCGGCGGACTGCGCGCGGGCCTGCCTCGAGATCATGGCCGACCCCACCGCTGCGAGACAGACCGCGCTGCGCGGCAAGGAGTACGTGCGGCGCAACTTCCTCATGCCGAGGTTGCTGCGGGACTGGCTCGTACTCTTGAACAAGCTTTCCGGGAACGACACCGCCGGGGCCGAGGTCGCGATGGTCGGCGCAGCCGCTCCGGGCTAGCGCCCGGGTAGGGTGGGACCGCCATGGCGGGACGCAGGCATCTGATCGTCGTCTCGAATCGCGGTCCGGTCACGTTCGCTCGCGGTCGTGACGGCGAGCGCATTTCGAGGCGCGGAGGCGGCGGTCTCGTGACCGCGCTGCGCGGCCTCGTCTCGCACCACGACGTCACGTGGATCGCGAGCGCGATGAGCGACGAGGACCGGGCGGTCGTGGCAGAGGCCGGCGGCACTGCGATCGACGAGCGCTCACGCGACGGCTCGCCGTTCCGGTTGCGCCTGGTCGAGCACGATGAGTCGGCCTACGACTGGTTCTACAACGTCGTCTCCAATCCGATGCTCTGGTTCCTGCAGCACTACCTCTGGGAGCTCGCGTACACACCGTCGCTGGGTGTCGCCTTCCAGAACGCCTGGGACGAAGGGTACGCGCGCGTAAACGAAGGCTTTGCAGAAGCGGTGCTCGAGGAGCTCGAGCTCGATCCCGGCGCGTCGGTTTTCTTCCATGACTACCAGCTCTACCTCGCGCCGCGGCTCGTGCGGGAACGCGCCCCGGGGGCGCTGATGGCGCACTTCATCCACATCCCCTGGCCGCAGACCGACTACTGGCACGTGCTGCCCGGATCGATCCGGCGAGAGATCCACGAGGGGCTCCTGGCGAACGACGTGATCGGCTTCCACACCGAGCGCTGGCGGCTCAACTTCCTCCGCGCCGCGAGCGACCTCGCCGGAGCATCGTGCGACTTCGCCGAGGGAACCGCGGCCTTCGGCGACCACCGCTCGCTCGTCACGGTGCACCCGATCTCGGTCGACCCGGCCGAGTTCGATCAGGTCGCCGGCACGGACGAGGTGCTCGCCGCTGGGCGGGAGCTCGAGGCCAGGCGGCCGGAGAAGCTCGTGCTGCGCGTTGACCGCACCGACCCGTCGAAGAACATCGTGCGCGGCTTCCGAGCTTTCGAGGTCTACCTCGACGCCCACCCCGAGATGCACCGGCGAGTAGGGATGCTTGCGAGGCTCGATCCCTCTCGCCAGGACATCCCCGAGTACGCCGAGTACCTGGGCGCGATCCAGCGCGAGGCGCGTCGGGTGAACGACCGGTTCCAGCAGGAGGGCTGGATCCCGATCGAAGTCGTCATCGAGGACAACTTCGCCGCCTCGGTCGCCGCCTACAAGCAGTTCGACGTGATCTTCGTGAACGCGATCTTCGACGGGATGAACCTGGTTGCGAAGGAGGCGCCGCTCGTGAACGAGCGTGACGGCGTCCTGATCCTCTCCGAGAACGCGGGCGCACACTCGGAGCTCGGCAACTGGGCGCTGACGGTCAATCCATTCGACGTCGCCGGTCAGGCCGAGGCGCTCGACCGGGCGCTGACGATGCCGCAGAGCGAACGCCGCGAGCGGCTCGCCGCGATCTGCGAGCACGTACGCGAGCACGACGTCGCAGACTGGATCGAGGGGCAGCTCGCCGACCTCGATCGCTTCAGCGCCAGTGTGAGCTAGAGCCGCTCTTTTTCGACGACCCAGTACCCGGTGCGTTCGTCGACGACGCGTTCGACCTCGGTCTCCTCGTGGCCCGGAACGATCAGGAACCAGTCGTCGTGCGAGCGGACCTCGTGGTATTCCCCGAGCGGGACGGTCACCTTCTCGAAGCAGGTCTCGTCACCGCACTCGCAGACCCACTGCGGATCCGGACCCTGGAAGCCGTCCTGCATCTGCTCCACCCGCTCGTTGACCTCGCGGAAGAGCTTCTCGTTCTCCTCGATTCGCGTTTTCCGGTCCACCTCAGAGGGATGCTACTGCCTGCGACGATCGTCGCCGAAGGGCCCGGGCAGCGATACTTTCGGGGTCGTGAGCGAGCTTTCGCATCTGAACGAGGCCGGTGAGGTCCGGATGGTCGATGTCGGAGCGAAGCCGCTCTCACGCCGCCGCGCGAGCGCACAGGCGACGCTGCGGGTCGCGCCGGAGACGGCCGCCCGGCTCTCGGAGTTGCCGAAGGGCGACGCGGTCGCCGCGGCCAAGCTCGCCGGGATCATGGCCGCCAAGCGCACGAGCGACCTGATCCCGCTCTGCCATCCGCTCTCCCTCACGCATGTCGAGGTTCGGATCGAAGTCGCGGCCGACGTCGTCGGAATCCTCGCGTCCGCCGAGACCACCTCCCAGACCGGGGTCGAGATGGAGGCGCTCGTCGCTGCGACGATTGCGGCGCTCACCATCTACGACATGGCTAAGGCGATCGACTCCTCGATGGAGCTCTCCGAGGTGCGGCTGGTCGAGAAGACGAAGGAGCCGGTCGAGTGAGAGCTGCGGTGCTGACGGTCTCGGACGGCGTGGCCGAGGGAACGCGTGAGGACGAGAGTGGCGATGTGCTCGCGGGGCTCCTCTCTGCCGAGGGCTACGAGGTCGAGCGCCGGGTCGTTCCCGACGACCGGGATGCCGTCGCCGAGGCGATCGCCGAGCTGGCAGAGGATGCTTCGGTCGTCCTGACCACGGGCGGCACCGGCCTCGCGGCGCGTGATGTGACGCCTGAGGCGACCGGCGACGTGCTCGAGCGTGCGGCGCCGGGGATCGCCGAGGCGATCCGGGCCGATTCGCTCGCGAAGACGCCGCACGCGCTGCTCTCACGAGGCGTAGCCGGCGTTCGGGGCGAGACCCTGGTGGTGAACCTGCCCGGCTCACCGGGAGGCTGCAGGGACGGCTTCGAGGTGCTGCGGCCGGCGCTGGCGCACGCGGTCTCGCTGCTCGAGGGCAAACCGACCGCGCACAAGCAGACATGAGGCGGCGCTTGCGACGCCGTCGGCAGGATGCACGGGCTTTGACCGTGCATCCGTCTGAAACAACCGGTCGATGCGTCGTCTGGAAGAGCCCGGACGCGTGACCGCGATCGCCTATCCGCGGCGTTTCTACTCGCTCGTCAAGTTCGAGCACACGGTGTTCGCGCTCCCATTCGCCTACGTGGGGGCGTTCCTGGCCGTCGACGGCGTCCCGAGCGCGCACGACCTCCTCTGGATCACCGTCGCGATGGTGGGCGCCCGCTCGCTGGCCATGGGGCTGAACCGCTTGATCGACGCCGGCCTCGACGCCCGCAACCCGCGCACGGCGCGGCGGGAGCTGCCGGCGGGGCTGCTCTCGAAGGCACAAGTCGTCCTCTTCTGCGTCGGCTCGTTCGTCGTGTTCCTCGTCGCCGTCTACCAGCTCGACCCGCTCGTGCACTGGCTCTGGCCGATCCCCGTCGTCGGTTTCGTCGTCTACCCGTACCTCAAGCGCTGGACCTGGCTCTGCCACCTCTGGCTAGGCGCTGTCGACGGGCTCGCGCCGGTAGGCGCCTGGGCGGCGATCACCGGTCACCTGCCCTGGGAGGCCTGGGCCCTCGGCGGCGCGGTCGCGCTCTGGGTGGCGGGCTTCGACCTCTTCTACTCGCTGCTCGACCTCGAGGTCGACCGCGCTCAGGGCCTGCAGTCGGTGGCGGTCCGCTTCGGCGAGCGAGGGGTCTTCTGGGGCGCTCGGCTCTTCCATCTCGGAACCGTGGCGTTGCTGGCGGCGGCGGGCGTGGGCCTCGACGTCGGCGTCTTCTACTGGCTCGGGGTTGCCGCGGTCGCGAGCTTGCTCGGGTACGAGCACTCGCTCGTCCGACCGGGCGACCTGCGCCGGCTCGACACCGCGTTCTTCACCATGAACGGGGTCATCTCCGTCACGTTCTTCGCCTTCGTCCTCGCGGACGCGCTCGCATGATCCGAGCGGCCGGGCTGGAGAAGCGATACGGCCTGAAGCGCGTGCTGCGAGGCCTCGACTTCGAGCTCCGGCGAGGAGGCTTCCTGGTCGTCACGGGCGCGAACGGCGCCGGCAAGACGACGCTGCTCCGTCTCTGCGCGGGTCTCGCGATCCCTACCGGGGGGACCCTCGAGGTCGAGCCCGAGCGCGGGCGAATCGGCTTCCTCGGGCACGAGCCGCTCGTCTACCGCGAGCTGACCGTGCTCGAGAACCTCGATCTCTACGGGCGGCTCTATCACGTCCCCGAGCGTCGTGAGCGCATCGGGATGTTGCTCGAGCGCTTCGGCCTCTGGGACTCGCGCGGCGTTCGCGCCTCGGCCCTGTCGCGCGGCCAGCTGCAGCGGCTGGCGCTTTGCCGCTCGCTGCTCCATCGGCCCGAACTGCTGATTCTCGACGAGCCGTTCGCCGGGCTCGACGCCGAAGGCTCCGAGCTCCTCGACCGCGAGCTCGCCGGGATGCGGGGCCGCCGGACGATCCTCGTCGCCACGCACGACCCCGAGCGGGTGGCGCCGCTCGCGAGCGGGAGGCTCGCGCTCGCGTGAGGCAGTACTTCGCCGACGCAACGGTGCTGGCGCGGAAGGACCTGCGGCTCGAGCTGCGGGCACGGGACACGGTGCCGGCGATGCTGCTGTTCGTGATCGCGATCCTGGTCGTCTTCCACTTCGCGCTGCCGTCCGGCTCGTCGCGTCTCGCAGAGCTCGGGTTGCTCTGGGTCGCGATCCTCTTCACCGCGTTGCTCGGCCTCGGTCGCGCGTTCGTCGCCGAGCGGGAACAGGGCCTGTTGGACGGGCTCGTGCTCGCGCCGGTCGACCGCAGCGCGATCTGGCTCTCGAAGGGAATCGCGACCTTCGCGTTCCTCGCGCTCGCCGAGGTGGTGGCGTTGCCGGCCTTCGCGCTTTTCTTCGCGCCGGTCGGCTGGTCGACGGTCGCAGGAGTGGCGCTCGCTGATCTCGGCATCTGCGCCGTCGGGACGATCCTGGCGGCCATGGCCGCGGCGGGACGCGCGCGCGAGCTACTCCTGCCGCTGCTCTTCCTCCCACTCGCGCTCCCGATCGTGATCGGCGGCGTCGGGGCGAGCGTGGTCGACGGTCCCGGCCGCTATCTCGGCTTCCTCGCGCTCTACGACGCGATCTTCGCGCTGCTCGCCTGGGCCTCGTTCGAGTACGTCGTCACGGAGTGACCGGCACCGCGCCCGTGCGGCGCGCGAGGCGGCGCTGCTCGAGCTCGTCAGGCCACATCGCGATCAGCGAGCCGAGGAGGAACACGAACCCCGCGAGCCAGATGAGGTTCACGAGCGGGTTGACGAGCACCTTGAGCACGACCGATCCATCGGCGTTGAACTGCTCGCCGATCACGAACAGGTCCTCGGCGCGGAGCCAGTCCGAGCGGATGGCGACCTCGTTCGAGTCCTGCCCCTCCACCGGGTAGCGATTCTTGCCGGCTTCGTAGACGCCCAGGCTCTTTCCGTCGCGCGAGACCGCCAGGCGGGCGCGGATCTCGGTTCGGTTCGGTCCCTTGCGGGCGACGGTGTCGAGGTACCTGAGGTCGTAGCCGCGGATGCGCATCGACTTGCCGGGCCTCAGCTGCTGCACCTTGGTCGAGCCGTACGCGCCGCCTGCGATGCCGAGAGCGAGCAGGACGATCGCCGCGTGGACGACGTAGCCGCCGTAGCGGCGGCGGTTCCGCCCGACGAGCGACGAGAACGCGGTTGGCCAACTGGGTGAGCCGAGCGCCTTGCGGGCCCGGGTGCCGCGGATGAACTCGAGCGCGATTGCTGCGAGCACGAAGGCGCAGAAGGTGTAGGCCACGAGCCCCGGCACGCTCGAGCCCGCGCCGAGCGCGAGCAGGAGCGCCCCGGTCACGAGCGCCACGATTGCAGGCCAGACCAGGCTCGCCCCAAGCGCCCGCAGCGAGCTGCGCCGCCACGCGACTAGCGGCCCGATTCCCATCAGTAACAGCAAGGGCAGGCCCAGCACCCGAAGGAAGAAGTCGAAGTAGGGCGGCCCGACCGTGATCGGCTCCCCGCGTACGGCCTCCGAGAGCAGCGGGAACGCGACCCCCCAGAGCACCGTCAGGGTGAAGGCGACGAGGAGCAGGGTGTTGTAGAGGAACGCCGCCTCGCGCGAGGCCAGCGACTCGAGCCGCGTGGTCGTCCGCAGCAGCGGCAGTCGCCAGAAGATCAGCGCTGCCGAGAAGGTCGCTGCCAGCGCGATGAAGCCGAGGAACCAGGGCCCGATCGACGATTGCGTGAAGCTGTGGATCGAGCTGATCACGCCGCTTCGCGTCAGGAACGTGCCGAAGAGCGAGAGGCAGAAGGCGAGCGAAACGAGCACCGCGTTCCAGACCCGGAGCATGTTCTTCTTCTCCTGCACCATCACCGAGTGCAGGAAGGCGGTGGAGGCGAGCCACGGCATCAAGGCGGCGTTCTCGACGGGGTCCCAGGCGTAGTAGCCGCCCCAGCCGACCTCTTCGTAGGCCCACTTGGCACCGAGCAGGATCCCGATCCCGAGTGCAGTCCAGGCGAGCAGCGTCCAGCGCCGGGTGGCGATGATCCAGCGCTCGTCCACTCGGCCGGAGAGCAGGGCCGCGGCTGCGAAGGCGAACGGGATGGTGAGTCCGACGTAGCCGAGGTAGAGCAACGGCGGGTGGATCATCATGTAGGGGTTCTGCAGGCTCGGCACGAGCCCCGCGCCGTCGACCGGCGGGGCCTGGCGCGCGAAGGGGCTCGCCACGAAGACGAGGATCAGCGCGAAGAAGCTCGCGACGCCGCCGAGCACGGGAACCGTCCACGGGAGGAGGCGGCGGATCAGGTCGCGGTTCAGCGCCACTGCGAGGGAACCGAGTCCGGTGAGGACGAGCAGCCAGAGGAGCAGCGAGCCCTCCTGGCCGCCCCAGAAGGCGCTGAAGGAATACGGGAACGGCAGCTTGCGACTCGAATGCTCGGCGACGTAGGTGAACGAGAAGTCGCGATCGTGCAGCGCTCGTAGGAGCACGAATGCCGCGACGGCGGTCGCGCCGAAGGCGCCGAAGAGGGCGTTGCGGGCCGACTCGTGCAGCCGGCGGCGCCCCTGGTAGGCCGCGAGACCGCCTGCGAGCGCCGCATAGAGCGCGAGCCCGAAGGCGACGATCAGAGCGGCGCGCCCGAGGTCGGCCACGCGGCGAGTCTAGCGGCCGGGGGTTGCGTTCGTTCTGCCATGATTCCAGCGGTTTCCCGTGGCCGCCCGTCTGCGTGACATCCCGTTGCCCGCGCTCGCCTGGAGCGCCGTCGCCTTGATGGCCATCGCCTTGGCCCTCGTGTTCTTCTACGCGCCGATCGACGCCGACCAAGGGCTCTCGCAGAAGATCTTCTACATCCACGTCCCGATCGCGCTGACCTCGTACGCGTGCTTCGGCTGGGGAGCCTGGAAGGCGTTCGTGCACCTCTGGAAGCGGAGCCCGGGCGCAGACCTCGAGAGCTATGCGGCCATCCACCAGGGCGTCATCTTCGGCGCACTGACGCTCCTGACCGGTTCGATTTGGGCCCGCATCTCCTGGGGCCACTGGTGGACCTGGAGCTCGAACCAACTCGTCACCTTCTTGATCCTGTTCCTCTTCTATTCGGCCTACTTCATGCTCCGCTATTCGGTCGAGCCGGGGCCGGCGCGCGCGAACATGTGCGCGGTCTACGCGCTCTTCGGCGTCGTGCTGATTCCGGTCAGCTGGTTGTCGATCCGGCTCGCGAACGACTTCATCCACCCGACCGTCTTCACGACCGACGGGCCGCAGATGTCCGGTTCGATGTTCCTCGCGTTCTGCGCCTCCTGGCTTGCGCTCGTGACCCTGGCGGGCACGATGTACCGGGTCGAGCTCGCCGGGAAACGGCTCGACGAGCGGATGCGCGAGCTGCGCGAACTCTTGACCGCATGAGCGCCGGCGAGAAATACGTCGCGGCCGCGTACCTGGTTGTGTTCGTCGCGGTGCTGGCCTGGGTCGCGATCATCGCGTCGAAGCTGGCGCGGCTCTCGCGCGAGGTGGACGAGCTCACCGAGCTGGCGCGCCGCCGGCTCGAGCGCGAGGCCGAGCCGGAGCAGGGCCGCGTCGAGGTCGGTTGAGTGCGCCTTCCCGCGATCGCAGACGATCACCGAAAGAGGCACTGATGCTCCTGCGTGTCGGCTCGCGGGGCTCGCGGCTCGCGTTGACGCAGGCGGAGCTCGCGGCTTCGCGGCTGCGACGCCCCGGGCTCGAGATCGCGCTCATGCCGATCACGACCGCCGGCGACCGCGACCGGACGAAGCCGTTCGGCGAGATCGGCTCACGAGGCGTCTTCGTCAAGGAGATCGAGGAGGCGCTGCTCGACGGGCGGATCGATGTCGCCGTGCATTCGGCGAAGGACATGACCTCCTCGGACGCTGCCGGCCTGGTCGTCGGCGCCTATCTCGAGCGTGAGGACCCGCGCGACGCGCTCTGCGGCGCCGACGAGCTGCTACCCGGCATGCGAGTCGGCACGGCGTCGGTTCGGCGTCGCGCGCAGCTCTTGGCGCTCGAGCCGGAGCTCTCGATCGAGCCGTTGCGCGGGAACATCGACACGCGTCTGCGCAAGCGGGTCGAGCGGGGTCTCGACGCGGTGGTGCTCGCGGCCTGCGGCCTCGATCGGCTTGGGCTCGCCGGCGAGATCGGGCTGCGGCTCGAGCCGGAACAGGTATTGCCCGAGGCCGGGCAGGGAACACTCGCGTTGCAGGTGCGGGCGGGCGAGGAGGAGCTCGTTGGGGAGGCCGACCATCCCGAGACCCGCCGCCGGGTCGAGGCCGAGCGCTCCTGCGTCTTCGCAATCGGGGGCGGCTGCCTCGCGCCGGTGGCTGCGTTCCACGACGGCGCGACGCTGACCGCGCTCGTGGCGGCGGAGGACGGCAGCTGGATCGAGCGGCGCAGCGGCGGCGACCCGTCCGCACTCGCGACGGAGCTGGCGGCCTTCGCCCCGGCGTGACGAACTCGACACGGTCCGGGCAGACATCAGCGCGGCGTGGCGCGCTAGCGTGAAGCTCCCCCGGGTGGGTGGGGATTAGGGATGGCCCCGGGCCACGGCGGTGGGCGGCCGCGGAAGGTGATCGTCACCCGCGCGCGAGAGCAGATCGAGCCGCTCGCGCGACGGGTGGAGGAGCTCGGCTACGAGGTCGTCCGCTGTCCGCTGATCGAGCTCCAGCCAACCGGCCCCGACGAGATCGATGTCGACGGGTACGACTGGGCGGTCGTGACCAGCGCGTTGGGCGCCCGGGAGCTACTGCGGCGCGCGCGCGGACGGCTGCCGCCGGTGGCGGCGATCGGGCCAGGCACTGCCGCTGCTCTACGTGACGGCGGAGTGGAGCCGGCTTTCGTGCCTCGTGTCTCCACACAGGAGGGCCTCGTCGCGGAGCTGCCGGGCCCGGTCGGACGCGTCCTCTTCGCCGGCGCGGAACGCGCTCGCCGCCACCTCGTCGACGCACTCGACGCGGACTTCGTGGGGCTCTACCGAACCACCAGCCTTCGACCCGAGGTGCCGCCGAGCGGCGATCTGGTCGTTCTCGCCTCGGCGTCCGCCGCGGAGGCGTTCGGCGCCCTCGGCCTGGACGTTCCCGTCGTGTCGATCGGGCCCGAGACGTCGCGTGCCGCGCGTGCCGCAGGTCTCCGTGTCGTCGAGGAGGCGGAGACGCACGACCTCGACGGTCTCGTCACGGCCGTTGCTCGGGCAGCCGTTTAGGCTCCCCGCGTGGTCATCACGTTCCTCTCCGACTTCGGGCTCCAGGACGACTTCGTCGGAACCTGCCACGGCGTCATGAAGCGGCTCGCACCCCAGGTCGAGATCATCGACATCACCCACGGGATTCCCCCGCAGCACGTGCTCCAGGGCGCTCTCGTGCTCTGCAACACGCTTCCGTACATGCCCGAAGGCGTTCACCTCGCAGTGGTCGATCCCGGCGTGGGAGGCCACCGCAGGCCGCTCGCACTGCGCACGGAGGACGGCAGGATGCTCGTCGGCCCCGACAACGGCCTCCTCATTCCGGCCGCCGAGCGCCTCGGAGGCGTCAACGAGGCGCACGAACTGGCGAACCCCGAGTATGCGCTCGACACCGTCTCTCGCACGTTCCACGGCCGCGATCTCTTCTCTCCCGCCGCCGCACATCTCGCCTTGGGTGTCGCGCTGAGCGAGCTGGGACCGCCGATCGACCCGCAGGCCCTCGTACGCCTCGACGTGCCGGAGCCCGAGGTCGGGCAGAACCGGATCCGCGCCGTCGTCCTGTACGTCGACCACTTCGGGAACGTGCAGCTCAACCTGGCGCGCGAGCACCTCGAGCGGGCTGCCGTGCTGCCCGGCGTCACCGTCGAGCTCGAGATCGCGCTCGACCGCTACTACGCGGTTGCGGCACGCACCTTTGCGGACGCGCGAGCGGGCGACATCATCCTCTACGAGGATGCCTACGGAAACGTCGCGATCGCGATCAGCGGTGGAAGCGCCGCCGAGATGTTCGGCGTCGGGGCCGGTCAGGAAGTCCGGATCCACCTGAGGACGCCCTGAGCTCGCTGGCGCAGACCCTCGGCCGACGCTTCGCGCGTCTGGCCACCGACGTCGTCGTCAGGCGGCCGCGCCTCTGGCGCTTCTTTCGGGGGACGATGCGCCGCCAGTTCGACACCCTCGCGCCGCGGTGGGACACGATGCGCGACCCCGCTCATCTCGCTTCGCACGAGCGCGCGCTGGAGGCCGTCGAGGGCTCGCCGCGACACGTTCTCGACCTTGGCACGGGAACGGGAGCGGCCGCGCTTGTCGCGGCGCGGCACTTTCCGGAGGCCGAGGTCGTCGGCGTCGACATCTCGGAGGAGATGCTCGCCGAGGCTCGTCGCAAGACGCCCCCGGAGCTCGCGGGCCGTGTCCACTTCGAGCAGGCTGACGGGGCTCGGCTCCCGTACCGGGACGGGGCGTTCGAGCTCGTGACACTGGCGAACATGATCCCGTTCTTCGACGAGCTGGCGAGGGTGACCGCACCTCGCGGCTGGACCCTCTTTTCGTTCTCGGTCGGTCCCGAGACGCCGATCTGGGTTCCCCCGGAGCGGCTTCGAGCAGAGCTCGAGCGTCGCGGTTTCTCGGAGTTTGCGGATTTCCGAGCCGGGGCGGGCACGGCGTTGCTTGCCCGCAAACGGGAGCCGGTCTAGGCTGTCAGCAAAGGACGTTCGCGGCGCGGTCACACCGGCCCGGACGTCCTTCTTTTGCGTGCGGCGCGGCTACACTAGGCCACCGCGGCGAGGTAGCTCAGTTGGTAGAGCACACGGCTGAAAACCGTGGTGTCGCCGGTTCGATTCCGGCCCTCGCCACTTTCGCCTAACTCCTCGCCCGAGCCGCCGACAGTCGATCCACCAGAGCTTCGACGAGCTCGCTCTTCAGGAGCACCTCGTCGGCGCCGGCATCACGCACGGCACGGTGCAGCGCCGGCGCTTCGTCGCCGGTCAGTGCGATCAGGCAGATGTTCGGATGGTCCCGGCGCAGCCGAGTCGCGGCGCTGACGCCGTCGAGCAGCGGCATGTGCAGGTCCAGCACGACTGCGTCGGGGTCGAGATCGTCCGCGAGCTCGATTGCCTGAAGGCCGTCGAGCGCCGTTCCGACGACGGCCAACTCCGGCTGTCGCTCGATCAGCTCCTGGAGCGAGTCGAGGAAGGCGCCGTCGTCGTCTGCGATCAGGACGCGGATGGGCGGCTCATCCGGGCGCGAGTGATCCATTGAACAGGCAACGCTAGCCTTGCCGCGATGGTTGCTCAAGACCCGATGGATGCGGTCGCGGTGATCGGCGCCCCACTCGACCTCGGCGCCGGCCGCCGTGGCGTCGACATGGGCCCGTCGGCGATCCGCTACGCGGGCCTCGAGCCGCGGATCGAGGAGCTCGGGCGACGCTGCGTCGACTGGGGTGACGTCGTCACGGCCGTTGCCGAGGCGAGCGCCGTTGGCGACGAGCGCGTCCGGTTCCTCCCGCAGATCAAGGAGACCTGCGAGCGAATCGCGGAGCTCGTGGCCCGGGCGGTCGATGAGGGCCTCGTGCCGCTCGTCTTGGGCGGCGACCATTCGGTCGCGCTGGGGACGCTCGGCGGGCTCGCACGCGCATCCGGTGCGGGCGGCGTGCTCTGGCTCGATGCGCACGGCGACCTGAACCGGCCCGGCACCTCGCCGACCGGGAACGTCCACGGAATGCCGCTGGCCGCGGCGCTCGGCCTCGGCGGGCCGGAATTCGAGAGCGAGGTCTATCCGCTACCGGCCGTCGAGCCGAGGCGCGTCGTCCTATTCGGCGTGCGGTCGCTCGACCCGGCCGAGCGCGAGCTGCTGGCGGAGCTCGATGCGCTCGTGTTCACGATGAGCGACCTCGACCGGCTCGGCGTCGAGCCGGCGATGGGGGAAGCCCTCGAGCGCGTGGCCGGCCCCGGGTTCGTGCACGTGAGCCTCGACCTGGACGTGCTCGACCCCGAGGTGGCGCCGGGCGTCGGCACCCCGGTCCGCGGCGGGCTCTCCTATCGCGAGGCGCACCTCGCCCTGGAACTGGTCGCTGAGTCGGGACTGGTGCGCTCGCTCGAGGTCGTGGAGGTCAATCCGATCCTCGATCGGGAGAACCAGACCGGAAAGCTCGCGGTCGAGCTGGTCGCGAGCGCCCTCGGCGCGCGCATTCTGTGACATCTGAAGCCTGAGCCCCCGGGTCCCCCGTGTGTGTTCCCCCGCGGGATCACCGTAGCCGGCGCGGCGTCACGCGTGGGAAACGTCACTGTGACGCAAGAGGAACTTCTCGACCGCGTCGGCGGTCTCCTCGTAGGCATCCCAGTAGACGATGTGGCCGCCGGGCACGCCCGTCACCTCGAGCCGCTCGCTCAGCGCGCTCGCGTACTCGTCGAGCTGCTCCTCGCGCACGAGGCCGAACTGCGAGGCGTGCACGAGCAGGGTCGGGACACACATCACCGTCGGCCGAGGCGGCTCGGTGCAGAGCTCGCCGTAGGCCGTGACGACCGCTGAGCGGCAGAACCGCCAGCGCAGCCGGCCGTCCGGCGAGGACTCGAGGTGCTCTTCCGCCTCCTCCTCGAGGAAGGCCCTCGGCGTGGGCGCTCCGCTGGCGAGGCGCGATTCGATCGCCTCCTCGACCGAGGCGAAGGAGTGGTCGAGGGCGGCTTCCTGGGCGAAGTCGTGCCCGACGTGGGGAAGGATCTGGATCGCGGGGTCGAGGAGGACCGCCGCCGTCAGGCGCTCCGGAGCCTGCGCGGCGAGGTGGAGCACCAAGCGGCCGCCGAAGCTGTGGCCGACCCAGGCGGCGCGCTCGACGCCGGCCGCTTCGACACTCTCCAGAACGTCGTCGAGATGCGTCGCAATGTCCCAGGGAGGGTCGTAGCCCGACCGTCCGTGGCCGCGCAGATCGGGTGCGAGGACCCGAAAATACCGGGCCAGACCCTCTTCGGCGAGCTTGCGAAACCTGCGCCCGTGCGCCGAGACGCCGTGGAGGCAGACGACCGGTGGAGCATTCGGGTCTCCCCACTCGTGCACGTGCAAGCGCATTCGCGCGACACTACCCGCGGTGCTGGGCTTGCTGTACGACATTCACGGGAACCTGCCCGCCCTCGAGGAGGTGCTCTCGGAGGCGGACGCCGCCGGCGTCGACGGCTGGCTGCTCGGCGGCGACTACGGCACGCCGAGCCCGTGGCCGCTGGAGACGCTGGCACGCCTCAGACAGCTCGAGAACGCGACCTGGATCCGGGGCAACGGCGAGCGCTGGTTGCGGGAGCCGCCCGAGGATCGGGCCGAGGTGATGGAGGTGTACGAGCACTTCACGGGCGGGCTCCCTGAAGACGAGATCGAGTGGCTCTACCGGCTGCCGCCGCAGGCCGAGCTCGACGGCGTCCTCTACGTCCACGGCTCTCCGGTCTCCGACGTGGAGAGCTTCGCTCCGGAGCCGCAAGAGGACGAGGCCCGGATGCTCGGCGGCGTTCACGACCAGACGGTCGTGTTCGGCCACAGCCACCAGCAGTTCCGCCGGCCGGGGCCGGACGGAACGGAGCTGCTCAACCCGGGCAGCGTCGGCATGCCGCTCGACGGCGACGAGCGCTCAGCGTGGGCAGTCCGCGGCGACGACGGCGACTTCGCGTTTCGGCGCACCGAGTACGACGTCGAGCGCGCAGCGGCCGCTTACCGGGCTATGGGCGGTGAGTTCGGCGAGTTCGCGGCTACCCGGATCGAGCGCGGTTCGGACTAGGCGAGTGATGCGTCGAGCGTGATCTCGACGCTGTCGGCGAGGGCGTTCGAGACCGGGCAGACCTGCTTCGCTTCCTCGGCCGCCGCCCGGAACGCCTCCTCGTCGATCCCCTCGACCTGACCGCGCACCGACAGGCGCAGCGAGGTGATGCGGAAGCCGCCCTCGGCCTGATCGAGCGTGGCGACCGCGTCGGTCTCGAGGCGGGTCGGCGGATGGCCGGCCTGGGCCAGTCCGTTCGCGAGGGCCATCGAGAGGCAGGTCGCGTGCGCGGCGGCGATCAGCTCCTCGGGGCTCGTCTTGCCGCCGGAGTCCTCGAAGCGCGAGGCGAAAGTGACCTCCTGGCCTCTGATCGCCCCGCTGCCGACCTCGAACCGCCCCGCACCGTTGCGGAGATCGCCCTCCCACGTCGCCTGGGCTTGCCGCTCAATCGCCATCGTCTGCCTCCTCCTCGCCCGATCCGGACGGCCGATAGTAGACGGTGCCTCTCAACTCTTCCGGGAGGCAGTCGACCTCAAACCCTTGCGGGTCGTCGTGGGGATAGACGTACCCGGCGCCCCGGCCGAGCCTGCGCGCGCCTGGGTAGCTCGCGTCGCGCAGAGAGTCCGGAGGACGCGCGTGCCCGTGCTCGCGCAGGTCCGCTGCGGCCTCCTTCAGCGCGACGTAGGAGGCGTTCGACTTCGGCGCCCGCGCGAGGTAGATCGCAGCCTGCGCCAGGTTGAGCCGGGCCTCGGGCAGGCCGACGTGCTCGACCGCCTGGGCCGCCGCGACGGCGACAAGCAGCGCCCGCGGGTCGGCGTTACCGATGTCCTCGGAGGCCAGAACGATCATGCGTCGGGCGATGAAGCGAGCGTCCTCTCCGCCCTCGAGCATGGCCGCGAGGTAGTAGACCGACGCATCGGGATCCGAGGCACGCATCGACTTGATGAAGGCCGAGATGAAGTCGTAGTGCGCGTCGCCGCCCTTGTCGTAGACCAGAGGCCGCTTGCGCGAAGCGTCCTCGACGTGGGCCTCGGCGACCGCGCTCTCCTCCGCGCGCGCGGTCTGCGCGGCGAGCTCGAGGATGTTGAGCGCGTTGCGGGCGTCCCCGCCGCCCCGACGGGCGATCAGCTCGACCACGTCGGGCGCGACCTCGGTCTCGAGCGCCTCGGCCCCGCGCCGGACGATCAGCGCGAGCTCGTCCTCGCGGAGCGGCTCGAGCTCGTAGATCTGGCACCGCGACAGCAAGGCGGAGTTGACCTCGAAGTACGGGTTTTCGGTGGTCGCGCCGATCAGCGTCAGCAGCCCCTCCTCGACCGCCGGCAGCAGCGCGTCCTGCTGTGCCTTGTTGAAGCGGTGGATCTCGTCCAGGAAGAGAATCGTTCGCTGTCCGGAGCCGCCGAGCCGGTCGCGTGAACGGGCGAGGGTGGCACGGACGTCGGCGACCGAGGCCGAGACCGCGGAGAGCTCCTCGAAGGCGGCCCCCGTGGTGACGGCGACGATGCGGGCCAGGGTCGTCTTGCCGGTGCCGGGCGGCCCGTAGAGGATCATCGAGCCGACCCGGTCCTCGGCGATCGCGAGCCGGAGGGCCGAGCCTTCGCCGAGCACCTGCTCTTGACCCGCGAACTCGTCGAGCGTCCTCGGACGCAGCCGCAGGGCGAGCGGCGCCACCTCGTCGAGGCGCTCACGGGCCGCGTCGGAGAAGAGGTCGCTCACGCGGGAAGTATGCTCCCGCCGTGGCGACCGGCGGAGTGGAGGACTACACCCAGCCCGTCCTCCCGGGCGAGGGCGCGAGCGACTACGAGCGGTACCTCCGCACCGACGACCTCCTCGCGCTCCAGAAGCGCCCGGACGAGCGGGTTCACCGCGACGAGCTCCTCTTCCAGACCGTTCATCAGGCCTCGGAGCTGTGGTTGCAGCTCGCGTGGAACGAGGTGGAGGAGGCGACCGCTCTTCTCGAGCGCAAGGAGCTCGCTCCGGCCGAGCGGCTGCTCCGGCGGGCGATCGAGTGCGTCGAGTACGTGATCGGCCAGCTCGACATGCTCGAGAACATGTCGCCGTGGGAGTACCAGGAGATCCGCAAAGTGCTCGGGCACGGGAGCGGCTTCGACTCGCCGGGGTTCCGTGAGATTCGTCGGCTGACCCCGCAGCTCGGCCAGGCGTTCTCGCACCTGCTGCGCGACGAGGGGCTGACCATCGTCGAGCTCTACCGGCAGGGCCGCGAGCGCGAGGATCTCTACCAGCTCGCCGAGCAGCTGATCGCCTGGGACGAGCGGATAGCTCTCTGGCGGATGCGCCACTACCTCGTGGTCGCGCGCGTGATCGGTGACCAGGTCGTCGGCACCCAGGGCACGCCGGTCGAGTTGCTCGGGGGCCTGATCAAGCACCGGTTCTTCCCTGAGCTGTGGGCCGCACGGAACCGTCTGACGCAGCTCTCGATCGAAGAGGGCTGATGGTGACACTCTCCTTGCGGGACGAGGCCGCGAGTCTCCTCCAAGAGCTGATCCGGCTGGACACGGTCAACCCGCCGGGGAACGAGACCCAGGCTGCGGAGCTCCTGCGCGACTACCTGGCCGCGAGCGGTGTCGAGAGCGAGCTGTGCGCGCGGACGCCCGAGCGGTCGAACTTCGTGGCGCGGCTGCCAGGCAGCGGAGGTGGCCCGAGCTTGATGCTCCTCTCGCACACCGACACGGTGGTGGCCGACGCCTCGGAGTGGCGGGCGGACCCGTGGTCCGGGGAGCTGCGCGGCGGCGAGATCTGGGGTCGCGGCGCGCTGGACATGAAGGGCCAAGTCGCCGCGAGCGCGGTGGCCATGGCGACGCTCGCGCGCGAGGGATTCCGCCCTGCGGGCGACCTCGTCTTCGTGGCGGCCGCCGACGAGGAGGTGGGTGAGGGGTTCGGCCTGCCGTGGCTTTGCGAGACGCACCCGGACGCCGTCCGCGTCGACTACGCCCTCAACGAGGGCGCGGGCGAGCGCATCGAGCTGCTGGGCCGGCCGTACTACATCTGCTCGAGCGCGGAGAAGATGAGCTCGCCGTTCCGGGTGCGCGTCTACGGGCGCGCGGGTCACGCCTCGATGCCGGGAATCGCCGACAACGCCCTGGTCAAGGCCGCGCCGTTGCTCGAGCGGCTCGCCGCCTACGAGCCCGAGCTCCACCTCGGGCCGGAGACGAGCGCGGTCATCGAGGCGGTCGCCGGTCGTCCACTCGAGCCGGCCGAGGCGCTCGAGCTCGCGCGCGAGGTCGACCCGTTGGCCGCGGAGCTGCTCGAGCCGCTGCTGTCGCTGACGCTCTCGCCGACGATGATCTCCGCCTCGCAGCGCCGGAACGTGATCCCGCACGTCTGCGAGGTGGTGGTCGACTGTCGCCTCTTGCCTGGCCAGACTCAGGACGAGGTCGAGCCGCTCCTGCGCGAGGTGCTCGGCGAGGGCGACTACGACTTCGAGTGGATCGAGGCCCGAGGCGGAACCCGCTCCCCCTTGGACACGCCGCTCTGGGATGCGGTCGAGAGCTTTGTCGCCGAGATCGAGCCAGAGGCAGCGGTGCTCCCCGTCTGCGTGGCTGGCTTCACCGACAGTCACTGGCTGCGCGAGGCGTTCGGGACCGTGGTCTACGGGTTCTGCCCGATGCGGGCGATGGACCCGCAGGTCGCAGCCCGGCTGATCCACTCCGCCGACGAACGGATCGCCGTCGACGATCTGGAGCTGGCGGTGCAGTGCTTCCGTCACGTGGCCGTCGAGGTGACGGGCACCAGCTAGGCTCTTTCGCGATGGACGAGAAGATCCGACTCGGCGGGATGGCGCTGATCAACGGCGTGCTCGTGCACGGCCCCAACTCATGGGCGTGTGCGATCAGGACGCCAGGCGGTGAGCTGAAGGTCGCCTCCGACTACAAGCGGTTCCGCGCCGCGACGGTGCGCAACCCGCTGCTGCGAGGACCGGCCCGCATGGCCGAGGTCTTCGCGCTCCTGCCCCAGGTGCGCCGCCGGCTGCCCGAGGCGCGGCTTCCCTTCCAGCGCCCGCAGGTGCTGGCCGCGATGCTGGGCACAGCGCTTGCCGTCCGGTCGGTGAAGGAGTCCCGGAGGCTGAGCCCGCTCGCGCGGGAGCTCGTCGGCGGTTTCCTGTCGCTCGCGCCGGCCGCGCTCGCCATGCGCGGCTCCGAGCTCGCCGCCTACCACGGCGCCGAGCACATCTCGATCGGGAGCTACGAGCACGGCGAGCCGCGGGCGCGTGAGCACGAGCGCTGCGGCTCTCACATGCTCGGTCCGCTCGTCGCGAGCTCCGCCGTCGGCGGTGCCCTCGCCTCGCGCGCTCCCGCGCACCTGCGCACCCCGGCCCGCGTGACGGCGCAGCTCGGTGCGGTCGCGGCGTCGACCGAGATCTTCGCCTGGATGGCGCGCAATCCGGAGCACCCGCTCTCGCGGGTGCTGGCCAAGCCGGGGCACGAGCTCCAGCACCGGCTGGCGACGGCCGAGCCGAGTCCCGAGCAGCTCGAGGTAGCCGAGGCAGCCCTCGCGGCCTGCCTCGAGCTGGAGCGCACCGCCGATGGAGCAGACCAGAACTAAGCGGCGGCTTCCGCCCGACATCTTCGAGCTTCCCGTCGAGAAGATGCGGGAGGGCTACTACACCGACGCGTACTTCAACCACACGCGGGAGGTGCTGCTCCGCGACGGCCGCCACCCGCGCGTCGTGATGCAGGTCTTTCAGAAGAAGCACTCGTACCTGGGCGGGATCGACGAGGCGATCGCCGTGCTGAAGCTCTGCGCGGAGGACTGGGACGACCTCACCGTCCACGCGCTCTACGACGGCGACCCGATCGAGCCGTTCGAGCCGGTGTTGCGGATCGAGGGCGACTACACCGGCTTCGCCCACCTCGAGACGGTCTACCTCGGCGTGCTGGCCCGGCGGACGCTGATCACCAGCAACGTCGTGCGCGTGCTCGAGGCGGCCAACCGCAAGCCGATCATCTTCATGCCCGCGAGGCACGACCACCACCGCGTCCAGACCGGGGACGGCTACGCGGCCTTCGTGGCCGGGCAGGTGGTGGGCACCGAGATCGGCGTCACGTCCGAGGCGCAGGCCTCCTGGTGGGGCGGGCGCGGGATCGGGACCGTGCCGCACGCCCTGATCGCGGCGTACGGCGGCAACACCGTGCTCGCGGCGACGAAGTTCGTCGAGAACATCGACCCAGAGATGAACGTGACCGTGCTCGTCGACTTCGAGAACGATTCGATGCAGACCGCGCTCGAGGTGGCGCGCGCCCTCGGCCCGCGGCTGTGGGGCGTTCGCCTCGACACCTCCGGGCAGCTCGTCGACCGCTCCCTGTGGGGCGAGATGGGC